>DAIDHB010000531.1 GCA_027452145.1 Planctomycetales bacterium
CCCAAGAGCCGGTTGCGCGGTTGATCCAGCGCACGGCGCGGCCCGATGCTGTCATTTTACCCGGGATCGGGTCGAGTGTGACAGCCCTCGTACCGGCCTCGGCGCGCTTTCCCAGGTGTCGTCTGATCAGAGGATTCGAAGGCCGAGACCGCCGTCGACGTCGATCACGGTGCCCGTCGAATAGGCCAGCGTGTCCGACGCGATGGCCGCCACGGCACGGCCGACGTCGTCGGGCGTGCCCCATCGTGCGAGCGGAACGAGGCCCTCGCGGATCCGCTGCTCGTAAGCCTGGCGCGCCGGCAGGGTCATGTCGGTCTCGATGAGGCCCGGCCGGATCTCGTGGACCCGGATCCCCTGGCCCGCCAGCCGCGCGGCAAAGAGCTGCGCGACCATGCTCAGCCCCGCCTTGGAGACGCAGTACTCGCCCCGATTGACGCTGGCAGACCGGCTCGACACCGAGGTGATGAAGACGATCTGGGGCGACGAAGCAACTCCGCCCCCCCGCTGATCGATCATGGCCCGAGCGACGGCCTGTGTGAGGAAGAACGGCCCGCGCAGGTTGATCCCCAGGAGACGGTCCCAGCTCGCCGGCGTTGTCTCGAGCAGGTCCACCCGCGTCTCGGGCGCGACCCCGGCGTTGTTGACCCACAGGTCGATGCGCCCGGCGACGGCCAGGCTCTCGGCCACCAGGCGGCGGCCATCGTCCAGGTCGGCCACGTCGGCCCGGATCGCGACTGCGGCGGCGGCCCCCTGCTCCAGAGCCTGCCGGCAGGTCTCCGCGGCCGACCGCTCGTCGGAACGATAGTTGACGACCACCGTGTGTCCCAGCCTGGCGACCGCAAGCGCGATCCCCCGGCCGATCCCTCGACTCCCGCCCGTGACCACTGCCACCGCGGCCTCGGCTGCCATCGCGCCCCCCTTCCCTCGGAACCATTCCCGGCGCCCGATCCCCAGGACTCCCGGCCGTGTCAAGGATGCAATCCGGCGCGGCGGCGGGCAAGAAAGTTGACAGGGTGCCCCACTTGGCGGAGAATCCCTTTAGATGACGGGGTTCACGCGCTCGTAGCTCAGGAGGATAGAGCGGCGGTTTCCTAAACCGCAGGTCGCAGGTTCGAATCCTGCCGGGCGCAGCTCGTCGCTTCGGAGCGCTCCGTTGGTTTCGGGACCCTCCCCGCGAGCTGCCCCGGCCGGACGCGCCCGTAGCTCAGGCGGATAGAGCAACGGTTTTCTAAACCGTCGGTCGCAGGTTCGAATCCTGCCGGGCGTACTTAGGTGGAGCGAGCCGGCTGACCGTGCTGCTCCGAGGACGCGGCGGACCGGCGACCTCCGCGGACTGCCGCCCCGCCTGGCGGGGCGGAATGGTGGGGCATCGGTCGGTACAAGGCCCTCGGACCACGTTTCACGTGAAACACATGGCACAGGGTTGGCATGGGTCCCAGGAACGGCGATTCGACGCGGCACGCACCGGACACCGATCGTCCGGCACACTCGGATGATAGAGATGAGTGACGAGCGGCTGACCGACATCTCCACGATCTGGACGACCATCAGTAGCGCCCACACGCCCGGTCCGCAGGGACAGGCCGCGATGGAAGAGCTGGTAGGCCGCTACCACGACGCCGTCACCCGCTATATCCACCTGAAGGTGCGGGACAAGCACCTCGCCGACGAAGTACTCCAGGAGTTCTGGACCAAGCTGCTCACCGGCAAGCTCGCCGGTGCCGACAAGACCAAGGGCCGATTCCGCGACTACCTGCGTACGGTGCTCCACCGCCTGATCATCGACCACTTCCGCAGCCGAAAGCTCCAGTCGCTTCCCCCGGGCGACCTGCTCGACTCTCGCCCCGACGAGGACTTCGACCGCGTCTGGCGCGAAGCGGTTATCAACCGAGTCTGGTCCCGACTTGAGACCTACCAGGCCACCACTCCGAAAAACCGGTACGCCACCGTCCTGCAACTCCGCCGCGACTTCCCCAAGGCGTCGATCGACGAGATCGCCGAGAAGCTCAGCGAGATCACCCGCACGCCCGTCCGCCCCGAAGCCTTTCGCAAGAATCTCCAGCGCGCCCGGGCCAAGTTCATCGAGCTGCTCATCCAGGAACTTCGTGAGACCATCCACTCGACCAGCGTCGAGGACATCGAGGCCGAGATCTTCGACCTCGGCCTCGGCCCCCTCTATCGCCGCTATTCCTCGCCGACGGTCTAGACCGCTCGAACGACGACACACCGAAATCCCGTCGCACCAGCAGGATACGTCCATTCTCCTCGGACTTCGGTCCGTGGCCGCACCACGTGGGTTCGTCGCTATCGCCGGCCCTCCCGCCGCGCCGGACGAGGCATCTCATCCTTCGGATTCTCGCCCTAATGTTTTAGGAATCGCAAAAAAGGAAACGACTAAAATAATCCCCCGCCCTTGACCGAGTCGTTTCAGCATGTACAGTTCACTAAAGGCGGTGTGCGCAACGTCAGCGCGAGCTCGACGATCAGCGGCACTCTGTCTTTCCCTGGACCCATGTTTGCTCACAGCAACGGATGGTACGCGCCGAGCGCAAGGCCCCAGAGAGGAAGAGGAGAGGCAATGCTGGTTCTCTCCCGTAAGAAAAACGAGAGCATCATCATCAACGACAACATCACCGTGACGGTGATCGAGATCCGGGGAGACAAGGTGCGCCTGGGCATCGAGGCTCCGAAGGATGTCACGGTGCACCGACGAGAGGTCTACGACGCGATCCAGAATCAGGCACGCGCCTCGGATTCGGCCGCGAAGGTGGGCCGCCCCGAGGTGTGACTGCGTCTGGATTTGTCGGTTTCACATAAGGTCTTGCAGGTAGGACACCAGGACGCCGGTCCATTCGGCCCGGCGAGGGTCGCTCCTGCTCTCTACTTTGCCCTGGCCCTGAGCAACCGGACGAATTCCCGCATCCAGGGGCTGTTATCGGGCCAGCCTCGGACCGAGACGAGCGCGCCGTCGACGACGACGTCGCGATTGACGAACTCGGCGCCGTTGGCGCGGATGTCGGGTTCAAGCTCTGGGTAGGCGGTCATGGTCCGCCCGCGGGCGAGGCCGGTAGCCAGGACCAGGAGCGGTCCGTGGCAATTGGCCGCGATCGGCTTGCCCGCCTCGAGGAAGTGGCGGACGATTGCGACGGCGCGCTCCCGGTTCCGCAGATATTCGGGAGCCCGGCCGCCCGGCAGGACAAGCGCGTCGTAGTTCTCGGCCACCACATCAGCAAGGCCGAGGTCGGCCTCGACACGGTATCCTGGCCGCTCGACATAGGTGTCGAAGCCCGGCTCGAAGTCGTGGACCACGGAGAGGAAGGCTCGCTTCTCGAGCGTGGCGATGTGGACCTGCCAGCCTTCTTCCTCCAGCCGGAACTTGGCGTAGAAGATTTCCTGCGACTCGCCGGCATCGCCCGTTAAGATCAGGATTTTCATCGTCCCCTCGTCCTAGCGCCGCCTGCTGGTGGCCATAAGGTCCCGATTTGATCCCAAGGCTAACGACTGGCCACGGGCGATGCAACCCTTCGCACCGGCCTGCGGCGAACCGGCCGGCGATCACGTGGTTCCCTTGACCGCGGCGGCCGGACCGGGCTAAATTCGTATCGTTCGCCGAGGCGATGGCCCCGTCGTCTAGCCTGGTCCAGGACACATGCCTTTCACGCATGCAACACGGGTTCGAATCCCGTCGGGGTCACTTTCTACTCTCGAACTCCGGGCACCGAACAGTGTTGCCCGACTTGCCTTTCGGCCGGCGATCAGATCCGCCCGCGCTCGGCTCCCAAAGCATCCAGGTGGGCGACGGTGCAGCCCGCCAGGATCGGAACGTTATAGCCGCCCTCCAGGACACTCACGATCCGGCCCTGGGAGTGGGACTCGGCGACGGCCACGATCTCCTTCGTGATCGCCTCGAAGTCCTCGACCTCGAGGCCGAGGTCGCCGACCGGGTCCTCGGCGTGCGCATCGAACCCGGCGCTGATCATGACGAGCTGGGGTTTCATCCGGTCGGCCAGCCGGTCCAGCGCCGAGCGGAACGCGGCGTGATACTCGGACCGCTTGACCCCATAGGGCAGGGGGACGTTGGCGGTCGCCCCCAGGCCGTCGCCGGTTCCCGTCTCATCGCGGGCGCCGGTGCCGGGGTAGAACGGGTAGCGGTGGATCGACAGGAACCCGACGCGGGATGAGTCGTAGAAGATCTCCTGCGTCCCGTTGCCGTGGTGGACGTCGAAGTCGACGATCAGGATCCGGTCGAGCTCGAAGCGCTCGAGAGCGTCCGCGGCAGCCACGGCGACGTTCGCGTAGATGCAAAACCCCATCCCCTCCGCGGGCCGGGCGTGGTGGCCTGGCGGCCGGACCAGGCAGAGCGCCCGGCGGTCGGGACCGGCCATCACGTGCGCGACGGCGTCAACCGCGGCGCCGGCGGCCAGCCGCGCGGCGGTCAACGAGCCGGGCAGGAGCCAGGTGTCCGGGTCGAGCATCCCGCCTCCTCTGGACTCGAAGTCGAGGACGCGGGCGAGGTATTCGGGCGAATGGACCCGCCCGAGTTCCTCGAGTGTCGCCTCACGGACCGGCAGGCTGGGGCAGGTGTTGTGATACCCGGCCCGTTCGAGCTGGCGGAGGATCGCCTCGAGCCGCTCGGGCCGCTCGGGATGCGGCCGGGGCGTGCGGTGCTCGAGCATCCGGCGGTCGGTGAACAGCGCGACGGTCATGGCTCCTCCCGTGCGATCGGCGGGCATTCCGCTAACCGGGATTCTACCAGAACGCAACCAGCGCCGAACCAGACGATGGTGCGAGGCTCAGGCTCGGATCGGGGTTCCACGTGAAACGAGGCGTTCTCGGCGGGCCGCCGGGTGCGAGATGGCCTGGGCCGGCCTCGCCAGGCCGGGCGCCCGGGCAATTTGCGGCGGCAGCCCGGTGCCGTTAGAATCGTCCGCCATGAGTTCTCCCGCAGTTCGACTCGATTCCGGGGCCAGGAGAGAGATCCTCATCATCGCGGCGATGACTGTCATCGGCGGGATGCTGCGGCTCTGGGCGCTGGGCCGGCTGGGGCTCGTCCACTTCGACGAGGGGATCTACGCGATGGCCGGCGGCTGGATCCAGTCGCCGCGCGGAATCGCGGGGCTTGATCCGACGGTGGTTGCGTACGCGCCCCCGGGCTTTCCGTTCCTGGTGGGGCTGGCGTACGGGTTGCTCGGCCGCGGCGACGTGGCGGCGATCCTGGTGTCGATCGTCGCCGGAACGCTGACGATCCCGATCGTCGGCTGGCTGGGCTGGCGGACATTCGGCCGCGGAGTAGGGGCCTCGGCGGCCGCTCTCTGCGCGCTGGCGGGACCGCACATCGCGTTCTCGCGCATGGCGCTGACTGACGCCTCGTTTCTCCTGGCGTGGCTGGTGGCGATCGGCCTGGGGCAGCGGTTCCTGGAGCGTCCCGGCCCGGCTCGCGCGCTGGCTTTTGGCCTGGCCGTCGGGATGGCTCAACTCTTCAAGTATAACGGCTGGATCGCCGGCGCGGCGGTCGCAGCGGTCGCGGTCTTGCTGACGCAGAAGTTGGCGCGGGCGTGCGACCGGGCGGCCTGGCTCCGGCTGTGGGGCTGGGGGTTCGTGGCGGCGGCGTTGGCAGCCGTCGTGTACTGGCCCTGGTTCCAGTTCGTCCAGGAGCACGGCGGCTACGCCGGACTGCTGGCGCACCAGCGCGGGTACATGGGCGGCCTGGCGTCCTGGCCGGGCTATGCCGTGATCCAGCTCCGGCAGAACCAGGCGCTCTCGGGCGGGCCGGGCCTGCTGCTGGCCTCCGGCCTGGCGGCCGCGGTGGCGATGCTGGCGTCGCGCGGAATCCGTGGCGGAGCCGTCGCCGCCATCGCGTTCGCGATGATCATCTCGGCCCTGGTGCTGGCCTTCGGCGTGCTGTTCGCCGCGCTCCTGGCGGCGTGGTTCGTGGCCGTCGGACTGCATCGGCCCCTCGACCGGCGGGTCGGCCTGCTGATCGTCGCGTGGGTCGGGCTGGCGGTCCTGACGCCGTTCTATCACCCCTATGCACGACTGATGCTTCCCTTCCTGTCCATCTCGTGGGTGCTCGCCGCGGGTCTGTTCGTCCGGCTGGGGCAGGGGATCGAACGCACGACGGCGACGGCAAAACCCCGCGGGATCGGTGGGCCGGCGAAGGTGCTTTTCGCGGCCGCCGCGCTCTGGATCCTACCGACGCTGCTGGCGCTCACAGCCTACTGGGAGAACTCGCGGGGCCTCGCCAAACTGCTCGAGCCGAGCGACTCGCTCCGCTTGGCCTGCCGCAAGATCACGAGCATCCTGCCGAAGAACCTGGAGAGCCTGCGACTGCTCGCGCGGCCGCCGGTGACGTTCTACCTGTCGGGCGCCGTCGCCGTTTCGCCCCAGCCGACGCTCGAGCGGCTGCTGGAAGGTGGCGACGCGAATTCCTGGTCCCTGATCGACGGGGCGATGATCGAGCAATCGGGCGAGGAGCGTCGCCGGCTCGCCGGCGCGCGGGTCCGCTGGGATTTCGTCCGCGAGGTCCCGACCACGATGAACCTGCCGACGCTGCTGGACGTGGACCCGGGCGCCGCTACAGGCGGCAACAGGAGCCCGACGGCGGCGTTGCTGCTGTTCCGCCCGAAGCGAACCGGAGCCCGATGATGAGTCACCAGCCGCCGATCTCCCTCTGGCCTGACCCGAACGCCCTCGGGCCGGTCACCGACCTGTACGAGCTGACGATGATCGTCGGCTACCTGTCCTCGGGGATGGCCGGGAAGCAGGCGTCGTTCGAGCTCTTCGTGCGGAAGATGCCGCCGAACCGGGCGTACCTGGTCTTCGCCGGGCTCGAGCAGGCGGTCGGCGACCTGCTGCGGCTGGCGTTCTCGCCCGAGCAGGTCGAGGCACTCCGCGGCTGGCCGATGTTCCGAAACGTCCCGGGCGAGGTGATGGACGCCCTGGCCGCGTTGCGGTTCGAGGGGGACGTGTGGGCGATTCCCGAGGGGACGGTCGTGTTCCCCGGCGAGACGCTGCTGCGGGTCACGGCCCCGCTGGCGCAGGCGCAGTGGGTCGAGACGTACCTCGTGGCGTCGCTGGCCTATCCGACGCTGGTCGCGTCCAAGGCGGCTCGGATCGTCTCGGTGGCCGGCGGCCGCGCCCTGCTGGAATACGGGGCCCGACGCGGGCACGGGCCGCACGCCGGCTTCCTGGCGGCCCGCGCGGCGTACATCGCCGGGTTCGCCGGGACCAGCCTGGCCGAGGCCGCGCGTCTGCTGGGAATTCCGGCCTCGGGGACGATGGCCCATTCGTGGGTCCAGGCGTTCCCGGACGAGCCGTCGGCCTTCGCCGCGTTCGCGAGGACCTTCGGAGGCTCGTCGACACTGCTGGTCGACACCTATGACACGCTCGAGGGCGTGCGGCGCGCCGCGGCGATCGAGCCGCCCATTCCGGCGATACGGATCGACAGCGGCGACCTCGACGACCTGACGCGCCGGGCGCGGGCGATCCTCGACGAGAGCAACCGATCGAGTGTGAAGATCATGGTCTCGGGCGACCTCGACGAGCAGCGGATCGCGGCGCTTGTCGAGGCCGGGGCGCCAGTGGACGGCTTCGGGGTGGGGACCGAGCTGATCACCTCGCGCGATGCCCCCGCGATGGGGATGGTCTACAAGCTGGTCGAGCTCGACGGCGAGGGCAAATACAAGCTCAGCCCGGCCAAGAAGACCTATCCCATGGCCAAGCAGGTCTTCCGCCAACGCGACGCCGACGGCCGGTTCGCCGGCGACCACGTCACGCGGGCGGATGAGGCCGCCGAAGGCGAGCCGCTCCTGGTGCCAATCGTCCGCGGCGGCCGGCTGGTCGGGCCGCTGCCGACGCTGGAGGCGGTCCGCGATCGCTGCCGTGAGCAGCTCGCCGCGCTGCCGGATCGGCTCCGCCCCCTCGACGCCCGCCCCGATTACCCGATCACGTACAGCGACCGGCTCGAGGCCGACGCGAGGCGGCTGATGGACCGGGTCAATCGGGCTGGGATCTGAACTTTACACCCGGCGCCCCACCCGATACGATCCCGGCCGATCGGGGCCGGCGGCCCGGCTCTCGCGGGCCGCGTCGCGCGGACTCGAGTCGATTGGATTCGACTCGACTCGGGTCGAGGGCAGGGGGGGCCGTGGCCAGGATCATCAGCGTCGCCAACCAGAAGGGGGGCGTCGGCAAGACGACGACCGCGATCAACGTGGCCGCCGGGGTGGCGAAGTCCGGCCGGTCGGCGCTGGTGGTGGACGTCGACCCGCAGTGCAACGCCACCAGCGGCCTGGGAGTCGAGCCGGCGGCGCGGCACCCTCTGGTTGCCGGCCGAACGCTGCTGGGCGAGGTCGTCGAGACCTCGCAGCCGGGGTTGTTCGTGCTGCCCGGCTCGCAGAGCCTGGCCGTCGCCGATGCGCTCTCGGCCTCGAACCGACAGCGGGCCAGTTCGTTGCGGCAGCAGCTCGGCGGCGAGCTCGGCAGGTTCGACTACGTGCTCATCGACTGCCCGCCGTCGCTGGGGCAGCTCACCAGGGCGGCGCTGGCGGCCTCGGGCGAGATCTACATCCCGATCCAGTGCGAGTACTTCGCGATGGAGGGCCTCTCGCAGATCGTCGAGCTCGCCCGCCAGTGCCGGTCGCGAGAGAACCCGCGGCTGGAGATCGGCGGGATCGTGCTGACGATGTTCGACCCGGAGCTCGAGCTGGCCAACGAGGTGGCCGGCGAGGTCCGTGAGTACTTCGCCGAGACCGTGTTCGAATCGATCATCCCGCGGGACGTCGCGATCAGCGAGGCCCCCAGCCACGGCCGGAGCGTGATGGATTACGCCCCAAGGGCCCGGGGAAGCCGGGCCTATATCGAACTCGTCATGGAGGTCATCGACCGTGAATCGTCGTCGTCTCGGACGCGGGCTGGAAGCGCTGCTCGGGCGTGAGGAAGGTGGCCTGGAACCAGGGTCGTTCGAGGGCGCCGAGCTGCTCCAGGTCGCCGTTGACCAGGTCGATCCCAACCCGTTCCAGCCGCGCCGGCATTTCGAGCCGGCGGAGCTCGCGTCGCTCGCGGACTCGCTCCGCCAGCATGGGATGCTCCAGCCGATCCTCCTCCGCTCGGTGGGCGGACGATACCAGCTCATCGCCGGCGAGCGCCGGCTCCGCGCCAGCATCGAGGCGCAGCTCCACGAGATCCCCGCCCGGGTGCTCGACCTGGACGACCAGCGGGTCTTCGAGCTGGCGATGGTCGAGAACCTCCAGCGCGAGGACCTCAACGCCATCGACAAGGCCACGGCGTTCCGCGAATACCTCGGGCGCTACGGCGGGACGCAGGAGGAGCTGGCGGGCCGCCTCGGCATCGACCGCTCGACCGTGTCGAACCTGATCCGCCTGCTCGAACTGCCCGATGAGATCCTCGACGCCGTCCGCGTCAACAAGATCAGCCAGGGGCACGCCCGCGCGCTGTTGAGCCTGGAGGAGACCGAAACCCGCGTCGTCACCTGCCGGCGGATCGTCGCCGAGCACCTGTCGGTCCGCCAGACCGAGGCGCTGGTCAGCACGGGCGTTCCGACCCCCAGCCGCTCCAGAATCCGCAAGGATCCCGGTCATGGCGGCGAAGCCCGGATGCCCCATCTTCTCGGACTCGAGCAGGCCCTTCACCAGCGGCTGGGAACCACAGTGACGGTGCGCGCTCGCGGCGCAGAGCGGGGGCAGATCGTCATCGACTACCAGTCCCGCGACGAGCTCAACCGGCTGACCCGCTTCCTGGGCGTCGAGCTGGAGGCCGCCGGTACGGGTGAGGCCCAGCCGGCCCTGACCGATTCCTGATTCATGACGACCGGCGGCCGGCCGATCCCGACCGCGGCCGGCCGCGGATTCGTATCCATCCGCTTCCCATTTTGTGATCGCCACCATGTCGGCGAGAACCCGGCTTCCAGGTTCGGCTTCGTCAGGATCACGACGGACCGGGAAGCGGCCGCGCCCACCCTGCGACATCCCGCCGCCTTGCGGCATTCGCCGTCATCTACCGACCAGGCGGCATCGCGTTTGCTATGGGGGAGGTACCCAATAGCAACCAACCGTATCCGTTACCAGCCCCGCCTCGAGTGCTGAGGTTCCGGCGTAGACTGCCCAGAGATCGGATATTGCAGCATGAGTCCACGACCGCACGATGGACCGGCGGATGAAGGACTGTCCGCGGCGCTCCTCCGGCTTGTCCAGGACCGTCGCAAGGTCGATGCCCTCCGCTCGCAACTGAGCGGCTTCTGCCACCGCTGTCGGAATTCGCTCAACGGGATCAAGCTGAGCCTGTATCTGTTCCGGCGCGAGGCCCGCGGCGGGATTCCGGCGTCCTGGCCCGAGCTGGAGGCGACCTATCAGCAGATTGAGGGCCTCTTCGACTCGCTCCAGGCGATCTACCGTCCGATGGCGATCGCCAGGGTGCGACTGGATGTCGAGTCCCTGATGGCCGATCACCTGCCAAAATGGCGATCGTGGTTCGAGTCCCGTGGGCTGTCGATCCGGCTCGAAGGTCCGGAGGAGCCCGTCCCGGGCGACCTCGACCCCGTGCAGCTCGGGGCAGGCCTCGACGCTCTGGCCCGCTGGCGAGCCGAAGCGGGCAGTCCCGGCACGGTCGCCCGGGTCTGCTGGGCAGCCTGCGATGGGGCGATCGAGGTGTCGTGGGACGAGTCGGCGTCCGGTTCGTCCGGCGCGGTCGCTCGAGAGAGCGCTGGACCGGGCGGAGATTGGCAGCCGGCCGGCCGGTCGGTGGACGCGCTGGCGTTGCCGATCCTGGCCCGGGTGGTCGCCGAGCACGGCGGCCGCCTCCAGATCGGCCGCGTGCGCGGACTATCCATCCGGGCCCGCTGGCCGCAGTTCGAGCCCGCCGATGCCTGCCGCCAAGCTTGACGCGCGGGACGAGTCCGGCTTACGATGCCCGGGTCCACCGCAGTGCGGGGCGTAGCGCAGCCTGGTTAGCGCGCCTGCCTTGGGAGCAGGAGGTCACCAGTTCGAATCTGGTCGCCCCGATCCGTAGTCTCATCGGCCCGGGCGGCCCGCCGGTCTCCCCGGACCGCGCGTCGTTTGCCGGCGACGGATCGCCGGCTATGAATCCTCGGAAGGACGGCTCGCCGTGAATAGCAATTCCGACCACGCCAAGGATCGGGCCGCGCGCGCCGGCGCCGACCTCGTCCGCGACGGGATGATCGTCGGGCTCGGGTCGGGTTCCACCGCCGCGCTAATGGTCCGGCACCTGGCCGCGCGGCTGGTCGGCGAACGCCTGGCGATCGTCGCGGTAGCCACCAGCCGGGCCACCGCCGACCTGGCCCGGACGCTCGGGATCGCGCTCAAGGAACTCGACGAGGTCGACCATCTCGACATCAGCCTCGACGGCGCCGACGAGATTGACCCACAATTCCGCATGATCAAGGGTAGGGGGGGTGCCTTGCTCCGCGAGAAAGTCGTCGCCTGCGCCTCGACGCACCGCGTCACGATGATCACCGCGGACAAGCGCGTCGAACGCCTCGGTCCCGGGATGCCGATCCCCGTGGAGGTGAGCACCTTCGGCCTGGCCCACACCGAGCGTCACATCCGCGAGCTCGGCGGGACCACCGCCATCCGTCGCGCCCCGGACAGCAGCCTCGTCCTGACCGACGGCGGCAACGCCATCGTCGATTGCCACTTCCCCGACCTCGACGACCCCGCCGCGCTCGACGCCCGCCTCCAGTGCCTCGCCGGCGTCCTCGACACCGGCCTGTTCGTCGGCCTTTGCGACCTCCTCATCGTCGGCACGCTTGACGATGTCGAGACCCTCGAGGTTCCAAGGAGCTGAGAACCGTCCGACGCCGGCAAAACCGGCACAGTCAGCCTGCTTCGCCAGGCGTCGGCGTCGAGCACCGGGCACTACCGGAAAATCTCAAGGAATTCCGAAAAATTATTACTACATATGTAGCAAGGACTTCCGACAGAAAACAGCCGATTCGCGGCGTCGGTGCCGTACAGTTTTTGAAAAACTGAGACATCCTGTTGGTAGAGGAAACAAAAGAATCCCCTGGGTCGAAGGGGGCCCGGGGGCGAGCAAGATGCCATACATCCACGCACTCAATAGCCTGAATCCGGGCTCTGTCCCTGCTGGCCAGAGCCTGCTGACGTGCTGTTGGCATTTCGGGGAGGCAGGCCGAGGCGAGCGATCAGCTCGTCGAGGATGGCGTCGGTGCGTGAGGCGCCGATGCGGTCGCAGCCGATCTCGGCGCATTCGATCATCTGATCGAGGGTCCGGACGCCGCCCGCGGCCTTCACTTTCACATGCGAGGGCGACTCGCGCCGCATGAGGCGGAGGTCGTCGAGGGTGGCTCCGCCGGTGCCGTAGCCGGTGGATGTCTTGACGTAATCGGCGTTCACCTCGCCGCAGATGTGACAGAGGCGAGTCTTCTGCTCGTCGTTGAGGTAGCAGTTCTCGAAGATGACCTTCACGATGGCGCCGCCGTCATGTGCGGCGCGGGTGACGGCGTTGATGTCGGCGCGTACAGCGTCCCACTCGCCGGCGATCACCTGGCCGATGTTGATCACCATGTCGAGCTCGGTCGCGCCGTCGGCGATGGCCTGGCGCGACTCGATCACCTTGACCGACGTGGAATGCCCGCCATGCGGGAAGCCGATCGTGGTGCCGACGGCGACGTCGGTGCCCTTGAGAATTCGCGTGGCCAGGCCGACCGCATAAGGTTTGATGCATACGCTCGCCACGCCGTAGCGGGCCGCTAGCCGGCAGCCATCCTCCAGCACCGCTCCCCCGAAGGTGGGCGAGAGCAGCGAATGATCGATCCGCCGGGCAATCGCGTCGTAGGTCAACGTGAAGCTCATGGTGGACGGCTTCCCTTTCTGCTGGTTCGATCCGGGGCATGCCTTATGAGCCTCCCGGAGAGCGCCGATTGTCACTTTCCGAAGCCCGGCCAGCAAGGGGCATCGACCCCAATCGCGTCGCCGAGTGCCGCGCCGTCCTCCCCAACACGCGATGGCCCGCGAGCCCCGAGCCAGGCCGAACTCCGATGTCCTCGACGATCCCGCAGTTGCATCATATCGTGGCCAAGTGATTCGTTTGCCACAGGCCGCTTGCTTGCCGCTGATGCGCAGGCTACCATCATTGAGTCGGTGGCCGCATCTGTGCCATTAGGACGATCAATCGGCTTGCATGAGGCAGCGACATCGGCAGCGGAACGCCGGGCGGTGTCATCCCGGTCGAAAGCCGGCGGGTTCCCCATCTGCGGTTTTTCATTCGCGATTACTTGAGACAAGAGCATATCTGCCAGTCAAAGCTCGGCGGATGAGCTTCGGTGTGTGACGGCGGGGCTGGACACGGCTTCCGGTCCATTCGGGGGCAGGTCGGGGCCAGGATCGGCGACGATTCGAGCTCGATGTGCCCGCGCTCCCCGTCAGGTCTTCTTGGCGCTTGAACGTCCACGGTGCGCGGATGGACGCCGCACGAGCGGTCCATCCGTCCTCTCCTTCGATGTCGAATCACCGGGCGAAAGGAGCACGGTTCATGTCGTCGCGTTGTGCAACCGGGTCGTGCCGCAAGCATCCTTCGATCGGACGAGGTACGTCGAGCTGTCGACGACGTGCGCGGAAGCTCGGCCACCTCTTCCGGCCCGAGTGGGAGCGGATGGAAGATCGCACCCTGCTGGCGACGATGATCTGGAATGCTTCGACCGGCGGCGACTGGGACACGGCCAGCAACTGGGTCAACTCGTCCGACGCGAGCGATCACCACGTGCCGACGTCGACGGACGATGCCCAGATCAACGTTGACGGCATCACTGTCACGCACGCCTCAACGGCCGGCGACTCCGTGCATAGCCTGACGATTGCCAGCGGGTCGACGCTCAGTCTCTCCAATGGCTCGCTGGCGGTCTCTGCCGGCCTGACGCTCAGCGAAGCAACGATCGACCTGGGCAACGCCGCCGGTTCCACAGCCGGGTCGCTCCAGTTCAACGGCACGCAGACCCTCGCCGGCACCGGCACCGTCGTCTTCGGCAAGGCCTCGAGTAACTACCTCGACGAGACCGGCTACAACAGCACCCTGACCATCGCCGCCGGCATCGCGATCCGCGGCAGCAGCGGCACGATCGGCAACTGGTACAGCAACGACGCCATCGTCAACCAGGGCTCCATCACGGCCGACGACAGCGGCGGACTGACCGCCCCCTTCTCCTACGACTCCGGCTTCAGCGGAGGATATGCCAGCAGCACGGCGGCAACCGTCGACACCTCGGGCGTCACCAGCCCGGCGCCCCAGGCGGTCTACCAGACGTATCGCACTGGAGCGTTTACCTACACGCTCACGGGACTCACGTCCTCGGCCTCGTACAACCTGCTGCTCCACTTCGCCGACCCGTCCTCGACCGCCGCGGGCCAGCGGCAGTTCGATGTCAGCGTCAATGGCACGAAGGTGCTGACCAACTTCGACATCTATGCCGCCGCGGGGGGCCAGAGTATAGCGGTGGTCAAGTCGATCCCCGTCACCGCCGACGGGCAGGGCCAGATCACTGTCGCCTTCGACTACGGCGCGGCGGGCGCGCCGCTGGTCAATGGGATCGAGGTGGACTCGGGCACCACACTCGTTCAGGCGATCAACTGCGGCGAGCCGGCGGGCGGCACGATCACCGTGAATCCCGGCACCTTCACCAACCAGGGGACGCTCGCCGTCCAGAACGGCGAGGCCCTCAATATCAGCGGCCTGACGGGCAACCTGGGCGCCGTCCCCATCGGCGGCGCGGGTGCCAGCCTGAGCGTCAGCGGGTCGGGCTTCGTGGTCGATAAGAGCCTCACCGCCGCGGCCGGGCAGTCGCTGGCGCTGGCGGGTTCCTGGAGTGATGCGGCCGGGGTCGCCCTCACGGCCACCGACGCGACGCTCTCACTGGCGGGCACCTGGAACAATATCGCCGGCTCCACGATCTCGGCCACCGGCTCCACGCTCGACCTGGGCGACTCGTCCGGGAACGCCTGGACGAACGCGGGCACGATCACCGCGAGCAACAGCACGGTGAACCTCGGCGGCAGCTTCTCACTGGCCGCGCTCGGCACCTTCAACCGCTCCGGCGGCGTGGTGAACCTCACCGGCACACTGAACGACAGCGGAGTGACCCTGGCTCTCGACCCAACGACCGGCTCGTGGAACCTCCAGGGGGGAACAATCACCGGCGGCACCGTGACCGAATCCGGCGGCGCCAAACTGGTCTTTACCACCAATGGCGGCACGCTCGACGGCGTCACCTTCGCCAGCAATCTCGATCT
>DAIDHB010000532.1 GCA_027452145.1 Planctomycetales bacterium
CCGCGCAGCCCGCCAGCGCGGCGGCTGCCGCCGCGGCGGCCGCGAGCCGCAGCCGGGCGCGCGGGCGGGCCCGACTTCGGGCCGAGGCGGGCGCGTGGTCCCGGCGGTTCCGCATGGTCGGTCGGGCTCCTGGTCGTGATCGGGGTCGACGGCTCAGGGCCGCACCGGAACGGACGTCGCGAAGGGCGAGCGGCCGCCGGCCGGCGGCGTCGAGGCGGACGGCAGCGTCGGGGCGCTTGCCGCCGCCTCGGACGCGGTCGGCATCCCTCGCGAGGGGATGGCCGCGGCCGCCCCGGGCGCGATCGGCGCCGGCTGGAAGGGCGAGGCGGTCGGATCCGGGAAGCCCTCGGTTGGCACCGGCCGCGCCAGGGAGGCGGCCGGCGGCTGGCCCAGGGCCACGTAGAGCTCGAAGTGGGCCTTGTTGTATTCGACGATCGCGGCCAGGTAGGCATATTCGGCGTCGGCCTTGAGGTGCAGGTTGTTCAGCACCTCGATCGGTAGCCCGGCCGCCTGCTTGATCCGCTCGAGGTCCTCGCGGAAGCCGCGGATGCCCGAGCGCACGGCCTGCTCGTCCTCGAGGATCTGCTGGTACCGCGCGTGGGTCCGGGCGTAGGCCTCGGCGACCTCATCGCGGATGTGGTCGAGCATCGCCAGCTCCTGGAACTGGGTCACGCCCACGTGGGCCCGGGCCACCTTGACGAGCGCGGCGTTGCCCACGCCCATGTTGAGCAGGGTCCAGTAGGCGACCGCGTCGAAGTCGCTCCGGCCGCCGAAGCCGCCGAAGATCGGCCGCACGAGGTTGCTGCCGCCGCCGTAGCCGCCGGCGCTGAAGCCCAGGAAGACCGTCGGCGAGAACGGCAAAACCCGGGCGCCGTGCAGGGCCAATAGCGCCTCGCGGACCACGGCGCGGCGCGCGCCCATCTCGGGGCGCTGGACCAGGGCCAGGGCGATCAGCTCGGCGATCGGGATGGGCTCGGGGACGATCGGCGACGGCACGACCCAGGCGTCCGTCGGATGCAGGCGGATCGACGGGTCCAGGTTGAGCACCCGGCAGAGCCGCGCCGACGCCGACAGGATCTCGCCCTCGTGCTGCCGGACGTCGGCCCGTCGCCGGGAGAGCTCGGTGGCCGCGCGGTCGGCGTCCGCGGGCCGGCCCGCGCCGCTGCGGGCGTACTCGGCGGTGATCGCGGCGACCTGCTCGGCATCGGCGCGGATCCCCTCGGCGATCGCTCGCCGCCCCTCGGCCTGCAACAGGTCGCAGTACGCCAGGCAGACCCGCAAGAATGCCTGGTTCCGCTCCGCGAGGCTGGTAAATTCCGCCTGGCGCACCACCTGTTTGGAGATCATCAGGCGGAACAGGGCCTCGGCCGTGTTGCCCGTCAGGATGAGCCCGGGAATGGCGACCGTGCCCGCCGCCACCGCGAACGACCCGGCCCCCACGTACACCGAGCTGCGGTTCACCGACAGCATGTTGCCGTTGGACTGCTGGAGCACCCCGCTGTGCGTATTGAAGCTCGAGCCGGCGTTGAGGCTGGGGATGAGCTGCGCCACGGCGAGCTGACGCATCGCGACGGCCTCGAGCACCCGCTGCCGCGCGATCAGCACCTCGGGATTCTGCACGCCCGCCAGCCGCAGCGCCGTGCCCAGGTCGATCGAGTTGACCTCGCCGTCCAGGATCGACCGCGACCGCGGCCCCGCCGGCGGGACCGTCGATCCGAGGACTGCGGGGCCCGAGGCCGATGGCGATGGCTGCTGGAGCGGCCGGACCCCGCCATCCCCCGCGCTCGCGCCAGCGGCCGGGGGTCGCGGCCAGGCCGTTTGGCCCCACGCGGCCGAGGGTGCCGTCGCCGCTCCGGCCCCGGCCCAGGCCGCGATCACGCCGAGGAAGGCCAGCCTGTTCCGTACCGCGGTTCGCACGTTCAACCCTCCCGCCGACGGCCGAGGCCCGGGCAGACCGGCTCCGTGGATCCGTCGGAGAGGACGCCTCGATCCCCTGTCCCGGAGTCCCACCCCGATTTATCGGCAGAATCTTGCTGGTCGCTACAACTGGACGCTCCGGTCGATCTTCGGAAGTCTGGCACGACTTTCGCTTCTGGCGCACCGAGACGAGGCGTTTCATCGAGGCGGAGTCGCCCCGGCTGGCCCCGGGGCCCCGGGGCTTGCCGGCAAGGAACACGCTCCCATGGCGCACGAAGACCCTGGCCATCCCGGCCGCGAGGCCCGCGGTCCCGACGAGAACCGTCGCGAGTCGGACCCGGACTCGGCCGATCCGATGACCATCGCCACGACGGATCCGGCGATCGAGGCGGCCGCCGAGCATCCAGGCGACTGGAAGGCCCATCCCGACCGCACGCTCCGGGTCGAGACGACCCAGCTCGGCGAGCCCCAGCCGCTGTATATCCAGGGCGCGCGCACCGTCGTCGTCGAGGATCGGCCCCCCGCGCGCGAGGACGACCGAGGTGGCGGCGAACGGCACGAGCCGGACGAGAAACGCGCCCGCCCGCAGGCCGGCGAGCGGAAGGACCGCGATCGAGGCGACCGTGACCGGGGTGACCGGGCCGAGCGAGATCACGACCGCGATCGCGACCGTCATCGCCACCACGACGATCGGCCGGACCGGCGGCCGCAGCCGTCGACGATGCGGAACCTGCTCGTCACCGCCGGCGTGGCCCTGCTCTGCGGCGTGATCGGCGCGGTGGGTTACTCATACTTTTTCGAGTCCAGGGACAGGCAGTCGGGGGACTCGTCGCGTTCGCAGGGCAAGACCGCCTCGGCGAAGCCGAAGAACGCGAGCTCGGCCGGCAAGTCGGGCGGCGGCGGCACGTCGAAGGATTCGGGCCAGCAGTCGAACGCGCAGGCGTCCAATTCCAGCGCGATCCCGGGCTTCACGTCGGCCGACGACGCGGACACCCTGAAGAAGCAGATCGTGGACCTGATGCAGCGGGTGGATCGCCTGGGCGAGCGGGTCGACCGGATGACGCGGCCGAAGGACGAGACGCCGCCGGTGCTGCGGACGATGCAGATCAAGATGGGCGAGCTGGCGCGCGAGATGGACGAGGTCTCCTCGCTGCCGGCGCGGCTGCGTCACGACGAGAACCGGCTGGAGACGCTCCAGGAGGACATACGGGCGATCCGCGTCCGGCTCGAGTCGATGCCGGGCGCCGCGGCGACGGCGACGGCCCGGATGTCTCCGGGTTTGAGCATCCCGCCGGGGTCGACCGCCTCGGGCCCGTCGGGCGATTCGCGTGACCCGAGCAACCCCACGATGGACCTGGGCATCAGCCTGCTCGAGCGCGGCCAGTTCGCCTCGGCCCGCGAGGTCTTTTTGAGGCTCCAGGTGGCCCAGCCCGACGACGCCCGCGTCTGGTATCTCTCGGCCCTGGCCGAGGGCCTGACCAAGGACGACTGGACCGGCGAGGCGAGGCGCCTGGCCGACAGGGGCCTGGAATGCGAGCGAGCCGGCCATCCCGACACCGCGCGGATCGACGTCGCCCTGGCGACGACCACCCCCATCAAGGGCCAGGACTGGCTCGCCTCCCTCCGCCGCCGGGTGCTGGGAGCGGGGAACGCCGCGGGCGCGGGGGGGAAGTAGGGGCCGGTCAATCGTCGAACCCGTCCGAACCAGGATCTTGACGGCTCGGCGGCTCTCTCGCAACAATGCGTTCGACAATTGAGGCCGCTCCCGATGTCGGAACCCGGTCGGGAGCCTCGCAAGGCCCAGGGCAACGGTCGGCGCCACGTCAAGCGCCGATGACGGGGCCCTGTTGTCGTTTGGCAGGGCCCGAGACTCCCTGGTCTTCCACCGGAGTGCCCTGCGATGATCCTCTTCTCGAATAATGACGCGGCTTACCGCACCTGGCTGACGGCGAATCCCCTGGGATTCGTGGTCAACGCCGAGAAGACTCCGACCGATCGCTACCTCAAGCTGCACCGGGCGGCCTGCGTCCACATCCAGGACTACGTCGGTCGCAATCCCACGTCAACCGGCTACATCAAGGTCTGCTCCTGCGATCGTGCCGAGCTGGCGGACTGGGCCCTGGCCGCGACGGGCGGAGGCTGGCTCGACCCCTGTCCTACCTGTCGGCCGGACGGCGTCTCGGCGGCCGATGGCGGCCCATCGCAATCGCCGGCCCCTCCGTCTCGTCCGGAAAGGTCGCCGGACGACCGAGAGCTTCTCGACCGTTTCGCCGCTGCCGTGGAGCTGCTGGACCGCCATTTCGCGGGGAATCCTCAGCGGCTGGCGGATGAGAATGCGGAGGCAGAACTGCGACGGTGGCTCGATGGGGCCGACATCCCGCTCGAATGGGCCGGGCCGAACGTCACGCCGGATGAGTGGTTCCTGATCACGACGCTCTACGGCCAGCGGACCCGCGATCAGCAGCGTCTGCTCATCCGGAGCCTCTTTCCCCGCTTCATCCTCGAGGCCGGGCGAGACATCCGCGGGCTGACGCCGCAGGTGACGCGGAACTGGGTTTTCGATCAGGAATGGATGCGGCCCCGCCTGCTCCGGATGGCGGGGATCCTGATGGAACGGGGCCTGTCGATGTCGGGCTACGTCGATCACCTGCGGGCGCTCGAGGCCAGCGCCACGCCGAATGATCCCATGCCGGCGCTGGATGCGATCGTCCGCGACCACCAGGCGACTGGCTGGAAGACCCTCAGCGTCTTCGTGAGGGACTGCGTCGGCGGCCATTGCTTCCCGATCGACAGCCGGGTACGGAAGGAACTCGAGCGGCACCGCCTCCCGTCGGATCCCGAGGCGGAGCGCCTGCTGGTCGGCCTCGCGCTGGCCATTGGCCGGAACCCGAGGCAGGTGGCCCGGATGTTCTACGAGGCCGGCGGAGTCGGCGGCGACTACTCGGCGTGATCCATTCGACGACGATCTTCCATCCAAGTTGAGGGCCTTGTCATGGCGATCATCCCGCTTCGTCAGCCGATCATCCAGCGTCGCGAATCGATCCTCAAGGCCATCGAGGAGTTTGACTCGCTGGGCCGGGAGCGATTTCTGGAGCGATACGGCTTTGGGCATGCGCAAAGTTATTTCCTGGTGCACGGCGGCAAGAGGTACGACTCGAAGGCGATTGTTGGGGTCGCCTACGGCTACGAGAATCCATCCCACGGGCCACTCAAGAGCCATGAGTTCTCGGGTGGTTTCAGTACGGTCAAGAAGTGTCTGGAGGACCTCGGGTTCGAGGTCCAGGACGACACTCCCCGCGCTCCCCGCGTCGATCCCTCCGAGATGCCGCCGCTCTACCATCGTGAGTCGATCCTCAAGGCCATCGAGGAGTTTGACTCGCTGGGCCGGGAGCGATTCCTGGAGCGGTACGGTTTCGGGCATGCGCAAAGCTACTTCCTGGTGCACGGTGGCAAGAAGTACGACTCGAAGGCCATCGTCGGGGTCGCCTACGGG
>DAIDHB010000533.1 GCA_027452145.1 Planctomycetales bacterium
GGATCTTTCCTGCCGGGATAATACGGGAACTCTGGGGGGCGTGCGGGTCGAGTTTCGCGGCCGAGGGGTCAATCATGCACGAACGATCGTCGCCCGAGGTGGTCCGGCACCTGCGGACGCTCTACCAGTTCGGCGTGACGGGCGGATTCCGCGACGAGCAGTTGCTCGAGCGGTTCGTTTCGCGCCGGGATGAAGTGGGCGAGGAGGCGTTTGCCGAGCTGGTCCAGCGCCACGGGCCGATGGTGCTGGGCGTCTGCCGCCGGGTGCTGGGTGATGCGCACGACGCTGAGGACGCGTTCCAGGCAACGTTCCTCGTCCTGGCGCGGAAGGCGGCAACCGTGGTGCGCCGCGAGAAGGTGGCGAGCTGGCTGTACGGCGTCGCCGTTCGGACGGCGAAGGAGGCCCGCGTCCGCGCAGCCCGGCGGCGGGCGAGGGAGGAACGCGTGAGCAAGCGCGCCGACGTCGATCCGCCCGGCGATGAGTCGTCGTCGCTCGACGAGCTGCGCGCCGTGCTGGACGAGGAGCTCGCCCGGCTGCCGGCGCGGCATCGGGGGCCGATC
Source organism: Planctomycetales bacterium (assembly GCA_027452145.1). GTDB lineage: Bacteria > Planctomycetota > Planctomycetia > Isosphaerales > Isosphaeraceae > JAKAUH01. Next base: position 561 of record DAIDHB010000533.1, read on the forward strand.
GTCCTGTGCGAGCTGGAGGGGCTGCCGCGTCCCGAGGCGGCCCGGCGGCTGGGCATCCCCGAGGGGACGCTCTCCAGCCGGCTGGCGCGGGCCAGGGCGAGGCTGCGCGACCGGCTGGCGATGCGCGGGGTCACGCTCTCGGTTGCGGCCCTGTCCGCCGCACTCATCCGCGAGGCGCGGGCCGCCGCCGTGCCGTTTTCCCTGTTCGAGTCCACTGTCGAGGCCGCGGCGCTCGTCGCGGCGGGTCCCATCACCGCGGCGTCCGTCCCGGCCATCTCGGCCGCGGCGGCGTCGCTCTCCGAGGGGGTTATTCACACCATGCTCGTCGCGAAGATCAAGGGCATCGTCCTGGCCGTCGGCACCATGTCGGCGTTTGTCTCCGGCGCAGTTGTGCTGGCGCAGGGGCAAGCCGGGCCCGGGACCGGCAAGAGGCAAGCCGTTCCGCCGCCGGTGGCGACGTCCGTCGAGACGAAGGTCGAACGCAAGTTCGACGCGGAGGAGCGGACCGCCGCGCTGGAGAAGAAGCTCGATCGCGTCCTGGCGGCGCTCGAACGGATGACGGCGGGTGATTTGAGGGCACCGAGCGTGAACCTGCCGCCGCCGGTTGCCCCGCAGGCTGAGGACATTCCGCATAATAATCCTCTCCGGCCCGACGCGGTGCCGACGGCCTTCGTGCCGACCGAGACAACCGTCGCCGAGTCCGCTCCTGGTCCGCCTCAGCAGGGCCGCCGGGTCAGCCAGCCGGCGCCGCTGCCAGCGCCTGAGGCACCGATGCCACCGCAGGCCAATCCGGCGAGTGCGCCAGTCTTCGACGAGAGGCCCTCTCCCCCGGCGACGCCGAACGGCCCCACGGGGATCATCCAGGCTCCGCCTTCGAGCGACGTGCGGCCGCCGCTTTCGGGCGGGCCCGTTCCGGCTCCGATGATGCAGCCGCAGTTTTCTCCGCCGCCACGGGCTGCCTCACTTGTCCAGCGGATCGAGAGCCTCGACAACCAGATGGGGCAGGCGCTTCAGCGGCTGGAGCGGATGGAGAATCGCATCCGGCAGCTCGAGCAGAGTGTGGGCATCGAGGTCGAGGAGAATCGCGTCGATCTGATCGGGAGGCCGAGGAGGTGAAACGCCCTGGCACCCCGGGCCGTCGGGGGCAGGCCGTTGCTTGGGACTTGTCGAGGCACTATCCTCGTCCTCTTCAGGCGTCCACGGGGTTCGCCACGGGAGGACGAGGGTTTTGACCGCCTGGTCTCAAGTAGGTCGGGCAGTCTTGCCCGACGCTTAAACCCCGGAAGTAGGTCGGGCAGTCTTGCCCGACGCTTAAGCCCCGTCGGGCAAGAATGCCCGACCTACTTGCCGGCACAATCATCTGCGGGAGCGTCTCAATGATCGTCCAGGGCCGGCGCGCGTTCTTGGTCTTCGCCCTCCTCTTCCTGGCAGCCTCTGGCGGGCGAGCCACGGCCCAGGAAGCCTCGAAGGCCACTCGGTCGGATCAAGGCCCGGAAGGGGCCGACATCGTCACCCGCGAGGCCGTGTGCCGATGGGCCGCGAAGCCGCCGGTCCTCGACGGCAAGCTCGACGACGCCTGCTGGAAAAACGCCGTGCCAATCACCCGGTTCGCCTCGTTCTGGGATAAGACCCCGAGGTCGGGCACTCGCGCCTATCTCGTCTGGGACGACGAGGCGATCTATTACGCGGCCGAGATGACCGACGCCGAGCTGCGGTCGAACGGCCAGCGGCGCAATGACACCCTGTGGGACGGCGACGTCTTCGAGATGTTCTTCAAGCCGAGCGCCGAGGGGCCCGAATACTACGAGTTCCAGGCCAATCCGAAGGCGCTGGTGTTCGAGTGTGCGTTTCCGAGGCGCGGAGCCTATCCGGCCGATATCCACGATGTGCCGGTGCTCGGGAACACGGCGGCCGTCCATCTCGACGGCACGCTCGACCAGCCCGGCGATCGCGACGAGCGCTGGACGGTCGAGGGGAAGATCCCCTGGACCGCGTTCAGGGCGACCGGCGGGAAGCCAAAGCCCGGCGCCGAGTGGCGGTTCGCCCTCTGTCGGTACGACCACGGGCGGAAGGGGACGCAGCCCGTTTTGATGAGCTCGGCGCCGCTGACGAGGCCGAGCTTCCACCGGCACGAGGATTACGGCAAGCTCCGGTTCGAGGGGCCGCGGTAAGGGTTTCCGGAGTTAACGGCGAAAAACGCGAAAAACGCGAAAAACGCGAAAAAGGATCGTGCTCAACGGCTCGGGTCCACCTCGTAGATCGTGAACGCCGCGCCGTCGTCGCGGCGGCCCCAGACGGCGCGCACGCGCTCCGGAAAACTGGCGACGAAGCCCTCGAGCGGGCTGGGCGGGGCGTTCGCATAGCGGTTGCGATCGATCAGCAGGTAGGCGACGCGATGGTCGGCGATCGTCCGGGCGATGGAGGCGGCGTCGGCATTGGCGTCGCCGGGCCGCTCGGACGTGGGGACCTCGAGCGCCTGCCTGCCGGTCCGCCAGAAGACCTCGCCGGGATGGCGGGTCAGCACGGGGCCCGGGTGATCGGAGTGCCCGGCCAGCCAGGCACAGGCCCCGTCGAAGTCGCGTTCGGCGGGCGTTGACGCCCGCGACTTGCCGGCAATCGTGGCGTACATCGAATAAGGCAACGCCGCGGCGAGCAGCAGCACCGAGGCAATCAGCCTGCGCCGGCCGGCACTCAATCGCCGGCGCAACCATTCGGGCCATCGGACCAGGAACGCCAGGCCCTCTACGGCGCCGATCAGCAGGCAGGGGATCAGGGGGATCAGCAGGCGCCCCGCCTCGGCGAACGGCCAGGCGAGCAGGACGGCCATGGTGCAGCCGGCGACAAGGGCGACGAGCCGCCGTCGAGGACGCCGCAAGGCGCGGATCCAGCCGAGTGCGATGACCGCGGTCGCGGCCGTCGCCCAGAGGTTCGCGGCGACGGCGAGGCGCCAGTCGTGGCGGAACGTGGTGCCGACCTCGACAAATGGGCCGGTGAGCTGGTCTGGGATGCGTTCGAGGTAGAAGACCGCCTGCCCGGCGATTCGCGCGGGCAGGCTCCCGCCGCCGAAGGCGAGGCTGGCCTGCGAGCGGCCCTCGGGCCCGACCGAGAGCACCCAGGCGGCCCATGGCGCCACCAGCAAGGAGCAGACGGCCGCGATGACGATAACCTCATGCCAGCGGCGGGCGATCGCCCGGTCGACCAGCACGGCCAGGGCCAGTCCGACGGCGACGTGGCGGGTGAGGATCGCCGCGGCCAGGAGAACTCCCAGAGCGACCGGACGAACGGCCCATCCTCGGCCGGCGGGATCTCGGCCCGGCACCGAGGCAACGAGGATCGCCAGTTGCCCGAGCAGCAGATACAGCGGCTCGGACTGGATCGCCGCGCCGATGCGAGCCCAGAGCCAGTTGAGCGCCAGGGCCATCGCCATCAGGAGCGCGGCGCGGGCCGGCACGAGGCGACGGAACCAGCACCAGGCGGCCAGCGTGGCGACGACGGTGCAGCACAGCGAGACGGCGCGGGCCGCGACGGTCGAGATTCCGGTGAGCTTCCACGTGGCGGCCAGGAGGAGGGGATAGCCGGGCGGAAAGTGGGCGTGCCGGGGATGGTCGGGGTGGTCGATGGCTCGGTAGCCCTGGCCTTCGAGCAGCGCCCGGGCGAGCACCGCATAGCCCGCGCCGTCGTAGCGCGGGGGGGCCGACCAGTCGGTGCCGGCGGCGGCGGCCAGGGCCGTCGCCGCGGCGATGACCGCGGCCGAAGCGATCGTCGCGGCGGTTCGCGCGGCGTTTTTTCCGGCGGCTTGGGGCGATCGATGCATTGACCTTCGGGTTCCTCGCCCGGGCGGGCGGGGAGGGCGAACTCGAGGTCTCGAGCGAGCGATCGCCCGCCGTCGCGCCGGGGGTTTGATTGGATCATCCGGACGCCGCGGCGAGCAAGGGCTGCGCGGCGGGCCGCTTCCGTCCGGCGGCCTCGAGCGGGGCCGGCATCATCGCGCGGCGAGGCATCCGGCGGGTCGATCGGCGCGTGACCTCCGGCTCCTTGTCGTCGAGCTTGCGGACGGCGCGGAGCTCGATCTTGCGCACCCACTCGCGGGTCACGCCGAGGCGGCGGCCGATCTCCTTGAGCGTCAGCGGATTCGAGCCGCCGAGCCCGTAGCGCAGGGCGATCACGGCACGCTCGCGCTCGTCGAGGCGGTCCATGCGGCGGTAGAGCTGAACGCGGTCGTCCTCGGACTCGAGCGCCGAGTCGGGCGCGTCGCCGTGGCCGACCGACTCGTCCGGCGACCAGCGGGCCTCGTCGCTGGCCATGGTGTTCTCGAGTCGGAGCTGCCGCGCCCGCATCGCCCGGGCGACGAGGGTCCTCTGCATCGGGCTGAGCTCCAGCGCGTCGGCGGTCTCGTCGAAGGTGGGGGCCCGGCGCAGCTCGCGGCAGAGCGAGCGCTCCATCCGCCGCCATTTCGTCAGCAGGCCCACCATGTGTGCCGGCAGGCGAATCGTCGCCGTGGTATTGATCAGCGCGTGGCGGATCGACTGCTTGATCCAGTAACTCGCATAGGTACTGAACCGCGTGCCGAAGCGCGGGTCGTACTCCTCGGTGGCGCGGATGAGCCCCAGGTTGCCCTCGCCGATCAGGTCGTCGATCGCGATCCCGCGGCCGATGTAGTCCCGGGCGATCTTCACGACGAGTCGCAGGTTGGCCTCGATCAGCCGGCGCTTCGCGCCCTGGTCGCCGCGGGCGATCGCGGCGGCCAGCGCGCATTCCTCGGCCGCCGTCAGCAGCACGTCATCCTTGAGGTCGTCCAGGTACATCTGCAAACCGGTCCGGATGCCACGATCCCTGGCCTGAATGCCGCTCATGGAAGTCACTCCCCGTGTCCAGCCCGTCAATCGAAGTCCCGTGTTCCATGGACCACTCCTCCCGGGCTCGCCCGTCCGTCGTCTCGCGACGCCTGACGGGGAGAAACTTCCCTGTCGATCCGACCACCCCATGCCGGAAACGCTCGCCTGGTCCGCGATCCTGCTGACCCGCTTATCTCCGACCTGGGCCGACCAGCCCGATGCTTTAGTTGCGATTCCGCCCCGAAATCGGCAGCCGGCCCGGATTTTTTTCAGATAGCGTGCTATGTTGTCTGGCGGAAATAGAGTTGGCGAGGCATTTGAAGCTGACAAACATTCCTCAAGTCGTGATTTTAAATAGGTTTGCGAAAGATAGACGGTGGGGATCAGTCCGGTTAGGTCGGCATTTGACCTTTATTAAAACCCTAGGGGTTGGAAAATTCCGCATTTAAGGGCACAGTGGTCTAGCATTGACGGTTCCAGGTCGTTCTAATGGGATTAAGCCGGATCACTGACGAGAAGAACCCGATTTCGGGTTGACGAGGCATCATTAATGACGATCCGGGCTGAGGATGGCCGCGAGGGCCGCGAGCCGGGCGAGGTAGCACGCCGTGAGATGCTTGATTGCATCTACGAGGACTCGGGCGCGAGCATTGCCGCTGGACGGGAGGAGGCCGCGGGTCTGGGGGGAACGTGGGGTCGGTGAGCGGGAAGACCGACCGGATGCTCAAGGGACTGTACCGATCCGACGCGTCGATGCGGGGGGATTGGTCGTGGAGCATGACGACGATTTCAGGGGTCTGATGGATCGGGCCAGCACGGGGGATCCGGAGGCGGTCCGCGACTTCCTGGGGCGGTTCGAGAGCGAGGTCCGGGCGATGGTCCGGGGCCGGCTGCCGCGGAGGATGCGGTCGCGGTACGACTCGGCCGATTTCGTCCAGGCGGTCTGGAAGAGTTTCTTCGAGGACCTGAATGATCGGCCGTGTGCGTTCAACGATTCCGACCACCTGCGGGGTTACCTGGCCGGGGTGGTGCGGAACAAGGTGAACGAGCAGCAGCGCCGGCTCACCAGGACCGAGAAATACGACATCTCGCGCGAGGAGAAGCTGTACATCCGGCGGGGCGACCGCGAGATTGCGCGCGAGCTCCCCTCGGCGGATCCGTCGCCGAGCGAGCGGGTTCAGGCGGACGACCGGCTCGAGCAGTTGACGGCGGGATGCAGCCAGCGCGACATCGACGTGCTGACGCTGCGTCGTCACGGGATGACGAACGTCGAGATCGCGGACCGCGTCGGGCTGGACGAGCGCTCGGTGCGGCGGATCCTGGCGGGGTTCCGAACGCGGATGGAGGGCCGGCCATGAGCTACCCGTCGCAGTCGACCGCGGCCGTGGAGCGAGCCCAGCGGGGCCAGGATGCGGTCGTTCTGCGCGAGGTGGCCGTGGGGGCGGTCGGCCCGGGGGAGGCACGCGGCGCGGTCGGGGCGTCGGGGATGCGGCCCGCGGCGCGATCGGGCTGGTCGGAGACCTGTCGCTCGACGGCGATGGCGATCGACGGCGGGCTCGCGGGGAGGGCACGGCGGGGCCCGGATTCCGGCTCGTGGGGATCGGCGGGGCTGCTGGGGGCGGCGGCGTCGTGGCGGCCCGAGCTGCCGCCGGTGGTCCACGAGTTCACGGCGGCCTGGGAGCGCGGCGATTCGCCCGAGATCGGGCGCTATCTCGACCGGATCGACCCCGGCGACGTGCAGGGGGCCGTCGACCTGATCTACCGCGCCTATTGCCTCGCCGAGGCGGACGGCCGGGCGGTCGCCCCGGAGGCGTTCGTCGATCGGTTTCCCCGGTACGGCGAACCGCTGCGCCGGCTGTTGCGGCTGCACGGCGCGTGCTCGCCGTCCTTGATCGGCCGGCTGTTCGGCCCGACGCCGGTGTCGGCCGGGGCGGGTGCGGAGCCGCCGGCCCTGCCCCGGGCGGGCGATTCGATCGGGCCGTACGTGCTCCGCCGCGAGCTGGGGCACGGCAGCTTCGCCCGCGTGTTCCTGGCCGAGCAGGCCGACCTGGAGGACCGGCTGGTCGTGGTGAAGGTCGCCACGAGGCTGACGCGCGAGCCCTGGCTGCTGGCCCGGGCGCGGCACGCGCACATCGTCGAGATCGTGTCGCACGCCGTGGTCGACGACGCGTTCCAGTTGATCTGCATGCCGTTCTGGGGGGGCGCGACACTGGCGGACGTGCTGAACGCGCGGGGCCGATCGCGCGGACAGCGGCCGGCGGAGGCCCGCGGCGGGTGGCGCCGGGTCCGGCCCGAGACCGGAGCGGACCTGCTGGCGGCGCTCGACGAGGTCGCGGCCCCGGAGTATCCCTCGGTCCACCCGGCGCGGCCGGCGCGCGAGGTGATCGCGCCGCTGCGGTACGACCGGGCTGCGGCGTGGGTCGTGGCCCGGCTGGCCGAGGCGCTGGACCACGCGGCGGGGCGCGAGGTGATCCACGGCGACGTCAAGCCGTCGAACATCCTGCTCTCGGCGGACGGCAGCCCGATGCTGCTCGACTTCAACCTGGCGCGCGAGGAGGCTCCCGGCGACGCGGCGGCCGGCCGAGGCGGCGACGCCGGCGGGACGCTGGCCTACATGGCCCCCGAGCGGCTACGGGCGATCGCGATGGCCTGCGAGGTGCGGCCCGCGACCTCGGAGGCGGCGGGCCCGCCGACGGGGCCCGCCGACGCGCCGCCGGCCGGTCGGGCGGCGCACGTGGCCGACCTCTACTCGCTGGGGATCGTGCTGCTGGAGACGCTGTGCGGTCGGCCCGCGACCGAGGCGGCGATCCCCGCGCCGCGGGACGGCGACGACGGCACGACGGTCCGCCCGGCGCGGCTGGGATCGGCGGCCCGCGCCTATGCGGCGGCCCGATCGAGGCCGGCGGCGGCGCTGATCGGCGACGTCGAGGCCGCCTCGGGGCGGCCGATCGCGCCCGCGTTGCGCTCGATCCTCGGCCGCTGCCTCGATCCGGACCCCGATCGGCGCTACCGCCGCGCGATCGAGCTGGCCGAGGACCTCGACCGCTGGCGGACCGACCGGCCGTTCGCCTACGCCGACGAGCCGTTCTGGGGACAGACCGTGCCGCGAGCCTTGCGGGTGCGGCGACGGCCGCTGGTCGCCGCGTCGGTGGCCCTGATGGCCGTGGGCCTCTCGGTCGCCGCGCTTCTGCTCCTCGGCAGCAATCGCCTGCTCCAGAAGGATTTCCAGACGATGGCCCGCGGTAGCGTGGCGCGGCGGTGGGACGACCCCGACGGGGGCGCGTTCCTGCGATTTCAGCGCTATCCCGGCATGCCGGCCCGCGAGCCGGATGATCCGCGGGAGCTGTCGGTTGCCCGCCGGGTCCTGGTGGACTACCACATCCTCGACCCGGGGGATTCGCCGGCTCGCGGCGACTGGCGGCAGGGGGACGGCGTCCGCTACCTGCCGCCGTCGGAGCGCGAGGACCTGGAGCTCTGGTTGATGGAGCGCGCCTACCGCTATGCCCGGCTGCTGGAGGAGCGGCCGGACTCGCCCGATTCCTGGCGGAAGGCGGTCGCGATCCTGGAACGGGTCGGCCAGGATCGGCCGATCCGGGCGTTCGACCCCATGAGACAGCGACTGGCCGCCCGGCTGAATCGGGCGGCCGACACGATATCGAGTGGCACGGCCAAGACGGCCGTTGGCCCGCGCGGCACGTCCCAACTGGCCGTGAGTTCAGACCCCGGGCGGGATGCCCGGGTCGCGCGGGTCACCGGGCAGGAAGCCCGGGCCACGAAATCCACGCCGGCCTGGCTCGACGAGCACATGCTCGGCTTCGCGGCCGAGGGTGAGCCCGAGCCCGAGCCCGTCAGGGGGGGAACGACGACCGATCCCGGAACGTCCGGGATGGCCTTCGATCGTCGCGCCACCCTGAAGCGAGCGCTCGGTCATTACCGGCGAGTCACCGCGCTGCGGCCCGACTCGTTCTGGGCCCATTATCGCGCGGCGGCGGCCTGCTTCGGGCTGGGCCGCACGGCCGAGGCCGTCGATCACCTGCACCGCTGCCTCGATGCGCGGCCGGGCAATTCGGTGGTCCGGATGACCCTCGCGAGTTGCCTGGTCGACCTCCAGCGGCCGGCGGATGGGCTGGCCTTCTGCGACCAGGCGCTCACCCTCGCGCCCGCCCATGCGGAGCTCTACCGCACCCGGGCCTTCGCCCGGGCCGCCTCGGGCCAGGTCGGCGGGCTGGAGGAGGACATCCGCAGCTACGAGATGTTCAGCCGGGTCCTGCCCCAAGCGTCCTGGACCGACGGGGGCCTCCATCCCTTCGGCGACGATGCGGGCGGAGGGACGTCGAGGATCGCCGACGCTGTGGGCCGCTGGATCGACCCGCCGCGCGCCGGCGGCCGACGCGTGGCGCCGGCCGCGGATCCCGGCGAGGTGGCCGTGCGATCGGCCCTGGCCGACTCGCTCTTCAAGGCCCAGCTTGTCCGGCTCGCCGCGTCCGAGCTCGACAAGATCCTGGTCATCGATCCCGTCCATGCCGACGCCCGGATCAAGCGTGCCCACCTGGCCGTCCAGGAGGGGCGGTTCGACGACGCGCGCAATGAACTGGCGGCCGTTCGCGATGATCCGGGGGTCGAGGACCAGCTCCGCGCCGCGCCCGACGCCCTGAGCCACCTGTTCGTCATCACCTATCGCGATCTCCTGGCCGGGAGAAATGGCGAGGCGAGGGAGGCGGCCGAGTTCGCCCGGGACATGGCCATCGCCCTCCGACGTGACGTCGGGCGGGCCCACTTCAACCTGGCGCGAGTCTACGCGGTGCTCGCCGCATCCGAGCCCGGCCTCGCCCGCGACGCGGCCGCCCAGCTCTTGCGGGCGTTCGTCGCACACCCCGACTACCGCGGCTGGTATCGCGACGATCGTCGCTGGTTCGATCCGGTCCGCGTCTCCATCGAGTCGGAGCTCGCCCGAATGGAGAATCCCGACGAGCTGCGGGGCCGGCTGCTCACTCGACGGGCTGAGGCGTCGGGCCGCTGAACCGGGCCGGCCGCCGCGCGAGCCGGCCGGGAGATGTCGGCTGGTCTCTTGACACCGCGTCCGTAATGGTTAGAACCAGACGGACCAACCGATGCGGCGCCGCGGACCGGTCCGTCCGGCGTGCAACGAGCTCGAGCGACGAGGAGACGAACCATGCGGCGGAACGTGATGGCCACGGCCCTGGCGGCGGTCGCGGCGATGGGACTCGGCGTGGCGGCGGCGGGCGACGAGTACGCCATCGACCCCGTGCATTCGGGCGTGACCTTCCAGATCACCCACCTCGACCTGACCTACGTGCACGGCCGGTTCAACGACTTCGCCGGCACGCTCAGCCTGGATCCGAGCGACCCGAGCAAGTCGTCGGTGAAGATGACCATCAAGACCGGGAGCGTCGATACCAACAACGCCATGCGCGACGCCCACCTGAAGAACCCGGACTACTTCAACGCGACCCAGTACCCGACGATCGAGTTCGCCAGCACGTCGGTCGCGCCGATCGAGGGCGGCTACGCGGTCAAGGGGAACATGACCCTCCACGGCGAAACGAAGCCGATTTCGTTCGACCTCAAGGGCGGCAAGACGGCCGAGTTCCCCAAGGGCACCCACAGGATCGGCTTCACGGCCCGGTTCCAGGTCAAGCGGTCCGAGTTCGGCATCTCGCCCAAGACTCCGACGTCGGTCCTCGGCGATGACGTCTGGGTGGATATTGGTTTCGAGGCCGTGAAGAAGAAGTGAGGGGCGGGCCGCCAATGGCGTGGATCGGGAGGGCGCGCCTGCTGGCGAGCCGGGTCCGCGAGGACGCATCGCGCCGTCCCGGCTCGGCAGGAGCCTCGCCCCCCCTCATTCGTGAGACACCCAGCCGAGACCCCCGGCGTGCGACGAAAGCCAGTCGCGCCGGACGCGTGAATCTCCTCATGCCCCCGAGCCGCCGATGCGCAGCTCCTCGGCCAGGGGCGCGAGGGCGTCGATGACGAGCTGGATGTGCTCGTCGAGCGGGACGCCCAGCCGCTCGGCGCCCGAGTACACGTCCTCGCGCTTCACCTTGGCCGCGAAGCCCTTATCCTTGAGCTTCTTCTTGACGCTCGAAGGCGACAGCGAGCGGATTCCGTCGGGGCGGACCAGGCAGCAGGCCATGACGAAGCCGGTCAGCTCGTCGCAGGCCAGAAGCGCCTTGTCGAGGGCGGTCAACTCGGGGACGTCGGCCGGGTCGAAGTGCGCGACGACGGCCTGGGCGATCTCGGGCTCGCCGCGGTCGCGGAGCCAGGCGACGATCCGGCGAGGGTGCTCGTCCGGCCATCGGTCGTAGTCGGCGTCGTGCAGCAGACCGGCGATCGCCCAGCGGGGCTCGTCCGCTGCGCCTGCCCCGTATCGGTGAGCCGCGCGTCGCATCGAGGCCTCGACGCCCCGCGCGTGGTTCACCAGCGCGGGGTTATCCGTCCATTCCTTCAGCTTCGCCATCGCCTCTTCGTAGCTGACCGCCATCGACATTTCCTCCCACGCCAATCGGCCGTCGATCCCGGCTCCATTCTAAGGGATCACGGCCAGGTGGCGAGGCTCTGCCGGCCTGGACGCCCTTGCCGACGCCGACCGGGCCGGGCCGATTCCCGCCGCGGTAACATGACACCCTGCGGTCGCGGCCTGCTTATCGACCGGCGGCCGCCGAGATATGATGGCAGGGCGTTTCCCTTCCGAAATCCGTTTCGCCTAACGGCCGGGGCGATCGCCCGGGCCTCGGGAGATCCACGATGAAGTGTTGCCTCAAGATGATCCTGGGCCTGGCGCTCGTGCTGGCGGCCTCCGGCCGCGAGGCGCGGGCCCAGTGGGGCTACGGCGGCTGGGGCTGGGGCGGCTGGGGCGCCGCCACGCCCGAGAGCGCCGCACTCCAGGGCGCCGGGTATTATGCGATGGGCGCCGGGATGTACAACCTCGACACCGCCCAGGCGCGGAGCATCAACGCGCAGACCGCGATGCAATGGAATGACTACGTCGCGCAGGTGACTCACGAGTCGGCACGAATCCACGCGGCGCGGGTCAACAGCGAGCTCGCGCGGAATCAGAAGCTCTACAACGCGTATCAGCAGAGGATGCGGGACAACCCCGGCAAGGTCGAGATCGAGGACGGCTCGGCACTGAACGTCGCGCTCGACGACCTGACGCGTCCCAAGGTCGGCCCGTCGGCGCTGCGGGCGGCGCAGTACCCGATTCCAGCCTCGCTCATCGCCGAGATCCCGTTCGTGAATAACGCCGAGCGCGTCACGCTGATGCTCGACCACCTGCGGGGCGCCGTCAAGTGGCCCGACGTGTTCGAGGGGCCGCGGTTCGCGAAGGACAAGGAGGTCTTCGACGAGCTGGTGGCGCGGGTTCGCGCGGAGGCCCAGAAGGCCGACGAGATCTCGCCGAAGACGCTGCGCGACGCGAACAAGTTTATCGACGACCTGAGCGCCAAGGTGCAGGCGCAGCCGCTGGCCGATCCCCTCGACCAGCAGGAGGCCGAGAAGTTCTTCACGACCAGCAGGTCGCTCCTCGGCCTGCTGGCCAAGCCCGACATCGCGCCGGCCCTGCTCGACCTGCGGAAGGTCCAGGACACGACGGTGGGGAACCTCCTGGGCTTCATGAACGCCTATAACCTGAGGTTCGGCCGCGCGATGACGAACAAGCAGAAGCAGGCGTATGCCCAGCTCTTCCAGGCGCTCGACAGGACGCGCGACCAGATCCTCGGCGAATTGCCGGCCGAGGAGAGCCAGACCGCCCTGGCCTCGCCGGCCCCCGCGACCGAGTTCTTCGGCACGCTGAACCGGACGCGACGGGGCACCGCTCGACCCCCGCAGCCCGCCAACCCGCGTTGACGGGCGCGGAATCCATTGCGGAATTAACCGCGAAAAACGCGAAAACGAATTCGGATGAAGGTCTCCCGGCCCTCGGCCCGACTTTCCCTCCGTTTCGCGTTTTTCGCGTTTTTCGGACACTGTAGCAAGAAAACCGGGCGATGCGATCATGCGGCTCTCGCCTTGTGCAAGGCTTTGGTCGTGCTCGCCCGTCCCTGGGCCTGGCTCTCCCGCAGCAGGTCCAGCGCCAGCCGGCCCTCGATCGATCGCTTGGTCCGCACCCGATACACCG
>DAIDHB010000534.1 GCA_027452145.1 Planctomycetales bacterium
TCCGATGGCGATTTCCGGCTTGCTGGAGCGGTTCAAGAAGGGGCTGGCCCGCACGGCGCAGCTCTTCAACGTGCGGTCGTGGTTCGGGCGCAAGGTCGACCAGTCGTTCCTGGACGAGCTGGAGAGCCGGCTGATCCAGGCGGACGTCGGCGTCGCGGCCACCACGCGGCTGATCGAACGGGTGCGCGAGCAGTTCGCCGACAAAACCGCCGACGAGGACCTCCTGACGTTCGTCAAGGCCGAGCTGAAGGGCCTGCTCGAGGACCCCAGGCCGGGGACGCTGGCTGTCGCCTCCAAGCGGCCGAGCGTCTACCTGATCGCCGGGGTCAACGGCTCGGGGAAGACCACCTCGATCGCCAAGCTGGCGCAGCGGCTGAAGGACCAGGGGAACACGATCCTGCTGGGCGCCTGCGACACCTTCCGCGCCGCCGCCGCCGACCAGCTCGCCGTCTGGGCCGGCCGCGCGGGGTGCGAGATCGTCCGCGGCTCCGCCGGCGCCGACCCGGCGAGCGTCGCCCACGACGCCTGCCAGCGGGCCCTGGCCCGCGGGGTGGACGTCCTGATCGTGGATACCGCCGGCAGGTTGCACACCCAATCCCACCTGATGCGCGAGCTGGAGAAGATCCGCGCCGTCATCCAGCGGCTGATCCCCGGCTCGCCGCACGAGGTCCTGCTGGTGATCGACGCCACCAACGGCCAGAACGCCATCAAGCAGGCCGAAACCTTCACGAAGAGCATCGGCTGCACCGGCGCGATCCTCACCAAGCTCGACGGCACCGCCAAGGGAGGCGTCGTGGTGGCCGTCAGGCAAACCATCAACCTGCCCGTCAAGTTCATCGGCATCGGCGAGGGGATCGAGGACCTCCAGCCGTTCGACGCCGACACCTTCGTCGAGTCGCTGTTCGTGTGAACGAGCCAAACCCGGTCGGCGAAACGGTCCGCCGGCCGGCGTTTCGACGCCGATACCTCTGTTGACGCCCGCGTTTCCTTGATCGAGAAGGCCGCATCATCCTATCATGGACGCTGGCCGCACGGCGGGCTCACGAGGAGTCGAGCCCGGCGCGTTGTCGGCGTCTTCCCGCCGCAGGTATAATGGACGCCGGGCGATTGGACGATTGTTGAACGCCCGGCCGCGCCTCCACTCCCACCCGGCGGCCCTACGGATGAGACGTCTTCCCGGACCCACGACGGGGACATCATGAGCCCGACGAGTATCTGGAGCCAGTATCGCGACGAGCTGGCGAATGACCCGCTGCTGGTGCTGGGATTGACCGCCGCCCTGATCGCCCTGGCAACCACGCCGCTGGCAGTCGCGATTCTGGGGCGGATGGACTGGTTCAAGGCCAGGCGGGGCCGGGTGTTACAGCGCCCGTCGTTCGCCTCGATCATCATCGGCACGATGCTCGTGATGAGCATCCCGGCGATCTTCGCCGCGATGGTGCTCAAGAGCCGGACGTTCGATAAGAACCGCTACGAGTTCGACCCGAACCGGACCTGGTCGGTGGTGGAACAGGGGCGGATCTACGACGACGCGGTGAAGCTCGACGCGGCCGTGAAGGCGGAATACAACCGGATCGGCCTGGAGCGGAAGAACCTGGTCGAGAACGTCAAGAAGCTGGACGCGGCGATGCTGGCGCTGCGGGCGGTGGCGGGCACGTCGCCGGCCGTGGCGCAGCGGCTGCCGGCGGTGCTGCAAACGCTCGCCGGGATCCGGAAGAGCGTCGGGGTCGACGGCCCGCAGCAGCTCGAGGACTTCACGGCCCCGCCGGCCGATCTCCGCGCGATGGCCGCCCAGATGCCGGCCGCCCCGGCCGCCACCGTGGCCGCCGCGCCGGCTCCCGCGGCCGCGACGCCCACGCCGGTCCCGGCCGGCGACGGGCTAACCCCCGCCCAGGTCGAGGCCGAACTGGCCACGGTCCCCGAGCCGCAGCGCGGGCTCGCCGCGATGCTGCCGCTCTCGGGACTCCCCGCGGGCTGGACCGTGGGCAAGTCGGGCGAGAAGCACCTCGAGACCTTCAACGCCGAGAACCTGTTCGAGAAGATCGACGGCCGCGCCGAGAGCTTCATCCAGTACGGGGTCAAGGGGATGGCGTACGCCTTCTACCACCCCACCGGCGACCCCTCGAACGAATTGCAGCTCTACATCTTCGAGATGGCCGACCCGCTCAAGGCGATGGGCAAGTACGGCTCGGAGAAGCCCGAGGAGTTCCAGGCGGTGGCGGTCGGCGACCAGGGATACTCGACGGCCGGCAGCACGCTGTTCCACGCGGGCAAGTACTACACGCAGATCGTCTCGACGGCGGACGACCCCAAGTTCGCCGCCTTCGCGCTGGACCTGGCCCGCAGGGTCGCCGCCCGCCAGAAGCCCGGTAAGGCTGGTGCCGCCGCGGTAGCCCCGTCCGTCGCCGCATCGCCCGCATCGCTCGCGCCCGCGCCGGCACCCGCGGGCGAAACGGCCGAGCCCGAGACGAAAACGGCCGAGACGAAGCCGGCCGCGGCCGAGGTGACGCCGGCGACCTACTTCGGCCTGCTGCCGGCCGCGAATCGCGACGGCGAGCCCAAGTACGTCGCGCAGGATGCCTTCGGCTACAGCTTCCTGTCCGACGTGTTCATGGCCGACTACAAGTCAGGCGGCACCGCCTGGCAGGGCTTCCTCCGGCCTTATCGCGACGCCGACGAGGCGAAGGCGGTGTTCCAGAAGTACGTCGAGGGCGTCAAGAAGGACGGGGCCAGGGTCGAAACGATCAAGGCCGAGGGGGCCGACGAGATCGTCGTCAGCTCCAACATCGGCCTGGTGGATGTCGTCTTCCGCAAGGGCAACACGCTGGCCGGCGCCAACGGGGCGACCGAGCGGGCGCCGGCCGAGGCGTTCGGGAAGGCCCTGGCCAAATCGCTGCCGGGCAAGGTGCCTCTGATGAGTCAGTAGTCATTGGTCATTGGTCATTGGCCGGGGCCTGCTGAGTCGGTGCTCCGTTCTCTGTCCTCTGTTCTTCGCTTTCCGTGAAGCCATTGCCCATCGATCAATCCCCGACAACCGCGTCAGCGTACCAATGACCAATGACCAGGAACTAAAGGACAAAACCCCATGTCCGAGAAGCTGACCCGGACCCAGCAGAAGAACCTGGAGAAGTTCGGCGGGGTGAACCCGGCCGATCAGCCGTTCTCGCGGCGGCAGTTCGCCACCCAGGTCGGCGGCTTCGCCCTGGCCGGGGGCGCGGCGATCGCCGGGGGGCTGGTGCTCCGCGACCGGTGGGGCATGGAGGGCGTCAAGCCGCCGCCGCCGGTGCGCCTCAAGGACTACAGCGTCCGGGTGCCCGTCAGCCGGCCCAGCCTGGTCGTCGTCCGCTCCAGCCCCGTCCGCGCCGAGGACCACGCGTCGAAGGACGAGGAGCTGAAGGCCCGCGAGGAGCAGGCCTTCTCGATGGTCAAGGCCGCGCTCGACACCATGGGCGGCGTCGAACACTTCATCCAGAAGGGCGACGTCGTGGTCATCAAGCCGAACGTCGCCTTCGACAAGAACCCCGACCTCGCGGCCACCACGCAGCCGGATACCGTGGCCGCCGTCATCCGGCTCTGCCTGAAGGCCGGCGCCCGCAAGGTGATCGTCGCGGATAACCCGATCAATAACCCCGAGAGCTGCTTCTACAAGACCAGGGTCGGCGAGGCCGCCGTGCGGGCCGGCGCCGAGCTGATGCTCCCGAAGGACAGCTACTTCGAGACCCTTTATGTCGGCGGCGAGACGATCACCGGCACCTGGCGGATGTTCTACCGCCCCTTCCGCGAGGCGACCAAGGTCATCGGCATCTCGCCGGTGAAGGACCACAACCTCTGCAAGGCGACGGTCACGATGAAGAACTGGTACGGGCTGCTCGGCAACCCCCGCGCCCAGTTCCACCAGAACATCCACGGGATCATCTCGGACTTCGCCCTGATGATGAAGCCCACGCTGGTGATCGCCGACGGCCGCAAGCTCCTGATGCGCAACGGCCCGACCGGTGGCAGCCTCAACGACGTCAAGAAGGGCGACACCATCGTCGTCGGCACCGATCACACGGCCGTCGATAGCTGGTGCGTCACCAAGCTGCTGGAGAAGCCCCGCGACCAGATCATCTACCTCGACAAGGTCATCACCCGCGGCCTGGGCCAGGACTGGCGCCCCAACTGGACGCAGGAGATCACCGTATGAGCCAGGGCCTCGGCGGCAAGATGCGGAAGCGCCGGAAGGCCCGGCCGGCGGCCCGAGCGGTCGTCCAGGTCGACCTGCCGTCCGACGTCCGGCTCTACGTGTCGCCGAAGGGCTTCTGGCGGCTGTGCGCCGCGAATCGCGACCTCCGCCTGGAGCGGACAGCCAAGGGAGCCATCGAGGCGATGCCACCAGCGGGCAGCGGGACGGGGGCCAGCAACTGCGAGCTGACATTCCAGGTGGCGGCCTGGTCCAGGGCCGACGGCACCGGCACCGCCTTCGATTCTTCGGCGGGATTCACGCTGCCCAACGGGGCCGTCCGAGCTCCCGATGCCTCGTGGATCGTCAACGAACGATGGAAGGCCCTGACCCCCGAGCAGCGGAAGGTCTTCGCCCCGATCTGCCCGGATTTCGTGGTCGAGCTGAGGTCGCCGAGCGACGCTCTGAGTCACCTCCAGGAGAAGATGGAGGAGTACATCGCCCAGGGCGTGCGGC
>DAIDHB010000535.1 GCA_027452145.1 Planctomycetales bacterium
GTCAACATCTACGCGCAGGGCCAGGGGAGCGAGATCGACATCCCGCTGGTGCCCTCGCTGAGCGGCGGCAACCTGAGCGTGACGCAGAAGGCGACCGTCAAGGACGATGCGCTGACGACGATCAGCGGGACGACCGTGACGCTCGACGGGACGGGGACGGTCTCGACCTCGGGCTGGACGAGCCTCACGAGCTCGACTCTGGACATCATCGGCGGGAATTACGCCTCGACGACCAACTCGCCGTTCGCCGCGCTGTCGGACATCGACAAGACGAACATCTATGTCTACGGCGGGGGCGATCTGTCCCTCCCAGCCGTCACCTCGTACACGAGCTACTACAACACGCTCCAGGCCTACCAGAGTTCTTACTACAGCACGGGGACGGTGGGGACGCTGTCCCTTCCCGCCCTCGCGTCGATTACCGGGCCGGTCAACATCTACGCGCAGGGCCAGGGGAGCGAGATCGACATCCCGCTGGTGCCCTCGCTGAGCGGCGGCAACCTGAATGTGACGCAGAGCGCGATTGTCAAGGACGACAAGCTGACGACGATCAGCGGGATGACCGTTGGGTTCGACGGGACGGGCACGATCGGCACCGCGAGCTGGACCAGCTTGACCGGCTCGACCCTGTACGTCAACGGCGGGAATTACACGTCGACAACCAGCCCCCCCTTCGGCAGCCTGTCGGACATCGACAAGACGAGCATTTATGTGTTCGGGGGAGCCGTCCTGTCCCTGCCGGCGGTTGTCACCTATGCAAGCAGCTACAATACCCTGAGCGGCAAGTATCCTTACTATTACTCGGGAAACGACCCCTACGGCACTCTCGATCTGCCCAACCTGACCTCGATCACGGGCAACAACCTGTCCGTGATCTCCACAGGTCAGGGGAGTGTCGTGAATATGCCCGCGCTCCAGACGTGGGATGCGCCAGGTAGCGATCTGACGGTCACGCAGAACGGCGTGGTGAACGACAACGGCCTGGCAACGCTGAACCAGTTGACCGTCACTCTGGACGGCACCGGCGTGATCCCGACGGCGCCCTGGACGGATTTCACGAATAGCAACCTGGTCATCACGGGCGGCCAGTACACGTTCAACCTGCTCCGCGACCTCGCGGGTTCGTCGATCCACCTGAGCTACGGCGCGTCGGCGACGCTCACCGCGCTGACAAACTACACCAATCCCAACGGCTACGACACGACGCAGTGGATCGCGACGGGCGCGGGGACGTCGCTGTCCCTGCCCAACCTGACGGGCCTGGGAGTCGACAACAGCATTCTCCAGATCCAGGCGCTCCAGGGCGGCCAGATCCTCGTGCCGCTGCTGGCGACGATCACGAGCGCGAGCCCGTACGTGCAGATCGAGTCCGACGGGACGGCGGGATCGGGCGGATCGGGCAGCTTCATCGACCTCTCGTCGCTCACGAGTTTCGCGGGCAATCCGTCCTATGCGCTGCTCCAGGTCACGAATGGCGCGTCGGTGGCCGATCCGCTCCTCCAGAGCTTCTCGGATGTCAGCTTGACTCTCGATCCCTCGTCGTCGTTCACGCTCAACCCGACCTTGAACTATACGGTGACGAACGGAGCGTCCCTGACGCTCCAGGCCGGGACGATCGTCGAGCAGGGGAGCCTGACGATCCCCGACAACGCCACGATCACGCTCAAGGGGTCGCTCGAGGTGGACGGCTCGGGGGTCCTGGTCCTCACCCCGAGGGCGACGCTGAACCTGACGGGCGACCTGACGGGGGCGACCTCGAACGCCCAGAAGTACACGCCACTGGGGACGGTCCACTTCGACGGCGGAGGCGGTGCCGGCTCACCCCAGCACCTGGAGGCGATGTCCGCCGACCTCGGCGGGGTTCAGGCGGGCTTCGCGAACAACTTCGCCTACGGCACCATCAGTATCGCGTCGGGCACCTATCTCCAGCTCGTCGACAACGTCCACAATTCGACCACCAAGGGGTCGGAGGCGGTTTATGCGAACGAGCTGGTCGTTCCGTCGGGGGCGACGCTCGACCTCAACGGGCTGCACATGTACGTTCGGGGCGAGTCCATCGCCGGGACGGTCGTCAATGGGAAGGTGACGCAGGTCCCCGGCGGCGGCTCCCTCCAGGTGGGCACGCCCGCGGCGAGCGACCTGGCGGCTGCCGGGGCGGTCGACAACTGGACGTTCTTCGGCCGGTCCGGGGAGACGGTCAGCATCGGCGTGAATCCCGGCGGCGGCGGTGCGAATCCGGCGCTCTCTCCCCAGCTCGGAGCCGTCACGGTTGAGCTCCTGGACCAGTTCGGCACCATGCTCAAGCAGGGGAGCAGCAGCAACGGATCGATCGTGACCCTGAGCGGCGTCACGTTCACCACGGACGGCGTCTACACGCTGCGCATCGCGGCGCCGGCCAACTCATCCAACACCGGAAACTACACGGTCGCCGTGTACGACGTCACGCCGCACGTCCAGCCGCTGGCGCTGGGCCAGCCCGAGGTCGGGACCCTCACCGGCGCCTTCGGCATCGACCAGTGGAGCTTCTCGGCGACCGCCAACGAACAGGTCAAGTTCCACCTGATCAACTTCAACTACGGCAGCGAGGTCTTCAACCTGACGGGGCCGGGCGGCTACTCGGGGTTCTCGAACCTCACTCAGGATTCGGGGCTAATCACCCTGCCCAGCAGCGGCACGTATACCCTGTCGGTCGTGGGTACCGGCGGCAACGGCGGCAGCTATGCCTTCGAGATGGAGCAGCTCACGATCACGCCGCTGACGCTGGGCACGATCAACCAGGGGACGATGGCGGGATCGGGCCAGTCCGACCTGTACTCGGTCGTGGTGCCGGCGACCCAGACGCTGTTCGTGAACCTCCAGGATTCGGGCACCGGCGCGGTGAACCAGGTCTATGCCAAGCTCGGTTCGCCGCCGACCCCGTCCGACTACGACTACAGCGCGATCGTACCGGGATCGGCCAACCAGCAGCTCCTCGTGCCGTCGGCGGCCCCGGGGACCTGGTATTTCCTCGTGTACGGCGCATCGGCGCCGTCGTCGAGCCCCTACACGATCGTGGCGACCGGAGCCCCGGTGCAACTGGCCGCGGTCTCGCCCGGCTTCTCGGCGTACGACGCCCGCGCCACGCTGACGCTCACCGGGGCCGGCTTCGACCAGGCGACCTCCGTGAATCTCGTACCGGCCGCGGGGCCCTCGACGCAGTATCCGGCGCTCAGCGTCTCCATCGACACGCTCACCCAGCTCACGGCGACCTTCGACCTCAAGAATGTTCCCGAGGGGCTGTACTCGGTCGTCGTCACCCGCGCTGACGGGACCACCGCCGAGCTGGCGGGCGCGTTCACCGTGACCGCCCCCGGCGCCGGACAGCTCTCGACCCGGCTCATCCTGCCCGGCGTGATGGGCCGGCATATCTCCTCGACGATCTACATCCAGTATTCCAACACGGGCAGCCAGGCCATCGCCGCGCCGATCCTGGTCCTGAGCGCGCCCAACGAGGTGATCAACGGCCAGACGATCGTCAACCTCCCGCTCTTCACCTTGAACCCTGCGCTCCAGGTCGCGGGCTACTGGACGTCGGCCCTGCCGGCGGGCTACTCCAATACCATCGAGATCCTCGCCAGCGGCAAGGTGCCCGGCGTGCTCGAGCCGGGCGAGTCGGTCACCGTGCCGGTCTACTACGCCGGGATGCAGCAGCCCTGGAACTTCGTCGAGACGCACTTCGACTTCAGCCTCCTGTCCTACACGCAGGGCGATACCACCCCGGTCGACTGGTCCAGCCTCGCGTCCAGCCTGCGTCCGCCGGGGATGCCGGATGCCGCGTGGAACGCGGTATTCTCCGGACTGACCTCGCAGGTCGGGAACACCTGGGCCGGCTTCGTCAAGATGATGGACGACAACGCCTCGTATCTGGGACGTCTCGGCGAGAATGTCACCGACGTCACCAGGCTCTGGCAGTTCGCCATCGAGCAGGCGGCCGGCCTGTCCCCCGTCGGGACCCTCGCCAGCCTGACCGACCTCACGCTGCCCTCCGCCGGCAGCCTCCTCCAGTTCACTCGCGAGTACGTCAACTCGCTCGTCTCGAGGAATACGCTCGGCCCGCTCGGCTACGGCTGGACGGACAACTGGCAGTACTCCCTCTCGGTCGCCAAGGATGGGACCGTTACGGTCACCATGCCGACGGGCCGGCAGCGCGTCTTCCAGCCCGATAGCCGGTCGACCGCCTACTTTGCCCAGCCCGGCGACCACGGCACACTCGAGGCGATCACCGGCGGTGCGTTCGAGCTCGTTGAGGCCGACGGCAGCATCGAGTCGTTCAACGCCGATGGGACGCTCAATTTCATCCAGGACGCCAGCGGAAATCGCGTGACCGCGGGCTACACGAGCGGGCAGCTCACGACCCTCACCGCCTCGTCGGGGGCGTCGATCACGCTCGCCTATAACAAGGACGGGATGATCGCGTCGCTCACCGGGTCGGACGGCCGCGAGGTGCTCTACGGCTACGACGCGACCGGCCAGTATCTCACGGGCGTCCAGGCGGTCGACGGCTCGGTCACTCGCTACACCTACTCGATCGGATCCGGCCTGCGCACCCTCGGTGCGCTGACGGGCGTCGTCAATCCCGACGGGACCCGCCAGACCTTCGACTATGACACGACCGGCCGGCTGTCCGTGATGTCGCAGGCCGGCAACTCCGACCGGCTCACGTTCAGCTATTCGCAGGGCGAGGTCACCGCGACCGACGCGTCCGGCGACGTCCGGCGGTACTACTACGACGGCCAGGGCAACCTGGTGAAGTACGTCGATCCCCTCGGCCATATCACCTTCGCGACGTATGACGGACTGGGCGACATCACGAGCGTGACCGGTCCCACCGGCCTGAAGCAGTCGTTCGGCTACGACGCGAATGGCAACCTGATCTCGCAGACCAACCCGCTGGGCCAGACGACGGCCTTCACCTACGCCGGCGCAGGTAGCCGGCCCTCGAGCATGGTGGATCCGCAAGGCGCCGTGACGCGGTTCCAGTACAACGCTCAGGGGAACCTGGCCTCGGTACAGTATCCCGACCAGTCGGTCATGGGGGCCCCCTATGACGCCCTGGGCGATCCGCTCTCGCTCACCGACCCCAACGGCCAGGTGACGAACTACACGTACAACTCGGCCGGACAGGTCATCTCCGCGACCCTCGCCGACGGGACGAAGATGAGCTACGTTTACGACTCGTCGGGCAACCTGACGAGCGCGACGGATCCTTCGGGAACGACCGGATTGACCTACGACGCCGCTGGCCGGCTGACCCAGGTCGCGTATCCGGGCGGCGCCACGCTCCAGTTCGCCTACGACCTCGACGGCCGCCGTTCGCAGATGACCGTCACCGACGGGACAAAGACGCTGGAGACGGTCAATTACTCCTACAATTCCCTGGGGCAGCTCGCCGGCCTGACCGACGGCAGCGGCAATCCGATCGTCACCTACACATACAACACGCTGGGCCAGCTCGCGAAGGCGGTCAAGGGGGACGGCACCTCAACCGTCTACACCTACGACGCCGATGGCAACGTGCTGTCCGTGACCAACTACGCCGCGGGCGGCAAGACGGTCGACAGCAGCTTCGCCTACGAATACGACGCGCTCGGGCAGGTCGCCAGCCTGGCGACCAACCAGGGGACCTGGACCTACACCTACGACACGACCGGCCAGCTCACCGAGGCGAAATTCGCCTCGACCGACGCCTCGGTGGCCAATCAGGATATCACCTACTCGTACAACGCGTCGGGCGACCGGACCCAGACGGTCGTCAACGGGGCGACGTCGACATATACGAGCAACAGCGACAACGAGTACAGCTCGGTCGCCGCGCCTGGCGGGACCACCACCTATACCTACAACGCCAATGGCGGCCTGGCCTCCGCTTCGAGCGGGTCGGGCACGACCTCGTACACGTACAACTCGCTCAATCAACTGGTTGGGGTCCAGACGCCGACGGACACCTGGGGATACCAGTACGACGCCCTGGGCAACGTGATTGCGACGACTCACAACGGTCAGACAACCCAGGACGTGGTCGACCCGACCGGTACCGGCAGCCTGGTGGCGCAGCTCAACAGTTCCGGGGCGTTCCAGGCCGGGTATGCCTACGGCCTGGGGCTGGTGAGCCAGTCGACCCCGACCTCGACCAGCTACTACGAGTTCGACGCCCTGGGGTCGACGGCCGGCCTGACCACCGCGGGGTCCACCGCGGGCACGAGCACGGTCCTGGCGAGCTACAGTTACCTGCCCTTCGGCGGGCT
The DNA here is from genome assembly GCA_027452145.1 of Planctomycetales bacterium. GTDB lineage: Bacteria > Planctomycetota > Planctomycetia > Isosphaerales > Isosphaeraceae > JAKAUH01. Next base: position 6,285 of record DAIDHB010000535.1, read on the forward strand.
GCTCTCGAGCAGCGGGGCCGCATCGAACCCGTTCACGTTCGTGGGCCGGTACGGCGTGACGTCGGGCGCCGGCGGGCTGTACACGATGGGGGCGCGGACCTACGACCCGACCACCGGCCAGTTCCTCACGAACGATTCCACCGGCCTGGCCGGCGGCGACACGAATCTGCGCATCTACGCGGGCAATAGTCCGCTTGACCTGATCGATCCGTCGGGCGATAGCGGGCGGTCGCCGGGCTTGCAGGTGCCGCCGGCCGAGGGGTCCGGTTACGGCCTGGCGCTACCGTCGGGCTATCAGTCGTATACGACGACGCCGGCCGCGATCCAGCAGGCCGCCTCGCAATCCCAGTCGTCGCTCGAGGCGTTCGGGCAGCAACTCCAGCAGTATGGCCAGTTGCCTTCCGCGGCGGAAGTGGCCGCGGTCCTGCCGCCGGCGCCCAGCTACAACTTCCCCATCCCGTTGCCGGTCGCGGCTGGCGGAGGAAACACGGGCGGTTCGAGCGGGCGGCAACCCAACACGCCCGGGACTCCATCCGGCGGCCAGCCGGGGTCGGCCGGCGGAACCTCCAGCCCCGGCAGCACGGCCAGTGGCGGTTCAAATGGTTCCAACGGGACCACCTCGCCGAGCAGCACCGGGTACACCGGCATCTCCCAGAGCGGCAACACCCAGTCGGCGGGATCCGGCGGCCTGGGGAGCGGCGCGGGGGTCGCAGGCTCCGCCGGCAGCGCGGGCGACGGAGGCAACAGCGGGAACAGCGGCAACGATGGCTCGGACGGGACGAACGGCTCCGCCGGCTCCGCCGGCGAGGACCAGTACGGCCCCAAGGCGCCCAAGCCGACGCCTCCGCCGACGCCGACCCCGTCGCCCACGTCGATCGACCCCAACGCCTCCTACGGGCCGGCGGGCTACGGCTCGTCGAACTTCGTCTCCGACTCGAGCCTCACCGTCCTGCCCTATCGAGTCGACTTCGAGAACTCGTCGACGGCCACCGCGCCGGCCCAGCAGGTCACGATCACCGACCAGCTCGATCCCAGCCTGAACGCCGCCACGTTCCAGTTGACCGGAATCGGCTGGGGCGACTTCAACCTGTCGATCCCGGCCGGCAGCCAGACCTATCAGACCACCGTCCCGATGACCTACAACGGCGAGACGTTCGACGTCGTGGTCTCGGCCGGCATCGACTTCTCCACCAGGCAGGTCTACGCCAAGTTCTACTCGCTCGATCCCACCACCCAGCTCCCGCCCGACGTCCTCACCGGCTTCCTCCCGCCGGAGAACGGCACGGGCCGCGGCCAGGGCTACATGTCGTTCTCGGTTACGCCCGACACGGGCCTGGCGACCGGGACGCAGATCCGCAACGTGGCCGTGATCTCCTTCGACAACCAGACGACCATCAGCACCGACCAGAAGAACGACGAGGATCCCACCCAGGGAGTCGATCCGACCAAGCAGGACCTGATCACCATCGACTCAGTCGCGCCGACGAGCAGCGTGGCGCCGTTGCCGGCCGCCACGAGCAACACGCAGATCCCCGTGTCCTGGTCCGGCTCCGACGACAAGGGCGGTTCGGGCATCGCGTACTACACCGTCTACGTCTCGATTGACGGCGGGCCGTACAAGACCTGGGTGCAGGACACCACCCAGACCTCGGGCACTTACGACGCCGGGCCGGGCGGCCATACCTATTCGTTCATCAGCCAGGCAACCGACAACGTCGGCAATGTCGAGCCGATGCACACCAAGGCCGACGCGACCATCCAGGTCCTGCCGCCGCTGAGCGTCACCTCCATCGCCGCGATCGCGCCCAACCCGCGCGATACCCAGGTGTCGTCGGTCCAGGCGACGTTCAGCTCGGTCATCGATACGAGCAGCTTCTCGGCGTCGTCGCTGAGCCTGACCGATAACGGTTCGGCGGTGGCTCTCGGCAGCGGGCTGTCGATCAAGCTGGTCTCGGGCACGACCTACGAGATCGACGGCCTCGGCACCTACACCGCGGCCGAGGGGAGCTATGCTCTCACCATCAACGCCGCCGACCTCAAGGACGCCTCGGGGAACCCCGGCAGCGGCACGCTGACCACCAACTGGTTGATGGATACGACCCCGCCCACCAGCACGGTCGAGCCGCTTCCTCCGACCTCAACTTCGACCGGCATCACGCTGAAGAT
>DAIDHB010000536.1 GCA_027452145.1 Planctomycetales bacterium
GGACGCTGGCCGCGGGCTGCGGCCGGTTCAACGACTACAACAACTCTGGCCGCGTCCGCATCCTCGACGCCGCCACCGGCCGCGACCTGGAGCCCTCGATCCCCGGCAGCCTCGGCGGCGTGCTGGCGGTGTCGTTCGCGCCCGACGGTCGGCACCTGGCCCTCGCCAGCCGCGACCTGGTCGACCTGCGCGACCTCGGGGCCGAGGGCCGCCCGCTGGTCCGCCGGCTCGATGGTCACGTCAACTTCGTCTATTCCGTCGCGTTCAGCCCCGACGGCCGGCACCTGGCGACCGGCGGCTGGGACAAGACGATCCGGATCTGGGACCGAAATTCGGGCGTGCTGACGGAGACCCTGGTCGGCCATCGCGGCTTCGTGCGCGGGCTGGCATTTTCGCCCGACGGCCGTCAACTCGTCTCGGGGAGCGAGGACAACAGCGTCCGGCGCTGGGAGCTCGACGGCGGCGAAGTCGCGGTGTTCCACGGGCATACCGGGTTCGTCCACTGCGTGGCGTTCGGCCCCGAGGGCGCGCTGGCCGCCTCGGGAAGCCTGGACGGCACCGTGAAGGTCTGGCCGGCAGCGGCGCCCGACGCGCAGGTCACGTTCCGCAACAGCTCCGGCTGGGTCGGCGCGCTGGCGTTCGCGCCCGACGGCCGCCGGATCGCCTCGGCCCACGACGGCAACGTCCGGATCTGGGACCCGCACACCGGCGAGGAACTCCGGCGGATCATCGCGCGGGGCGGGCTGCTCGGGAACATCGCGCTGGCCTTCTCGCCCGACGGGGCCACCCTGGCGGTCACCGGGCCGGACAAAAAGGTCATGCTCTGGGATGCCGCGCGATGGATCCCACGCGGGGTTCTCGATGCGCCCGGAGTCGGCGAGGCCGTCGACGCCGCGTTCTCGCCCGACGGCGCCATCCTGATCACCGGAGGCGGCGAGGGCACGGTGCGGGTCTGGGACGTCGCGCGCCGCAGGCTGGTTCGCTCGCTGGCGAAGCACGATCGGGCCGACAACGCCGTGGCCTTCTCGCCCGACGGCCGGCACGTGGCGTCGGCCGGCGAGGACGGGCTCGTGCGCGTCTGGGACGTCGAGACCGGCGAGTCCAGGGCGGTATTGAAGGGCCACGCGACCGGCGTGCGCGACGTGGCGTTCGCGCCCGACGGCCGGCACGTGGCGTCCGTCGGCGGGTCCTATCATGGGTCGGTGCCGGCGGAGGTGAAGCAGTGGGACTGGACGACGGGACGCGAGGTCGCCTCGTTCGACGGTCATACGAAGCTCGTCACGGCCGTCGCCTATCTGCCCGACGGCCGCCGGCTGGCGACGGTCAGCGACGACCGGACGGTCAAGCTGTGGGACGTACTGACGGGCGAGAACGTCCTGACCTTGCGGGGCCACACCAGCGGCCTGGTCAGCCTGGCCGTCAGCCGCGACGGCCGTCAGCTCGCCTCGGGAAGCATCGACTACTCGGCGCGGATCTGGAGCGTCGAGCAGCCGCGCGGCGAGGCCGCATTCGCCCTGTCGTTCCGCCGCGCGGCGGTCGAGCGCGTCCAGTCGCTCTTCGCCCGCCACCTGATCAAGGAGGACGTGCTCGCCGAGCTGCGTGACGACCCAAAGCTCAGCCCCAGGCTCCGCGACGCGGCCATCGAGATTGCCCGGAACCGCGCCGAGAACGCCCGGCGGCTGTATGAGGCGGCCTGGATGACGATCGTCCGCCCGGTCGCCGACGGGCGGGACAACCTGCTCGCCCTCCGCCGCCTCGAAGCGGCCTGCCGCGTCGTGGCCGAGGACCCCGAACGCCTGGCCGACTATCGCGACGCACTGGCCCTGGCGCTCTACCGCGCCGGCCGCGCCGAGAATGCCGTCGAGACGCTGCGCGACTCGGCGAAAGCCCAACCCGGCCGATCCCCGTCGCCCGTCGCGCTGACCGTGATCGCGCTGGCCGAGCATCGGCTCGGCCGTCGCGCTGATGCCCGCGCGGCGCTCGAACGGCTTCGCACGAAGCTCAGCGACGATGCCGCCGCGCGAAATCAGGACTCGCTCGGCCTCCTCCGCGAGGTCGAAGCGGTCGTGAAGACACCTTAGACCACCGGGCGAATTCCTGCGCTCGGCGGCGATCCACATCACCGGCTAGCGACCCAGCCCAGCATCAGCCGGCGCCGGGTGGAATCGGTGACCTTCACCCGCTCGGCGATACGGTGGCCGACGACCCAGACGATGCCCCGGCGGTCGCAGACGACCGGGGTTCGCGCCCTGGCCTCGCGCGCGACGCCGCGGCCGCGGAAGAAGTCGGCCAGGGCCATGCTCCGGCCGCCCATGCCCAGCGGAGCGAAGCGATCGCCCGGAATCGGGGCGCGGACCGACAGCGGGATTTCCAGCCGATCAAGATCGATCGCCTCATCCGCCGGCGCCGCGGTTTCGACGGTACAGACGATCCGCCCGCCGGCCCAGGGCACGTCGACCTCGCCTGGGATTGGCAGCAGAACCGGCCCAGGTGGGGCGTCGGTCGCCGCGGTTCCGGGACTCGGCGCCGCCCGATGCAGGACCAGAAACGGGAACCTGGAGGTGAGGACGACACCGGCCCCGACGTCGAAGGAACCGGATTCGAGCGTCATGACCGCCTCGCCTATCCGCCGCCATCGCCGGGCCGACATGCCCCCCTCGGGCCATCCGGCCTCTCGCCACAACGAGCGCAGGACCTCGGTCCGCAGGTAGAGCGGCTGCGACCGGAAGAAAGGATGCTTGAGCACGAACGACCCCTCGCTACGAGTGACGACCGCCGACCTGGCCACGTCGCGGACGGCGCCCTCGATCGCCCGCTGCGACGCCGCGGCCAGGCTGCCGAGGCGAACGAGCGCCTCGGCAACCCGCGGGTTGTAATCGGCGGCCAGCCGGGGCAAAAGCTCGTGGCGTATCCGCGCGCGGGTGCGGGCGACGTCGGTATTCGAGGCGTCTTCGCGGAAGGGTTGTCCGAGCCGATCGAGATAGGCGCGGATCGACTCGCGCGAGATGTCGAGCAGCGGGCGCACGAGCGAGAGGGCGGGATCGGTCGCGAGGCGTCGACGCCGGGGGATTCCGGCCAGTCCCCGCGGGCCGGTGCCCCGGATGATACGGTGCAGGATCGTCTCGGCCTGGTCGTCGCGGGTATGGCCGACGGCCACGACGCCGGCACCCCGAGCACGGGCCACCTCGATGAGCCAGGCGTAGCGAGCGCGGCGGGCGTCGGACTCGAAATGGCCCGATCGAGAGGGCCGCCATTGACCCAGGTCGAATGGAAGGCCGAGCGAGGCGGCCAACCCGGCTACGAATTCGCCGTCGGCGCGGGCGGCCTCGCCCCGGACGCCGTGATCCAGGTGTGCGACCGACAGGTGAAGCTGGACCGCCGGCGCCAGCTCGTGCAGAATCCTCAGCATGCCGACGCTATCCCCTCCGCCCGACACGGCAACGACCCAGGTTCCAGACAGCCCGCGCGACCGCCAGTGAGCCAGCCGCTGGCCGATCGTCTCAACCCAGGCTCTCGCGTCCGACATCGCGTCCTCGCTATGGTAGTGGCTGGAATCGTCGTTCCTGTCCCCGTTTGTCCGAAGCCTGCCGATGCGTCCGACCATGAATTTGCCGCTGATGTCGCTGCTACGCTGTCCCCGTTGCCGCCGCCCCCTCGACGCTGAGCGCGATCCGACCGATCGCCTGAACTGCCGGTCGTGCGGGACGTCGTTCCCGATCGAGCGCGGAGTTCCCCGCCTGGCGGGAGAAACGTACTCGGCGAGCTTTGGCCGCCAGTGGAACCGGTACGACGTGGCGCGGCCCGATGAGGACGAGGCGACGTTCCGCATCAAGACCGGGGTCGACCCGCGCGATCTGGCCGGCCGGCTGGTGCTCGACGCCGGCTGCGGCGGCGGCCGCTATGCCCGGCTGCTCGGCCAGCACGGCGCCCGTGTTCTGGGGGTCGATCTGAGCAGCGCCGTCGACAAGGCCGCCGAGCTTTGCGCCAGCTTCCCCGAGGTCGCGATCGTTCAGGGGGATCTGCTCGACCTGCCGGTGGCCGAGGAGGCGTTCGACCTGGTGTACTCGATCGGCGTTCTCCATCATACACCCGACCCCCGCCGGGCGTTCGCGCAGATCGCCCGCCGGGTCAAGCCGGGCGGGCGACTGGCCGTCTGGCTCTATCGGCGGAACACGCCGCCGCAGGAGTGGCTCAACTCGGGATTGCGCGCCGTCTCGACGCGGCTCCCCGCGCCGGTGCTCGAGCCGATCTGCGCCGGGCTCGGTGCGCTGGGAAGCATTCCCGTCGTCAACCGGACCTTCAACAAGCTGGCGAACTTCTCGAACCACCCCGACTGGACCCTGCGCGTCTGCGACAACTTTGACTGGTACGCCCCGCGCTATCAGTCGCACCACACCCCCGCCGAACTCAGGCGCTGGTTTGAGGAGGAAGGCTTCGCCGATATCCAGGAGCTGCTACCGGCGAAGACCGGCCGCCTGTACGACTGGGCCTATCGCCACGACCTGATCATCGGAAGCGGGGTGAATTTCTTTGGGGTTCGTCATTAGTCATTGGTCATTGGTCATTGGTCATTGGTAGGGGCAACCAAGGGTGTCGCCTCGAACCATGTCAGAAGTCGCGGGGCACCGGTGGCCGACCTAATGACTAATGACCAATGACCAATGACCAATGACTAATGACTAATGACTAATGACTAATGACTAATGACCACGCGGCCACTGCCGGAACCCCGTCATGGTGGTCTTGATCCGATAGAGGCTGCGGCCGGCGCAGATGTAGAGCGTCTTGCCGTCCTCTCCGGCGAACTCGACGTTGGCCGGGTCCTCGGGCGTCGGGATGATCTCAAGGAGCTGGCCCTGTGGCGAGAAGACGTAGGCTCCGGCCTTGTTGCCCGCACCGGCGGCGGCGACGATCCGGCCGTCGGTGGTGACGGTCATGCCGTCGATCCCGCGGGCCTGGCCGAAGTCGTACAGGACCTTCGAGTCATGCAGCTTCCCCCGGTCCCCGACGCGAGCCGCGATCAGCGCCCGGCGCATCGGGCCGTTGTCGGAGATGTACACGAACTTGCCATCGGGGCTGATCGCCAGGCCGTTGGGCTTCGAGACGTCGACAGCCATCCGGGTGGTGAAGCCCTCCAGCGAGATCAGGAAGACGCCCTCGAATTCCAGCTCGCGGGGTTCGCGGCCGACGTAGCGCGGGTCGGAGACGTACACCTGGCCATCGCTGTCGACGGCCACGTCGTTGGGACTGTTGAACCGACCGCCGGCGAAGCCCTGGGACAGGGTGCGAATCGTCCCGTCACGCTCGGTGATTGAGACCCTCCGGCCGCCGCCCACGTTCGCGCCCTCGGCCACGATGAGCCGGCCCTGAGGGTCGAAGATCAGGCCGTTGGCCCGCCCGCTGGGCTCGCGAAACACGGTGGTTTTGCCCGTCCTCGGGTCGTAGCGGAGGATCCGGTTGCCGATGTCGGAGAACAGGATCGACCCGTCCGCGTCCATCGCGCCCCCTTCAGTGAACTCGCCGTCGCCGAAGACCTTTTCGAGCTTCGCGCCCGGGGCAATGACGCTCTCACGGGGCTGGGATCTGGCGGCGTCGGGCGGCGCCTGGAACGCGACCAGGGCCGACGCGATGATCAGGGTTGTCGACATCAGGAATTCTCCTCGTGCGTGATTCTCGCGGCCCGCTCGATCGCCGCGAGCGTCTGCATGGCGGCTGCGGATGGCTTATGATCCCGCCGCCGCTGTCGCAAAAGCAACAGACCCATTCCCCCGCCAATGACCAGGATCGCCAGCGGCGTGAACCAGTCCTCACCGCCGCGCGGTACTCCGCCACCCGCGATCAGTTGCGCTGACGTGGCCAGAATCGTTCCGCCGATGACGGTCGCCTCGGCCACGCCAAGTGCCGTCCACGGGCGCGGGCCGCCGCGGGGCTCGGGATTTCCCGTGCGAAGCCATTGGACGATCGCCCTGACCCACGACTGGAAGAATGTGTATCCCAGGTAGATGCCAAGAACGCCGTTCCAGAAGGCGAAGATGACCGCATTGTGTGCGGCCCAGGGATAGAGCCAGTTGAGGAATGCGTTCGACAGCGCGAACGCCGCAACCAGGCCGATCAGCTCGCGCATCGTCATGTTCGGCCGGGGGAACCGGCCGGGCGGGACTTCGGATCTGCGGGCGTCGCGGGCGATCATCGGAGATTCACTCAGCGGGATCCAGGGTTCGGGAGAGACGAACGGACGCGGACACTGCGGGACGATCCTGGACTCGGACTCGGCCTGCCGGACGCCCGGCCATGCCGACGATCGTTTCGTGGTCAAGCACCTAGGCCAGCACATCCCGGATCACATGCCCGTGGACATCGGTGAGCCGGCGCGAGGTGCCGTTGTTGTTGTACGTCAGCCGCTTGTGGTCGAGGCCGAGCACGTGCAGGATCGTCGCATGAAAGTCGTGCACGTCCACGACCTTCTCGACGGCGCGGTGGCCGAACTCGCCGGTTGCGCCGTGGCTGTACGCCCTCTTGACTCCCGCGCCGGCCAGCCATGCGGTGAATCCCTTGGGATTGTGGTCTCGGCCCTTCGTCCCCTTCTGGAACGTCGGCATGCGGCCGAACTCGGTGGTCCAAACCACGAGCGTGTCGTCGAGCAGCCCGCGCTTCCTGAGATCGGTGAGCAGACCAGCCGCGGGCCGGTCGAGGATCGGGCCGTGCCGGTTGTAATCGGATTCGATCCGGCGATGGCCGTCCCAGTTGAGCACGCCCTCGCCCATCGCGAAGGCACCGTTGAACAGCGTGACGAAGCGCACCCCGCGCTCCAGCAAGCGGCGGGCGAGCAGGCAGTTCCGCCCGAACGCGGCGGTGAGCGGGTTTGGATCGTCCAGGCCATAGAGTCGTTGCGTCGCCGGGCTCTCGCGCGACAGGTCGCCGGCCTCGGGCGCTGAAGACTGCATCCGGCCGGCCAGCTCGTACGCGGCGATCCGGGCGGAGAGCTCGGTGTCGCCGGGGTTGCGCTTCAGGTGCTCGTCGTTCAGGAGCCGGAGGAAGTCGCGGGTCGCCGCGTCGTCGCCGGGCTGGATCGACGCCGGCCGTTCGAGGTGGCTGATCGGCCGCGTGGCGTTGAACGACGTCCCCTGATAGGCCGCGGGAAGGAATCCGTTGGTCCAGTTCGCCGGCCCTTGCTGTGGGTCGCCGCGCGGGTCGGGGATCGCGACGTAGGCGGGCAGGTCCTGGTCCTCCGTGCCGAGCGCATAGCTGACCCACGCGCCCATGCTCGGAAACCCCTCGAGTGTGAACCCGGTCGACATGAACATCTCGCCGGGCCCGTGCGTGTTGGTCTTCGAGGTCAACGAGTGGACGAAGCACATCTCATCGGCCAGCTCGGCGAGGTGCGGCAGCAGGTCCGAGACGTACTTGCCCGACTGTCCCCGCTGTTTGAACTTCCACGGGCTGCGCGCCAGGTTGCCGTTCTCGCCCTGGAAGGTGATGAGCTTCTCGCCGCCGGGCATCGGCTGGCCGTCGCGCCTGATCAGCTCGGGCTTGTAGTCCCAGGTATCCAGGTGGCTGACAGCCCCGGTGCAGAAGATGTGCAGCACCCGCTTCGCCTTGCCGGGGAAATGCGGCGGCCTCGGCGCGACCGGGTTGATCGGCTGGGCATTCGGCTGAGTTGCCTTGCCGGTACGATCGCCCTCGGCCGCGAGCAGGCCCTGCTCGGCCAGGATCGCCGAGAGGGCGATCCCGCCCATACCGGAGGCCATGTGGCCGAGGAAGCCGCGGCGGTCGAGGAGGTGTCGGCCGATGGGCGGCTGTGATCGCTCATTCATGTCGGGTCTCCTTCTTCGAGTCCAGCAAGTATCGCCGGAGGAACTCGACCTCAACGGCCTGGAGGTAGTCCTGGTTGGCCTTCTTCGCGAAGCCGTGGCCCTCGTTCTTGCCGACGACATACCACACGGGTACGCCGTTCTTCCGCACCGCGGCGACCATCTGCTCGGATTCGGAGAGCGGCACGCGCGGGTCGTTCTGGCCCTGGACGATCAGGATCGGCGTGCGGATCTTGCCGGCGTTTGTGAGCGGCGAGACGCGTTCGAGGAGGCTGCGCATCGCGGGGTCGCGCTCGTCGCCGTACTCGGCGCGGCGGAGGTCGCGGCGGTAGCCCTGGGTGTTCTGGAGGAAGCTGACGAAGTTGGAGATGCCGACGATGTCGATCCCCGCGCGGATGCGGTCGTTATACGTCGTCTGCACGGCCAGCGACATGAATCCGCCGTACGATCCGCCCATCACGCCGACGCGCGATTTGTCGAGGTCCTTCTGCTGGGCGATCCAGTCGAGCAGGGCGCCGATGTCCTTGACGGCGTCCTCGCGGAGCTTGCCGTTGTCGAGGTTGAGGTAGCTCTTGCCGTAGCCCGACGAGCCCCGAACATTGGGGCAGATCAGCACGATGCCGAGCTCGTTGACCAGGTAGTTCAGTCGCCCCAGGAACGCCGGGCGGAACTGCGACTCGGGGCCGCCGTGGATGTCGATGAGGACGGGTGCGGGATCAGGGCCCTTGTTGTTCGTCGGGCGGTAGACGAAAGCCGGGACCTTGCGGCCGTCGAAGCTGACGAAGTTGATGAGCTGGGCGTTCGGGAAAGCTTTCATATCCAGTCCGGCTGTCTCGCTGGTCGTCCAGCGAACCGGCGTCCTCCCCGGTTCGTTCCCGAGCATTAAGGCCGTCTTGACCTCGTACGCATACGCGTCGGCCGACGAACTGGCAGTGCTGAACGAGAAGCCGATCCAATGAGTACCCGGCTGAAATCCGAGGTTTGTGATGACACCTGCCCTCCAGGGGTTTGGGTAGACCAACGGATCGGGCCTGCTGATGTGACTGCCTCCGAAAACGGGACGGCTACCTCCTATCCCACCGTCGTCTTCGTTGGGGCTAATCCGCGTGGCCGGAGAGTCAGCATGGACAATCCAGCTCTGTCCCCCAATGTTCGCGACCACAACGATGAAGCTGCCGTCATCACTGATGTCGAATTCCTCAATATCCTGATTGGGATACGTCAGGGCTGCGAGGGGGCCGTTGAAGTCCCAGCGGACCAGATAGCGGAACTCCTGCTCGTCATTGGTGATGTAATACAGCGATTTCCCGTCCTTCGACCACCTTGGGCTGGCGTTATGGGATGGCTTGACGTCGGGTTCATCCGGCCCGGGGCCGGCGATCGTCTCGGTCTTGCCCGTCTGCACCTCGACGAGGTGGATTCGCGAGTCATTGATCGAGATGTACTCGACCACGGCCAGTCTGGTCTCATCCGGCGACCAGTCGTGAACCGTCCACTGTCCCGAGACCTCCTTGAGCCGGCGGACGAAGTGCGGATCGGTCGGCGCCGCGACGTAGATATCCATGTCGCGGCCGTTGCGGGCGTTGCTGCTCCAGGCCAGAAGCGAGCCGGAGGGCGACCACTTCGGCGCCATGTTGCGGCTCTTGCCGTCGGTGATCCGCCGGGACTGGCCGCTCTTGCGGTCCTGGAGATGAATCTGGTAGTTCTCACCGCCGCCCTCGTCGGCGACGTAGAGGAACTGGTCGTGCTTCGGGCGGGCGTGGACGCTCAGCACGCGCTCCTTCAGGAAGGTCAATTGGGTCCGGGCGCCGCCCGCCTTCTCGACGAAGTGCACCTGCGGCGCGTCGGCAAATCGGGTGAGGATGTACATGCCCGATCCGTCCGAGGCCCAGTCCTGGAAGCTGGCCGAGCGGATGTTCTGATAGCGGCTGAGCGCCTCGCCCACCGAGGCCGGGATCGGCGGCACGCCCTCCGCCCGGATCGTGGAGGGGACGGGAATCGTCGGGGCCGTCGACTGGGCCCGCGAAACGCCGCACGCCGCCACCACGAATAATAGCCAGCACCGCATCGTTCGCTGCTTCATCGTGGGCTCCAGGGTTCAAGCGTGTGATACGTTGCTCACGTCTTCGGTCAGAACATGTCGATCATGAATTCGCCGCCATGAGCGGGGTTGCCGATCACCCGCTGATTCTTCGGGTCGACGACCAGGTCGAGGTTCTCCAATGGAATGTAGCCGATGAGGACCGGGCACTCGTCGGCGATCTCGGCCACGTCCACCGAGCAGACCCGTCCCTGGATGGTCAACCGGACCGGCCCGTACAGGTCGAAGGTCCGCAGCCCGCCCGTCGTCTTCGCGCGCCCGCTCGACACCCGAGGGATGTCGAGCTGTTCGATCAGATGCTTCGGCATCGCGAGATGGCTCGCGCCCGTGTCCACCAGGGCGTCGGAAACCTCGATGCGGCGAATCTGTTCGTCCGGGATCTGACCCTTGCTCGCCGCATAAAGATCCATCACGTTCTCGATCCGGGCCGCGACAACGGTTCTTCCCACGATTGAAGTCTCCATTCTGTCCTCCCGCTGCTCAGGGCACATACACAAATTCATTCGCATTGTACAATGCCCGGCAGAACGCCGCCGTGCCGTGCTGGGTGATGAGTCGCGCCGCGGCCTCGCGTTCAGCGGCCGTCGGTGGCCGGCCGAAGGCGAGCTGGAACCCGCGCTCGGCCTGATGCGCCGGGTCGGGGCCGGCCTCGGTCCGCAGCCGCTCGGCGAAGAATCCCGCCTGCTGGATCATGAACCCGGCGTTGAGCAGATTGAGCGCCTGGAGCGCGGTCGTCGATACATTCCGCCGTGGGGCGACGAGCGCCGCGTCGGGGCAGTCGAACGCGCCGAAGGTCGGATCCTGCTGGCTCCTCGGCTTGAACTGGTAGACCATCCGACGGAAGTCGTCGGAGTCGAGCGTCGCGCGGGGTTTGTAAACCGCGACGTAGTTGGTGTTCTTCTCCCAGATGTTGTAGCCCGGCCCGCCCATGCGCGGGTCCAGCCGGCCGCTGGTGGTGAGGATGGCGTCGCGGATCGACTCCGCCTCGAGCCGTCGCGGGGTCACGCGCCAGATCAGCCGGTTGTCGCGGTCGACGCCCTGGGCCTTCTCGTTCATCGCACTCGACTGGCGATACGCGGCCGACAGCACGATCAATCGGTGGATTGGCTTGAGCCGCCAGCCGCCCGCGATGAATCGCGAGGCCAGCCAGTCGAGCAGCTCGGGATGCGACGGCGGCGTGCCGTTGAAGCCGAAATCGCTGGGCGTGGCAACGATCCCCCGGCCGAAGTGGTAGTGCCAGAGACGGTTGACCATCACCCGCGCCGGCAGGGGATTCGCCGGGTCGGCCAGCCATCGGGCGAGCGCGGCCCGGCGGGCGGACTCGGGCGCCGAGGGGTCGAGTGTGAGCCGCGGCCCGACCGTCGCAATCGAGGCCGGGGCAACCTGCGCGCCCCCGCGGGTCGGGTCGCCGCGGACGAGCAGGTGCGTCGGCCCCGGCTGGGTGAACGTCCCCGCATAGACCTTCATCGTGGCACCCAGGCCCGCGAGGCGCCCGCGAAGCTCGGCCCTCCGTTTGAGCAGCTCGGCCCGCTCGGACGAATCGCCCGACGCGCCCGCCGAGTCGGCAACCGAGGCTGAATCGCCGCGATAGGCAGCCCGGTCGGACGACGACGCGACAACCCGCCACGATCCCGAGTCGTCGCGCGCCTCGATGTAGTAGTTCGTCGCCAGGCGGTCGCGATAGACGCCCTCGCGGTCGCGGCCCCAGACGACGCGGTCGACCCGCTCGGCCTTCGGCCAGGTGATCGTCGCGACTCCTCGGCCCGGCGAGCGCGAAATCCAGCTCTTGCTGTTGCCGTGCTGGCCGTCGTTCAGGTGCACGATCTTGTGGATCGGGGCATTCGGGTACTCGGACGAGGCCGAGGCGACGCCGCCGGCCGTCGCCAGCGCGACGTTTCGCGCGGGCGAGGCGCTCGGGCCGCCGTTGCCTGCAACAGTGTAAACCTCCAGCTCGTCGATGCAGGGCTCGATGTCGTTGTTCGTGGCGAGGATGGTGAAGCGGATCGCGCGGGCACGGACCGGCTGGAAGCGGTCGACGTTGCGCCGGAAGTTGACCATCGGCCGGGCGGGAGTGTCCGAGCCCGGGTTCGCCAGCGGCTCGGAGGCGTCGAGCTGGTGGTCGATCTCGGCCACCTCGACCTCGATCGCGGCGGCCTCGCGGCGACGCGCGGCGGCATTGGGCGCCTCGACCTCGCGCTCGCCGTGGCCGACCCCGGCGAAGACGGCCTGGAGCGAGTAATAGTCGCGCTGGGCGATCGGATCGAACTTGTGGTCGTGGCAGCGGGCACACTGCACGGTCAGGCCCAAAAAGGTCGTTCCCGTCGCCGTGATCATGTCGTCGAGGTCATCGGCGCGCTGCTGGAGCATCCCCTCGACCGTCTGGTTGCCGACGATGTCGTGCGTGCCGCCGACGAGGAACCCGGTCGCGGCGCGGGTGAGCCAGTCCGCCTCCACTTCCGGCAGCGTGTCGCCTGCGAGCTGCTCGAGCACGAACCGGGGGAACGGTGTATCGCGGTTGAACGCGCGAATCACGTAGTCGCGATAGGGCCAGGCATTCGGCCGGGGCAGGTTCGTCTCGTAGCCCTCGCTCTCGCCGAAGCGGACGACGTCGAGCCAGTGCCGCCCCCAGCGCTCGCCGTAATGCGGTGAGGCCAGCAGCCGGTCGACCAGGTTCTCATAGGCGCGCGGGCTCGGGTCCTTCACGAACGCCGCGACCTGCTCGGGCGTTGGCGGCAGCCCGGTCAGGTCGAACGAGACGCGGCGGATCAGGGTCGCGCGGTCGGCCTCGGGCGACGGCTGCAAACCGGCCGTCGCGAGCTGGGCCAGGATGAACCGGTCGACCGGATTGCGGCACCAGCCCGGGCCGGAATGCGGCACGGCGGGCGGCGCGACCGTCCGGATCGGTCGGAGCGACCACCAGTCGCTGTTCCCCTTGCGTACGGCGAGCGGTTCCTGGGGATAATGCGCGCCGGCCTCGACCCAGGCACGCACGGTGGCGACCTCGGCCTTCGACAGCGGGCCCTTCGGCGGCATCTCGCCCTCGGCGACCTTCTCGACGACCAGGCTCTCGCCGGGCCGGCCGGGCACGATCGCCGCGCCGCTCTCGCCGCCGGTCAGTGCCGAGGCCCGCCGGCTGAGGTCCAGCCCGCCCTTCTTCTTGTCGGGTCCATGGCAGGCCACGCACTCGCGGCTGAGGATCTCCCCTGCCCCGCGTGCGGCGGCCGACCCGAGGGTGCCCTGAGGCGGGGACGGCGTCTGCGCGGACGCGCTTAAGCCGAGGCCGAGGACCAACGCCGTCGTCATCAAGGACCTCATGCTCGATCTCCTCATTCGGCGTGCGGTCGGTTCCACCGCACGGGGCAATACCTTTCGACTCGGACGGCCGGGCCTCAGACCTTGAGCCCGCGGGGCACCATGGGCATCGATCGGAGCCGCACGCCGGTGGCGTCGCGGATCGCGTTCCCGACGGCCGGGGCGATCGCGACGATCGGCGTCTCGCCGGCACCGGCCGGGGCGACATCCTTGCGGTCGATCAGCACGACCTCGATCTCGGGCACGTCGCGGAACCGAGGCACGCGGTACTTCGAGAACTTCGGGTTCTGGATCTTGCCGCCGTCGAACGCGATCGCCTCGAAGAGCGCGCCGCCGAGGCCCATCACCATGGCGCCCTCGACCTGATTCTTCAGGTGGTCGGGGTTCACCACGGCGCCGCAATCAAACGCGCTGACCGCGCGGACGACCTGCACGCGGCCCGACGAGCGGTCGACGGCGACCTCGGCGCAGGTCGCGATGAACCCGCCCTTTTCCATGCCGACGGCGATTCCCACGCCGCGGCCGGACTCGGGCTTGCGGCCCCAGCCGAACGCCCGGGCGGCGGCCTCGAGCACGTCGCGCATCCGTCTGTCCTTGAGGTTCTTCAGCCGGAACTCCAGCGGGTCCATCCCGATCGCGCGGGCCAGGTCGTCGACGTGCGACTCGCGGGCGAAGTGGTTCGCCGTCGACGCGAGGGCCCGGTACGACCCCTGGCGCAACGGCGACTGCGACTGGTGGAATGCGACGGCCTCGCTGGCCGCGCGATACGGGCACTGCACGCCGGACGGGCCCGAGTTGTGATTGTGGAACTCCCAGGCGGAGATGGTGCCGTCCTTCTTCACGCCGGCCTTGATCTCGATCACGCCCGCCGCGCGGAAATAGGCCCAGGTGAACTCCTCCTCGCGGGTCCAGACCAGCTTGACCGGCCGGCCGGCCTCGCGGGCCAGCCGCGCGGCCTCAACCGCGGCCTCGCCCGTGTGCTTGCCGCCATAGCCCGAGCCCGTGTCGGGAACGATCACCCGCACGCGAGATTCGGGAAGCTTGAACGCCCCTGTCAGCTCGCCGCGCACGCCGAATGGACGCTGCGTGCCGGTCCACACGGTCAGCTCGCCGTTGACCCATTCGGCCACCGCCGCGCGGGGCTCGAGCGGGGCGTGGGCGATATAGGCGATCGTGTAGGTTTCCTCCGAGCGCACGTCGGCCGCGGCCAGCCCGTCGGCGGTCGAGCCGGCGTTCACGTTCGGCCCGCCGAAGCCGCCGCCTCCGCCGCGTCCGCCTCGCTCGGGCGGACGCTGGCCGCCCGGAGCCTTCAGGTCGCGGAAGAGATCCCTGTCCGAGATCGGTGGCCCCGGCTTCCACTCGGCCTTGATCGCGGCAAGTGCCTGCGCGGCCCCGTGCTCGCTGGGCGCAATCACTCCGACGAAGTCGCCGTCGCGCACGACCTTCACGTCGGGCATCGCCTGCGCCGCGCTCGGATCCATCGATACGAGGCTCGCGTGATACGACGGCGGCCGAAGGACCTTGCCGTACCACATCCCCGGCCGGCGGATGTCGCACGAGTACTGATGCGACCCGGTGACGAACGTCCGGCCCTCGACCTTGGCCGCCTCGTGGCCAGAGATCGTCCACTTCTCCGGCGGCGTGGTGGGCGTGTCGTCGGTGACGGTGCGCGTCAGCTTGCGACCGCCAGTCAGCTTGCCGTAGGCGAGCTTCTCTCCGCTGGCGGTCTTCATGACCGCGCCATCCTTCGCGGTCAGCCCCTGGCGGTCGACCTTCCACGTCTCGGCGGCGAGGTCGATCAGCGCCTCACGCGCCGCGGCGGCGGCGCGGTGCAGGCGGCGGGACATGTCGGGCGTCGTCCGGCTGCCGAACGTTCCCATGTCGAAGGGCGTCAACTTGGTGTCGGCCATGACCATGGTGACGGCCGAGATCGGCACTCGCAGCTCCTCGGCGACGGCCTGCGCCAGCGAGGTGCGGATGTTCTGGCCGACCTCGGCCTTGCCCGTGAAGACCGAGATCTTGCCGTCCTCGCCGATGTGCAACCAGGCGCCGACGTCCTGGGGCACCGGGGCCCTGTTGAACCCGCCCCGGCGCCGTCCGCCCGACTCCTGGGCCTCGGCCTCGGGAGATTCGCGATCCAGGAGGTACAGGACGAGCAATCCGCCGCCCAGCCCCCTGAGGAAATCGCGGCGATCGAGGGCGAAGTGATACGCCGGGCCCTCGCGCAGCTCGTACCGCTCGAACTCGATCTCAGGCGACGATTCGGCGAGGTCCGGCGATTCGGTGTGCAGGCTCATCGGCTGGCCTCCTTCACCGCCCGGGCGGCGGACTGGATCGCGGCGATGATGCGGTTATAAGTGCCGCAGCGGCAGATGTTGCCGTCCATGTACTCGACGATCTCCTGCCGGCTCGGGCTGGGATTCTGGCGCAACAGGCCGGCGCCGGCAACGATCATTCCGCTGGTGCAGTAGGCGCACTGCATCGCGCCGGCGTCGAGGAACGCCTGCTGGAGCGGGTGGAGCTTGCCGTCCCGTTCGAGTCCCTCGATCGTCGTGACCTCGCGCGACGCGACCGCGGCGAGCTTTGTGGTGCACGACCGCGCCGGGGCCCCGTCGATCAGCACGGTGCAGGCCCCGCACCGGCCCTCGCCGCAGCCGTATTTCGAGCCGGTGAGGCCCAGATCGTCGCGCAGCACGCCGAGCAGCGTGCGGTTGCGATCGGCCTCGACGCGGACGGTCTTGCCGTTGATCCGCAGTTCCTGGGTGTCGGGCATGGGCGCTTCCTCGCTCTCGCTGGGATGGTTCCGAGACCTCCGACGTGCCGAATGCTGTGCGAACCTGGCAATCGCGGGCCGATCACGACTTTTTGAGCAATCCGCGGTCGTCCATCCAGTCCCGGAGCCGGTCGACCCAGTGGACGACAGGGGCGTTCACCTTGTGCATGCCGAAGCCGTGGCCGCCCCGGTGGTAGACGTGCAGCTCGGCCGGGACGTTGAGCTTGCGGATCGTCGTGAACGCTTCGACCGTGCGCTGGGCGCTTCCCCTGTCGTCGGCTGCGACGAGCAGGAACGTGGGCGGCGTCTCCTTGCCGAATTCGAAGCTGGCTGGACGGCCTCCCGGGTAGATCAGCACCTGGAAATCGGGCCGCGAGCTAAGTCGGTCGACCGGGTCGCTCGCCCCCGCGCTGGCGCCTTCGAACCGCGTGCTGGCGATCGCCGTCAGCTCGCCGCCGGCCGAGAAGCCCATCAGTCCGACGCGGCTGGGATCGATGCCCCACTCCTCGGCATGGCTGCGGACCAATCGGACCGCGCGTCGGGCGTCGGCCAGGGCGTGGACGTCCACCTTGTAATCGGCGCCCTCGGTGTGCGCCAGGCGGTACTTCAGCACGATGCCGGCCACGCCAATACGGTTGAGCCACTGCGCGACCTCGTAACCTTCGTGGTCGATGGCCAGGATGCGGTGTCCGCCGCCGGGGCAGATGACCACCGCCGTTCCCGTCGCCCGGTCGCGCGGGGGAAGATAGACGGTGAGCGTCGGGTTGTGCACCCGCGAGATGTGCCGGTCGTGCTTGCCGTTCTTGCCGGTCT
Source organism: Planctomycetales bacterium (assembly GCA_027452145.1). GTDB lineage: Bacteria > Planctomycetota > Planctomycetia > Isosphaerales > Isosphaeraceae > JAKAUH01. The sequence continues at coordinate 16,811 of DAIDHB010000536.1, forward strand.
CCTGGACGACCTCGGGATCGGTCTTTCCCTCGGAGCCCGGGGCTCCGTTTGGCCAGAGGGGCATGACGCGCGGCTCGTCGGCCGCCAGGCCCGCTCCGCAGGCGGGAAGCATCGCCCAGACCAGAAGCATCCTCGCGAGTTTCATCGTGATTCTCTCCCGTTGGCTACCATGGTTTCCTTCACGAGAAGACGTCCGACCGTCCTCCGCTCGAGACCACCCGGGATGCGGGCGTGGAATCGGCCGTCCCTCCCATCATAAGCGACCAGAATGCCGCCGTCGCTCCCGAAGCGGCCCGGCAAACGGCGTTGGGCGAGGATCGCGCGGAGGTGCGGGCCGATCACGTCCCCACGATCGTGGCCTGCTGAGGCGTCCTCAACCCTTGACCGCCAGCACGGCATCCAGCGGCGAGGGGGTCGTGGCGCCGCGGACCTCGGCGAAGCCGACGCCCTTCAGCAGGTTCTCGTACTCGCCGAGCGTCCGCTCCCTGCCCTCGGTGTACAGGAGCATGCCGAGGTTCTGCATGTGCGCCCAGATCGGCCCGCGCCGGTCGTCGTCGATCAGCTTCTCGGCGATCAGGAGTGCCCCGCCCGACGGCAGGCGATCGAGGATGCGCTTCAGCAGGATCACGACCTTGTCCTCGGACCAGTCGTGAACAATCCGGCCCAGGGCGAACAGGTCGGCCTCCGGGAGCTCGTCGGTGAAAAAGTCGCCGGCGATGATCTCGATCCGATCGGCGACCGGCGACTCGCCGACGATCTGGCGGGCGAGCGGCACGGCCGCGGGCAGGTCGAACACCGCGGCGCGGAGCCCGGGATACTGACGGCAGGCCGCAATCGCCAGGTGGCCGGTGGCGCCGCCCAGGTCGACCAGCCGCCGGAACCGGCCCAGGTCGAACGCCGAGACGACCCGCGGCGAGCTCATCAGGCCGTAGCCGTGCATCCCCATCAGAAACTCGCGCTTGTCATCCTCGGTGTGGAAGAAGCTCGAGAAGATCGGGCCGTCCCAGCCGAACGTCTCCTTCCAGCGGTGCGTCCCCTCGCGGATCGCGCCCTCGAGGTTGGCC
>DAIDHB010000537.1 GCA_027452145.1 Planctomycetales bacterium
CGGCATCCGGATCAACGGGCTGCCGGTCGAGACCGGCCGGATGAAGGACGGCGACGAGCTGACCATCGCCAACCTCCGCTATCGATTCGAAAACGGCTGCCTGTTCGCGTCGCGGTTCTCCGGCGGCCGCTACCCGTCCAATCCGCCGCCGACCGACTACCCGCATCCCTCCGACCCGCACTGGCCCTGGGTTCGCCGCGCCGAGTGGGACATCGAGCCGCCCGAGGACAATTGAGCCCGCCCCGTCGCCGCGGGTCGCCCCTCGTTCATTGCTCGATTCAATCAAACAGCGTCGTCCGGGGCCGCTCGGGCGGGACGATCTCGGGCAGGCCGACCAGGCCGTGGAGCGCCCGGGCCGTCTCGGGCGCGAACCCGGCGAAGTGGTTATTCGCGAACGCCACGACCGGCACCCGCCGGGACATCTCCTCGATTGCCCGGGCACAGTCGGCGAGCTCGGCCGAGCGGTCGATGACGATCCGGTCGAACGTCGTCGTCAGCTTCTCGACCTCATCGCGATTGCCGATCAGGCGAAAATACGACAGCGGACCGGTCGCTGCGTCGAGCCTCGCCAGCACCTCGGCGGGTTTCGGCATCCATTTCTGGAGCGTCACGGCCAGCGCCGTGCGGTGCCGGCGCAAAACGTCGGCCAGCGCCGGCGTGACCCACCGCGGGTTGCGGGTCTCCAATGCCAGCGGAACCGACTCGTGCGGCCAGGCCGCCAGGAACGGATCGAGCACCTCGAGAAATGCCTCGAGCGTGGCGAACTGCTCGCGGTTGAAGTAGCCGAGCTGGAGCAAGGCGCACGAGAGCTTGTCGCCCAGGGGCTCGATCGCCCGGGCGAACTCGCCGACCTCGGCCTCGCAGTCCCGAAGCTGCTTCTTGTGCGTGATCGCCTGGGGAACCTTCAGCGCGAACCGGAAGCCCGGCGGCGTGTGCCGATACCAGCCCTGGACCATCCGCCGCGGCGGCACGCGATAGAACGTGCTGTCGACCTCGACGATCGGGAACCGGTCGGCGTACCACGAGAGGTAGTCGGCGGGGTCCATCCCGGGCGGATAGAATGCGCCCTCCCACTCGGGATAGCTCCAGCCGCTGGTGCCGATCAGGATCGGCGGCGAGTTGGTGGACATAAGACGATTATATCCCCGGCGAGACGCCCCGTAAACGGAAGGGGCTTGATCCGCAAGCGGTGGGCCGCGGGCATGTCGGCGTCGGAAAATCGGACTCCTCGCGAAAAGTTGTATGGCGATCGCGGCTCGCCGCATTCTCCTCGGTGAGACGATCGATCGATCAGGGGAGGCGGACAGCGATGATCCCAGCGAGGGACAGGGCCGGGACGGGTGCGGTCGCTCGCGGGCTCGGGGTGCTCTGGGAGACCGGGACACTCACCGGGCAAAGCGATGCCCAGCTCCTGGGCCGGTTCATCGGCGGCGGGGAAGGTTCGGCCGAGCCGGCCTTCCGCGAGCTTCTGGACCGGCACGGGCCGATGGTGAAGGCGGTCTGCCGACAGGTCCTCGGCCGGGCCTCGGACGCGGACGACGCGTTCCAGGCGACGTTCCTGGTCCTGGTGCGCAAGGCCCGCTCGATCCGGGTGGGCGACTCGCTGGCGCCCTGGCTCTATGCGGTGGCCGTCAAAACGGCCCGGCGGGCGCGGTTCGCCGCCTCGAGGCAGCGGACCGCCGACGTCGAGACGCTGGCGGAGGCTGTCGAGGGATCGGCGGACGCCGCCTTCGAGCTGGACGTCCGGCCGATGCTCCACGAGGAGCTGGCGCGGCTGCCGGGCAAGTACCGCGAGCCGATCGTGCTGTGCCATCTGGAAGGCAAGTCGCACGAGGAGGCCGCCCGGCTGCTGGCGTGGCCCGTGGGCACCGTCAGCGGCCGGCTGTCGCGCGGGCGTCAGCTCCTGAAGGCCCGGCTCGAACGGCGAGGGGTCGCCGTGCCATCGGCGATGCTCGCGTCGTCGCGATGGCTGAGTTTCCCCTCGGCGACGGCCGAGCTGCTGTCTCCTCCCCTGGTCGAATCGACTCTCGCGGCCGCCGCGCGTCTCGCGACGGCCGGGACAATCCCCGCAGCGGTCCAGTCCCTGACGCAAGGAGTCCTTCGAACCATGCTGCTCGACAAGATCAAGACCGTGTCGCTCGCCCTCGTGGCCCTCGGAATCGGCACCGGCGGAGTCGCCTGGACGCTCCGCGCCTCGCGGGCCGCGAACCCGCCGGAGCCCCAGCAGGCCGCGCCGGGTGCACCACCGCGAGTCGCCGTGACCAAACCGGAAACCGCGCCGCAGGCACCGAATGCCGCGCTGCCCGGCGCCCTGCCGGCCCAGCCGCAGGGCCCCGGCAACGCGGGTGGGATGGCCGGCGCGATGATGAGCTTCACGCCCGCGCCTCCCGGCAAGAACTACCCAAACCTGGTCGACCCGCGTCATCCGATGCCGGTCTTCCGCACGCAGGACATCCTCGTCGTCGAGTCGCCCGACCGGACGAGCATCCAGGCGATGAGCCTGGCCGTCGAGGGCGATCGCTCAGGCCCCGCCGTCTGGGACAGGTTCACCCTGCCGCCGGGCGTCACCGCGACGGCGATGTGCGGCTTCGACACCGTGGCGCCGATCCTGAAGGGCAAGCAGATCGACCAGGTCGCCGCGTTCAGCCGGTACACGGGCGTCTGGTCCGTCCAGAAGCTGACGAAGCCCGCCGAGGAGGAGATCACGCCCTACCTCGCACCCGGGGGGGCGATCTACCAGGTGGGGAACGACGTGTACGCGTTCAGCGCCCGGAAGGGAACATGGGGCGCCCTGCACCTGGAGGGGAACGAGAAACCCCTCGTGTCGGCCTCGCAGAGCGACATCGAGGTGCTCCAGGGCAACAAGCTTTATGTGTTCAGCATCAAGCACGGCCAGTGGTCGCCGGGCGTCGAGATGTACCTCAGGCCGGCCGGGCCGGCTCCCGACCGGACCCGCTGATCGGGCCGCGGCGGGTTGGATGACCTGGGAACGATCCGAGAAGCCGGCCACGTCAAGCCGCCGGGGCCGGTCAGGGCGAACCGGCGACGTGAGTCGCCGGGTCCTCAGGCGCCGATCGTCGGGTCCGCGCGACTGAGAGTCTGTCCCGGAAGCCCACGAAGTGGGCGTCAGGACGTAGCCGGGGGGCGTCAGCCCCCCGGACCGCC
>DAIDHB010000538.1 GCA_027452145.1 Planctomycetales bacterium
GGTATTCATCGCCGCGCACCCCTTGACCCAGGGATCAATGGGGTCGGAGCTGATGATGTCGAACTTCTCGCGGGTGGTGCGGAGGTAGTGCCGGCCGTCGTCGTACGCGACCTCGACCCGCTTGCCGTCCACGGTGTGCGGATTCTCGCGGGCGATGCCGTCGACGACGTGATAATTCGCCTCGCCGAACAAGGGCGTGACGAACTTCGGCACCATCGGTTCGATGTCGCAGATGAGGATGCGCTCGACGTCGGGATGGGTGAGGAACGTCCCTGCGGCCACCCCCGCGCCGCAGGCGACGACGAGCACCGAGCGGGGCCTCTCGTGCAGCAGGGCCGGCAGGTGCGCGAGCATCCGCTGCATCCGCATGTCGTCCGACTGGGTCGATGCCTGGACCTTGCCGGCGCCGTGGAAGCTGCGGATTCCCTCGCGCGTCTGGGTGACCGCCACGGAGACGTTCATCCCCTCGCCAACATAGATGCAATAGGCGTCCGGGTCGCCCGGCTCGGTCGGGACATCCTTCACGACTTCAGGATAGGCGCCGGGGCTGAGCGCGGCGGTCTGGCGGCCGAAGGCGACGACCGTCCACGGCGTGGATGGGAGGCTCCAGCCCAGCCATGCGGCCAGTCCGATCCCCAGAGCGGTTCCCGCCAGGCCGAGCCGGCGCGGCCGTCCGGGCGAGCGGCGGAGCAGGGGGGGCAGCGCGGCGATTGCGGCCGCGGCGGATAATCCGACCAGGACCCGCTCGCTGCCGCCGCTGCCGATCGTCGGCACCAGCACCAGGCTGAACGCCAGCGCGCCGGCGATGGCCCCGACCGTATTCGCCGCGTAGACACCGCCCACCAGCCGCCCGGGATCGTGGCCCGGCCGGGCCACAGCGGCCAGCGCCAGCGGGAAACTCGCTCCCCACAGACAGGCCGCCGGGAGCACCGTCCAGAAGCACCGCGCGAGGTCGAGCTGGAAGTTGTACCAGGGGCTCTGCGCCATCGAGGGGACGACCGGCCAGAATGGGAGCGATAGCGCGATCATGGCCGCGGTCCACGCGACGGCCGCGGTGAGCAGCCACTGGCAGAGGCCCAGCGCCACCCGCGCCGATCGGGATTGCCGCGCCACCAGGGCCCCGACCGAGCTGCCGATGCCCAGACCGACCAGGAACACCGCCAGTACGAGTGAGAACGTGTAGACCGTCGCGCCGAGGAGCAGCGACAGCACCCGCGTCCACACCACCTCGGCGCCCATCGCCGCCATCCCCGAGAGCGCGATCGCCAGGTAAACGCCGGACGTGCCCGGCGACCGCGCCGCGTCGTCCTGCTCGACGGGTGTTGTTGACGGCTCATACCGGCCGCCCACGGCCGCAAGGACCAGCGCCGTCACTGCCACGATCCCGTCGAGACCGACGGCGACATACGTGGCGACGCCTGCGTCGTACACACGCAGCAGGTAGAACCCCGCGAGCAGGCAGCCCAGCACGGCCCCGGCGATGTTGCCGCCGTAGAAGAATCCCAGCCACGAGACGCCCTCGGGATCCGAGTCGACCCGCCGGGCGATCGCCGGTAGGGTCGCGCCCATCAGCAGCGTGGGCGGCAGCAGGCAGACCGCGGCGACCGCCCCGCGCAGGAGGATCCCCGCCAGCCCGTGCCCTGCATGCTCCGAGTACACGCGCTCGACATGAGGCATGCCGAAGAGCACGGCCAGCCCGATCGCGCCGACCCCCAGCTCGAGCGCGGCGAAGACCCGCAACGGATGCCAGCGCCGGGATACGACTCGAGGCAGGATCAGGCTCCCCGCGCACATGCCTCCCATGAAGGTCGCCAGCAGAACGCCCAGCGAGACCGCGGTCGAGCCGATCACGAGCTGAAGGAGCTGGAGCCACACGACCTCGTAGATCAGGGCTGCGCACCCGCTGCCGACGAACAGGAGCAGGAGCACGGGAAGGAACCGGCGAGTCGGGGGCGCGTCGGCCGTGAGGGCCGGATCGGGCTCGGTCATCTCGGGCTGAACTCCCAAACGGGTGAAACGGGGAATGCACGGAAGAGCCCCGCAGGGCGGTCGGGGGCTCTCGATCGGCCGCAGGCTCGCGATGATACCCCCTGGGCCGGAGTCCGGCCACACCGGGGCTGGACCGGCTCGCGTCGAATGTGACCAGGAGATGGCTTTGGTGTCGAGGACCTATCGCGGTTGCTCGGCTGGATCGTACCCTGGATGCGGAGGCCGCGGGTACGGCGGGCGCCGCGAGATCCGTCAACGGGATGGGCGATGCCATGCGAAACGAGGCGAGTGGCGAGATCCGGCCGGTGGAGGCTTACCGGGATTATCTCCGGCTGCTCGTTCGGCTCCAGCTCGGTTCCCACCTCGGCGCGAAGGTCGATCCCTCCGACGTGGTGCAGCAGGCGATCCTGAACGCCCACGAGGCTCGGGCCCAGTTCCGCGGCATGACGGAGACCGAGTGGCTGGCGTGGCTCCGCGCGATCCTGGCCAACACCGTGGCTGCGACATTCCGACGCTACGACGCCCAGCGGCGCGACCCCGGCCGCGAGCGGTCGCTCGAGGCCGAGCTCGACCGTTCATCGTCGCGGCTGGAGGGCCTGCTCGCGGCCGACCAGACGTCTCCCAGCGAGCGGGCCGTCCGCGGCGAGGAGTTGATGCGGCTCGCCCGCGCGCTCGCTGATCTGCCGGAAGACCAGCGCCGGGTTGTCGAGCTCCACTACCTGAAGGGGCTCACGGTCGCCGACGCGGCCGAGGCGATCGGCCGCACGCGACCCGCCGCCGTCGGCCTGCTGTTCCGCGGGCTCAAGCGGCTCCGCGAGCTGCTCGCGGATCGAAGGGACTCGGGCCATGACTCCTGAGCCGTCGGTCGATCCCGAGCGCGACGAGCGGCGCAACCGCGTCCTGCTGGCGTTCGTCGAAGCCGTCGAGGAGGGCCGCGAGCCGGACCGGAGCCGGCTGCTGGCGGCCCATCCCGATCTCAGGGGCGACCTGGAAGCTTTCCTCGCCGGGCACGACGAGGTGCGCCGGATCACGGCGCCCCTCCGCGACGCCGGCCGTGGCGATTCGGCCGACCCGTCCGGCCTGCGGAAGGACGAGCCCTCCGGTGGCGCCCCGGGCCTCGGCGAGCTCGGCGACTTTCGCCTGCTGCGCGAGGTCGGGCGCGGCGGGATGGGCGTGGTCTACGAGGCCGAGCAGATCTCGCTCCGGCGCCGCGTCGCGCTCAAGGTCCTGCCGTTCGCAGCCGCCATCGACCCGCGCCGGCTCCAGCGGTTCAAGACCGAGGCCCTCGCCGCGGCGCACGTGCAGCATGAGAAGATCGTGCCGGTCCACGCCGTCGGCTGCGAGCGCGGCGTCCATTACTTCGCCATGCAGTTCATCGACGGCCAGAGCCTCGCCGCCCTGATCGCCGAGCTGCGCGAGCGTCGTGACGACGAGCAGAAGGACGAACGAGTCGAGGGCGGAGAGGTCTCGCGGACGGCGACGACGATCTCACGCGAGAGGAGCTCGGACCGCCGCCGCTACTTCCGACGGGTGGCGAGCCTCGCCCGGCAAGCGGCCCTGGCGCTGGAGCACGCCCACCAGGCCGGTATCGTTCACCGCGACGTCAAGCCGGGGAACCTGCTGCTCGACCTGCGGGGCCAGCTCTGGGTCACCGACTTCGGCCTGGCCCAGGTCACGGGCGATGCCGGGTTGACGTTCACCGGCGAGATGCTGGGCACGCTCCGCTACGCCAGTCCCGAGCAGATCCTCGCCCGCCGCGGGATCGTCGACCACCGCAGCGACGTCTATTCGCTGGGCGCGACCCTCTACGAGCTGCTGACGCTCCGCCCTCCCTTCGACGCACGCGACCGCAACGAGCTGATCCGCCAGATCGCCGACGAGGATTCGCCGTCCCCTCGGGGCATCGATTCGACCATCCCGCCCGAGTTGGAGACGATCGTCCTCAAGGCGCTCCGCAAGGAGCCGGTCGACCGCTACGCGACGGCGCGCGAGCTGGCCGACGACCTCGAGCGGTTCCTGGACGCGCGGCCGATCCTGGCTCGCCGGCCGTCGGCGGCCGAGCGGCTGCGCTCCTGGTCGCGGCGGCATCCGTCGCTCGTGGGCGCGGGCGTCGTCGCGCTGATCCTCCTCTCGGCCGCCTCCCTGGTCACGGCCATCCTGGTCCAGCGCGAGCAGGCCAGGACCCTCAAGCAACAGCATCTGGCCGAGGCCGCCTATCGCCTGGAGCGCCGTCGGGCCGAGGAGGCCGAGGCACGCTTCCGCCTGGCCCGGCGCGCGGTCGACGAGCTGATCCGCGCCAGCGAGGAGGAGCTGGCGCATCGGCCCGGCATGGAGGGTCTGCGCAGGCGCCTGCTCGCCTCGGCGCTGGCGTATTATCGCGAGTTCATCGATCAGCGGCGTAATGACCCGGACGCGCAGGCCGAGCTGCGCGACACGACGCGACGGGTCGAGACCATCCTCGCCGACCTGGCGGTCCTCCGCGCCGCCGGCCAGCTCTACCTGCTGATCCAGCCGTCGGCCATCGACGACCTGCGACTCGACCCGGCGCAAAGGGCCAAGGTCGCCGATCTCTCCGCCCGCGCCCGGAAGCGATGGCTGGAAGCCTTCGGCAACCCGGCCCGGCTGCCGCCTCGGGCGCGTCGTGTGCCGCTGGCGCTCGAACAGGCCCGCGCCAACGAGGCAGAAGTCGACGCGATCCTGACGCCGTCGCAGCGCCGCCGCCTTCGCCAGCTCTCGCTCCAGTCGGAGGGAGTCGGCGCCTTCCGCGAGCCCGAGGTGGTCGAGGCCCTCGGGCTTTCGAGCGTGCAGCGCGAGCGCATCCGCGCGATCGAGGAGGAAGTCCTCTTCGGCCAGATGCGCGAGATCCAGCAGTCCGGCCGGGTGTCCGACGAGGCCGACCGCCCGGCCGTCGATCGGATCCTCGCCACGCTCACGCCCGAGCAGGTACGGCGCTGGAACGAACTGGCCGGCGAGCCGATCCGCGGGACGCTCAGCGCCTTCCCCAGGCCGTTCCGCCAAACGGGCTCCACGGTCAACCCGTCCGGAAAAAATCAGCGGCGGCGCGCGACACGAGCCGAGTAACGGCATCTCTTCGAATAGGGGTACCTGCCGGAGAAGTCGCACGGGCGTCCCGAACTGCCACGCCCCGGCGGCCGGGTCGCGGTCTCCTGGTCGTGAGGTCGGACCATGCATCGACGTGCCTGCGCCGCCGCCGTTGTGCTCGCGTTCTGCGCGATCCTTTTCGATGGGCCGGAGGTCCCGCTCGCCGTGGACGGCGACCCAGGCGTCGGCCAGGGGCCGGCCGCCGACTCGAGTCCATTCGGCCGGGCCGGACTGCTCCGTTTCGAGATCGAGATGACGGACGATGAGTACAAGGCGATGCAGCCACCGCCTCCTCCGGCGTTCGGCGCCCCGGCCCGGCCGCCCGGCCCCAGGGGTTCCGAGAGCCGAGAGCGCGAGCGCAACCTCTTTGGCATCGAGTTTCCCTGGGCCCGGGGAATCCTGTCTGCCGAGGGAACCACCTACCGGAACGTCCAGATCCGCTACACGGGGAATGCCTCGTACATGGCGTCCATGGGCGGGCTCAAGCGATCCTTCGTTCTCGATCTCGGCTCGTCGGATCAACACCAGTACCACGGCCTCCGCACGTTCCAGCTCCAGGCGGGCTCGCTCGACCCCGCGAAGGTACGCGAGTCTATGGCCCTGGCCCTCTTCCGGGAGGCCGACGTCCCGGCACCACGCACCGCGCTGGCCGTGGTCACGCTGACCATTCCGGGCCGCCACGACAAGGAGTACCTGGGTCTTTACACCCTCGTCGAGCCCGTCGACCGGGCCTTCCTCGCCGACCGGTTCCACTCCGAGACGACCCTCCTGGTGCGGCCGCAGGGTATGCGGGGCCTCGACTATCTCGGCGACGACTGGGCGCGATATCGGGGGTCGTACCGCCCGCTGGCCGAGCCGTCGCCCGAGCAGGCGAGGCGATTGATCGATTTCATCCGTCTGGTGCAGAAGGCCGACGACGACCAGTTCCGCCGGGAGATCGCCTCATACCTGGATGTCGACCGGTTCCTGCGATTCATGGCCGTGCAGGCCCTGATCGCCAACGCGGACGGCTTCTTCACGCTGGCGTACAACTACGCGATCGCGCTGGACCCGGCCTCGAACCGGTTCGTGTTCATCCCCGGCGACCAGGAGCTGGCCTTCGCCAACTTCCAGATGATGGGGACGGCCGACCAGCTCCTGGAAATGAGCCTGATGCACCCCTACGGCGGCGAGAACCGGCTGGCCGACCGGCTGCTCGCGATGAAGGACGTGCGAGACGGCTATCGCAAGACCCTCGAGCAGCTCGTGTCGAGCGCCTTCCGCAAGGACCGCCTGCTGGCCAGCATCGAGACCTTCGAAGCCAGGACGAAATCGATCCTCGATCGAGAGGCTGCCGCGCGACGCGAGCGCGGGGAGCCGCCGGTCGGCTTCGGGCCTCCCGGGGCACCGGCCGCGCCCGACCTGCGGAGGTTCGCCGATCGGCGGACGGCGTCGATCGCCGATCAGCTCGCCGGTCGGAGGGACGGCTATCGTCCTCGGTTCAACATCGGCCCGCCGCGCAACGCACCGCCGCCCCGGCCGGTCGACGATCGCACGATCGGCGAGGTCGTCAAGGCACCTTCGGGCTTCGGCGTCTCGCTGTTCGCGGCGCCGCCGCGGGTCGGCTATCCCGTCGCGGTCTCGGTGGCACCGGACGGAGCCGTCTACGTCGCGGTGGACGAGCAGGGCTCGCTCGGCCGGACGAAAGGTGGCGGGCGGGTGGTTCGCTGCGTCGACGACAACGGCGACGGCAAGGCCGACCGCGTCGACGTCTTCGCGCGGATGGAGCATCCGCGCGGCGTGATCGCCCAGGACGGGAAGGTCTGGGTCCTGCACCCGCCGAATCTGAGCGTCTTCCGCGACGAGGACGGCGACGGCGTCTCCGACCGCCGCGAGGTCCTGGTCGCTGGCCTGACGACCCGTCTCATCGACGACCGCGGCGGCGATCACACCACCAACGGCATCCGGATGGGCGTCGACGGCTGGATCTACATCGCCGTCGGCGACTACGGCTTCCACGGGGCTCGCGGCAAGGACGGCACAACGATCTCGCAGCGCGGAGGGGGCATCCTGCGGGTCCGGCCCGACGGCACCGAGCTCGAGGTTTTCGCGGTCGGCCTGCGCAACCCATTCGCCATCGCGATCGATCCGTTCCTCAACCTCTTCACCCGCGACAACACCAACGACGGCGCCGGCTGGGACGAGCGCGTCAGCCACCTGATCGAGAGCGCCGACTACGGCTACCCGCTCCGGTTCGCGAACTTCACCGACGAGATCATGACGCCGCTCGGGGCGTTCGGCCAGGGGGGCGGCACGGGGGCGCTGGCGCTCCAGGACGAGCGCTGGCCCGCGGCCTATCGCGGGGCCCTGCTCACCGGCGATTGGGGGCGGAGCGAGGTCTACCGGCACGACCTGGAGCCCGTCGGGGCGAGCTTTCGCGCGAAGACCTCGGTCTTCCTCACGATCCCGCGGCCCACGGGCATGGACATCGGCGGCGATGGCCGCCTCTATGTGGCAAGCTGGCGCGGCGGCGAGGCGAGCGTCTACGTCGGTCCCCAGGTCGGCTTCGTCGTCTGCGTGACGCCTCCAGGCTGGAGCCCGTCCTCGCCCGCGCGACTGGGCGGTGCTCCGCTGGCCGAGCTGATCGACGGCCTGTGCAGGCCGAATGCCGCCTCGGCGTTCCACTGCCAGCGCGAGATCATTCGCCGCGGCCCGTCCCCCGAGACGACGCGGGCGCTCGCCGGTCTGGCGTCTGATCCCGCCCGGCCTCTTCACGCACGGGTCGCGGCGCTGTTCGCGATCAAGCAGCTCGACGGCGAGAAATCGCATGACTTCCTGCTCAGGATTGCTGGTGATGGCGGTCTCCGCGAGTTCGCCCTGCGGGCGCTGGCCGATCGTCGCACGCAGCTCTCTGGAGTCGGTACGAAGCCGTTCCTGGCGGCCCTCGATGATCCCTCGCCGCGGGTCCGGGCGCAGGCAATCGTCGCGCTCGGGAGGCTGGGCGATCCGTCGGTGGCCGCACGGCTGATCCCGCTGACCTCGAGGCCCGAGGGCTCGCCGGTCCCGACGGCCCGGCCGGTTCACGCCCAGGCCGACCCGGACCGCGCCGTGCCGCATCTCGCCCTGCGGGCCCTGATCGCGCTGCGGGCCGTCGACGCCTGCCTGAACGCGATTGACGGACCTCACCGCGCCGGCGCCCTGCGAGCCCTGCGAGCCCTGCACGAGCCGAAGGCCGTCGAGGGCCTGATCCGTAAGCTGGCCGTGACTCGCGACCCCAGCACGCGCCGGGATGTCCTCGCAACGCTGGTCCGGCTCTACCATCGCGAGGCCGATTATGACGGGAGCTGGTGGGGGATCCGGCCCGACACGACCGGCCCATACTACGCGCCTCGCGAGTGGGAGAGCAGCCCTCGGATCGCCGCGGTCCTGAAGGCCGCGGTGCGCGACGGCGACCCCGAGACCGTGCCATTCCTCCGTCGCGAGCTTGCCCGGCAGCAGGTCCGACTTCCGGGGATCGTGGACGAGTCGGGAACGGTTGCGAAGGCCGAGGAGGACCTCCGCGTCGTGATCGCCAGGGCCGACCCGAGGAACGCCGATCAGATCGGCAACATGACCTATGAGGCCGCCGCTGCGCGGGCCTTGCGGACGAAGGGAAACGTCGAGCGCGGCAAGGCCCTTTTTACCGCGCAGTCGTGCCGCGCCTGCCATACCGTGGCCGATGGCCAGACGCCGCGGGGACCTCACCTCGTCGACATCGGCAAGCGCTACAGCCCGGCCGAACTGGTGGAATCGATCCTCCGGCCGAGCGCGAAGATCGCCCAGGGTTATGAGGCTTACAGCTTTGCCACGGCCGACGGCCGGGTTTTCTCCGGCTTCGTCGTGAGTGAGGGCGCCGCGGTCGTCCGGATCCGCGAGTCCGCGGGCACGCTGCGCGAGCTGAAACGGTCCGAGATCGACGAGCGCCGCCGTCAGGAGCCATCGATCATGCCCGAGGGGATCGCCGCGTCGCTGACTCCCGAGCAACTGGCCGACCTCGTCGCCTATCTCCAGTCCCTGAATCCCTGAGAGGAGCTCGACGAATGACGCGATTGCCCGGCCGCCACGTCGCGCTGGTGCTGCTCATCCTGCTCCTCGCGGGCCGGGCGGATGCCCAGGCTCAGGGGAAGGCGCAAGGAAAGGCGCAGAGGTTTCCGGCCTTCGACCCCGAGCGCATTTTCATGATGGGCGACGCCGACCTCGATGGCCGGCTCTCGCTCGACGAGTATCGCGACCAGCTCCGGGCGTTTCCCAGGATGCGGGCCGCGGCGAATACGATCGAACCGATGTTCCGCCGCCTCGATGCGGACCGCGACGGGTTCCTCTCGCTGGCCGAGTACCGCAGAACCTTCCAGCGCGGGCCCGGCGCCGCACCGGCCGCGAAGATACCTGAGTCGAATCGACCTGGACCGGGCGCGAGTGTCATTGCGCCGACGCCGGAGCAGGAACACTTCTTCGAGTCGAAGGTCCGGCCGGTCCTGGCAATTCACTGCTCGAAATGCCACTCCAGCGGCGCCGAGAAGCTGAAGGGCGGACTGCGCGTGGACAGCCGCGAGGGCCTACTCCGCGGCGGCGGCTCGGGCCCGGCGGTCGTCCCGGGCAAGCCCGACGAGAGCCTGCTCGTCCAGGCGGTTCGCTACCGCGACGAAGACCTTCGCATGCCGCCGAAGGGCAAGCTCCCCGACGCCGTCATCGCCGACCTGGAGAGCTGGGTCCGCATGGGAGCCCCCGATCCCAGGACTGGGCCGGTTCCCGCGGTGCCGCCCTCGGTGGACCTCGCCAGGGGGCGGGAGTTCTGGTCGTTCCGGCCGCCGAGGCGGTCGTCGCCGCCTGCCGTGAAGCGGGCGGACTGGCCTCGCGGCGACATCGATCGCTTTCTGCTTGCCGCGCTCGAGGCACGAAATCTCAACCCCGTCGGCGACGCCGGCCGCGGGCGGCTGATCCGCCGGGCGACGTTCGACCTGATCGGCTTGCCGCCGACGCCCGAGGAGGTCGAGGCCTTCCTCGCCGACGACGCCCCCGGGGCCTTTGAGCGGGTCGTCGATCGCCTGCTCGCTTCGCCCCGGTTCGGCGAGCGATGGGGTCGGCACTGGCTCGACGTCGCGCGGTTTGCCGAGTCCAGCGGCAAGACCAATTTCACCTATTCGCACGCGTGGCGCTATCGTGACTGGACCATCGCCGCGTTCAATGCCGACGTCCCTTACGATCGGTTCGTCCGCGAGCAGGTCGCCGGAGACCTGATGCCCGCAACAGACGACCGCGAGCGGGCCGATCAGCTCATTGCCACCGGCTTCCTCGCGCTGGGCAGCAAGGCCCACGACGCCGAGAATCGCGGCCAGTTCATCCTCGACGTCATCGACGAGCAGATCGAGGCAACGACCCGGGCCTTCCTGGGGATCACCGTGGCCTGCGCCCGGTGCCACGACCACAAGGTCGATCCGATCTCGCAACGTGACTACTACGCCCTGGCCGGGATCTTCCGCAGCACCCAAACCTGCTCGGGCACGCTGGCCGGCGTCTTCCCCAACTTCAATGCATCTCCGCTGATCGAGCTGCCGCCTGGAGCAGGCGTGCCGGCTGCGGTTCCCGCGCTCCGGCCCGAGCAGCGGGCCTCGATGGAGGAGCGTCTCGCCGCGCTGGTGCGCGAGCGCGACGCGATCCCTCCCGGCGAGATGAATCGCGACCGGCTGCGCCGCACCACGTCGTTCCTGTCGATGCTTCGCTATCGCCTGGCCGTCGATCGTCCCGGCGAAACGCCGCGTGCCTTCGCGATGGGCGTCCGCGAGCGTGATGAGGCGGCCGACAGCCCGCTGTATGTGCGCGGCGAGCTCGACCAGCCCGGCGAGGTCGTGCCCAGGGGGCTCGTGCGGGTGCTTTGCGACGGCAGGCCCCCGAGCATCGCGTCGGGCAGCGGCCGCCGCGAGCTTGCCGACTGGCTCGCCTCGCCGGCCAATCCGCTGACCGCACGGGTGTTCGTCAACCGCGTCTGGCTGCACCTGTTCGGCCGAGGACTCGTGCCGACGCCCGACAACTTCGGCGCCGCCGGTCAGCCGCCGAGCCACCCCGAGCTGCTCGACAACCTGGCCGTCGACTTCATGGCGGACGGCTGGTCGATCAAGCGGCTGATCCGTCGGATCGTGCTCAGTCGCGCCTATGGCCTCGACTCGACGTACGACCCGCGGAACTACGAGACCGATCCCGACAACGCGCTGGTCTGGCGGATGAGCCAGCGCCGGCTCGAGGCCGAGGCCCTGCGCGACGCCCTGCTCGCCGTCGGCGGCCGCCTGACGATCGAGCCGGCCGTCGGATCGCCGGTCGCCCGCACCGGTGAGGGTCTGGCGATGTTCCTGCGTTTCACAGGCGTCGAGGAATCGGACACGCACCGTTCGGTCTATCTGCCCGTCGTGCGCGACCAGGTGCTCGAGTCGATGGCCCTGTTCGATTTCGCCGATCCGAGCCTCGTCACGGGCGCGCGGGCCGCGACGACCGGCCCGGCGCAGGCGCTCTACTTCCTCAACAGCCCCTTCGTGATCCGCCAGGCGGAGGCGCTTGCCGGGCGACTTCGATCTATCAACGGAGACGATGCCGCACGTGTCGACCGGGCGTACCGGATCGCGCTGGCCCGGCCACCGACCTCCGGCGAGCGCGACCGCGCGCTCGTGTTCCTGCGCGACTTCGCGGCGAACCCGGGAGGCGCCGACGCGGCCTGGTCAGCCTTCTGCCAGGCCCTCCTGGCCGGTGCCGAGTTCCGGTACCTCGATTGACCGTCGGTCGAGGCGCACGAGAAAGGATCGATCCGATGCAACCGACCGGGTTTTCGCGGCGCGACTGGCTGAAGTCCGTCTCATCGGGGTTCGGCTACATGGCCTTCGCCGGATTGTCGACGCTGGCATCCGCGTCGGACGCGAAGCGGTCGCCGCTGGCTCTGCGAGCCCCGCACTTCCCCGCGCGGGCGAAGCACGTCATCTTCCTCTGCATGAGCGGGGCCCCGTCGCACGTCGACACCTTCGACCACAAGCCGAAACTCGCCGAGTACGACGGCAAGCCTTCCGATCGACCGGGCCGCATCCCGGGCGCCAGGCTGATGGGATCTCCGTGGCGGTTCCGCCAGCACGGAGCGAGCGGGCTGTGGGTCTCGGAGCTGTTCCCCGAGGTCGCCGCGCACGCCGACGAGCTCTGCGTCATCCGCAGCATGCAGACCGACCTGCCCGCGCACCCCGAAGCCTACCTGATGCTCCACACCGGCAGCTCACAGTTCATCCGGCCGTCGCTCGGCGCGTGGACGCTCTACGGCCTGGGGACCGAGTGCGACGACCTGCCGGGTTTCATCGCGCTCAAGCCGACCGGGCGCAACGGCGGCGCGCAGAACTACGGCAGCGCCTTCCTTCCCGCGGCCTGCCAGGCGTCCCGCATCGGCTCGGAGGGCCAGCCGATCGCCCAGGCCCGCGTCGGCAACATCCGCAATCCCCGGCTCGATCTGAAAGCTCAGCGACTCCAGCTCGACCTGGTGCAGGCGATGAACCGCGAACTGCTGGAGCGCGAGTGCGTCCAGCCGGGTGTCGAGGGGGTGATCGAGTCCTACGAGCTGGCTTTCCGCATGCAGGGCCGGCTGCCCGAGGTGATGGACCTCGCCGGCGAGTCGGCCGCGACAGGGAAGCTCTACGGCCTGGACAACCCCGCGACCGCCGACTTTGGCCGCCAGTGCCTGCTGGCCCGGCGGTTCGTGCAGGCGGGCGTCCGCTTCGTCGAGCTGACGCACGGCGACTGGGATCAGCATCGCGGACTCAAGGCCGGCCATGCCCGCAATGCGAGGGCCGTCGACCGGCCGATTGCCGGCCTGCTGGCGGACCTGAAGGCCCACGGCCTGCTCGACCAGACGCTGGTCATCTGGGGCGGTGAGTTCGGCCGCACGCCCCACGGCCAGAACTCCGACGGCCGCGACCACAACAACAAGGGGTTCACCCTCTGGCTCGCCGGCAGCGGCGTCAAGGCGGGCCTGGCTTACGGCCGGACGGACGACCCCGGCTACGAGGCCGTCGAGCACCCGATGCACGTGCACGATCTGCACGCGACGGTCCTCCACCTGCTCGGCCTCGATCACGAGCGCCTGACGTATCGCTACGCCGGACGCGACATGCGGCTGACCGACGTCAAGGGCGTCGTGCACAGGGGGATCATCGCCTGAATTTCAACCCAGCCGCCGACCTGATTCTCCTGGGCCGCGCGGACTGATATAACTCCGGTTCCGAACTGAGTTGCAGTCGCCTGTTGATACATCAAGGTCTCCGCCGTCGCCTGTACGAGCGGAGCGGAGGTGGGAGGCCGACGATGTGCCCGACCCGGTGTCCCCATCCAGCGCGTTCCTTATGGCTGATCCTCGTCTTCTTGATGGGGGCCAGCGTGAGGGCAGATGAAGACCGCTGGGTGGGGACCTGGGCGGCCGCGCACAGTTGACCGAGCCGGCCAACATGCCGCCCGCGCCGGGGCTCGGCGACACGACGCTCCGCCAGGTCGTGCACCTCTCGCTGGGCGGGAAGCGGCTGCGATTCCGGTTCTCCAACGCATACGGAACGAAGCCGCTGCATATCCTCGCAGCCGGCGTGGCCCGGTCGGCCGGTGGACCGAACATCAGGCCCGATTCCGCCAGGCCGATCACCTTCGCCGGCCGACCTTCCGCGACGATTCCTGTCGGCGCCCCGATGGTCTCGGACTCGGTCGACCTCGAAACGCCGCCGCTGGGCGACCTCGCGGTGACGATTCGCGTCCAGGATCCGACGAAGGCGGTGACCGGCCATCCCGGTGCGCGGTGCACGTCGTACCTGCTGTCAGGCGATCATATGACATCTCCCGACCTCGCCGGCGCAGCGCGCACGCCGCACTGGTACTACCTCTGCGGCATCGACATCGAGACGACGGACCCGAACGTGGCCGCCGTCGCAATCCTCGGCGACTCGATCACCGACGGCCGGGGCTCGGCCACCGACGGCGACGGCCGATGGACGGATCACCTCGCCCGTCGCTTGAACGAAGGTGCGCAGGGCCGCCGCGTCGGCGTGCTGAACCTGGGCCTTGGCGGCAACCGGGTGCTGAACGACGGTCTGGGTCCCAATGCCCTCGCCCGGCTCGATCGCGATGTGCTGGCGCAGCCTGGCGCGCGCTGGCTGATCGTGCTGGAGGGGATCAACGACCTCGGCACCCGATCGGCGACGGCCCGCGACCTGATCGCCGCTTACGAGCAGATCATCGAGCGTGCCCATGCCCGGGGCATCAAGGTGTACGGGGCGACCATCCTGCCGTGCCAGGGGTCGTTCTATTTCACGGCGGCCCTTGAGGCCGCACGCGATGAGATCAACACCTGGATCCGGCGGTCGGGCCGCTTCGATGCGGTGATCGACCTCGACGCGGCGACCCGCGATCCCAGGAGGCCGTCGCGCCTCTCGTCGGCTGTCGACGGCGGCGACCACCTGCATCCCGGACCCGAGGGCTACCGGATCATGGCCGGGGCGGTCGACCTCGGGCTGTTTGACGACGGACCGAAACGGCCCGGGAACCCTAGATGACAGGAAGTGGACAGCGGAGGAGGTGGGATTCGAACCCACGGTACCGCGAAGCGGTACACCGGTTTTCGAGACCGGCCCTTTCAACCACTCAGGCACCCCTCCGAATCACGGGCATCGCCCGCCTGGCCTGTTCCCGGAGGACCGCTGGCTGTGCCTGCGGCGTCCGTCGAACCGGCCGCACTTAGTTTACGAAAACGTCGGCGTTCCTGGAAGAATTCTGTGAGGATTTCCCCGCACTCCGCCGCCAGGACCCCGGCGGTGATCTCGGGACGATGGTTCAGCCGGGCGTCGGACGCCAGGCGATAGAGGCTCTCGCAGGCCCCGGCTTTGGGGTCGGTCGCGCCGTAAACCAGGCGGTCGACACGACTCAGGACGATCGCCCCGGCGCACATCGCGCACGGCTCGAGCGTCACATAGAGCACGCAGCCGTCCAGCCGCCACGATCCCAGCGCTCGGCCGGCCCACGTCAGGGCCAACCGCTCGGCATGGGCGGTCGGGTCACACAGCGTCTCGCGCAGGTTATACGCCTGGGCCACCACCCGGTCCCCACGGGCGACGACCGCCCCGACGGGGACCTCGCCAACCGCCCAGGCCGCCCGGGCCATCTCGAGGGCTCGCCCCATCATTGCCCGATCGATGGCTCCCCGATCACCCGGGTCGCTCATCGGCGGCCCGGGGTCGAGCGAATGAGGCGTTTCCGGATCCGGCCCTGACGGCATCACGGGGCGTCGTCCCTTCGATCGGAGCCGCCCGGGTCTCACACGACCCTTCGGTCGCCGCCCATGTCCAGCGAGTTGAACAAAATCGCCGCCGCGGCACCGCCGAGGAAGTCGGCCACCAGGTAGATGACGAGCCGCGTCACGTCGGCCAGACCCATGATGGTCACGCCCACGCCCACGGCCGGGTTGAAAGCCCCGCCCGACACCGGCCCGACCGCGAAGGCCCCCACCGTCACCGTGAACCCGATCGCCAGGCCGTAAAACGAGTTGCCAGCCGTCCCCTTCGCCGTTGCGCTGTTGAGCACGACATAGACCAGGGCAAACGTGAACAGGAAGTCGCCGACGGCCTGCGCGACGAGATGGTACTGGTTGGCCTCGGGAGGCTTCCAGGACGCCCCCGTGCTCCCCTTGATGAAGAGCACCAGACCGGCGGCCGCCGCCGCGCCAGCCACCTGGGCGACCATGTACGGCGCGGCCTCGCCCCAGGTCATCTTTTTCCGGAGCGTGACTCCCAGCGTCACCGCCGGGTTGTAGTGCCCGCCGGAGTAGTGCCCGCCGGCATAGACCATCACCATCAGCGCCGCACCGATCGCCAGCGGCGCCATGTCAGTGGCATTTGGACCCTTCACCGTCTGGCCTATCGTGAATACCAGGAAGAACGTCCCTATTGCCTCGACGATCAGTTTGCCCACCATCGCAAGATCCTCACCTACGAGATCCCAGGTGCTCGACTTCCCCAGAATCTTGGCACAACGGCGAATCTGGAACAAGGGCCACCTGCTTTGTCGATGCATGCACTTGCCTTACTGGAGGACCGCGTCTCGATCTCTTGTTGCATGCGTTACGGCATGTTGTTGTCCGGGAACGATTTGAGCGCTCGGACGATTTGTTCCGAAACTTGAGAAGTCGGGTGGGCGCAACCTTGCCGATCGGAGAAGGAAACACTAAGATGAGAGAGAGCAATTGCGGACTGACTGGTCAGTCAGAGAAACCGGCAAGAGGAAAAGTTGAGAGCGTGATAGGTCGGAGGGTCGAGATGAATCGGACCTGGGAGCTGAAACCGAACCTCCTGGATTGCATTCTGGAAGAGCGGATTGCGCCGGCGATCGCCAACCTGGGGATCATCATCCAGACGACCAGCGGCCTGGCCCTGGTCACGCCATTTCCCGGGGCCGTCAACCTCACCGCGATGAGTGGTGGAGGGGCGACCATGAGCACTGCGGCGAGCGTCAGCGGGACGGCGATGCCGACGATGTTCTACGTGACGGGCACGCGCGGAATCTCGACCTTCATGCCGGGGAATTTCACGGGCAACCCGGGCGTGCCGATTGGTGGAGCGATCGGCGGCGCCGAAGGTGGTGGGCTGTCGATCAAGGTCGGATCAGGGGCGGATGAGGACGGGGGGCCGACCGGCGCGAGCCCGGCGATGTCGCGGACGACTCCCGGGTATGGCGGTCCGACCTCGCCGATCATGTCCTATATCGGTTCGGTGGGATCGGGCTCGGGCTCGCCGGATTCCGCCGGGCGCCAGGGGACGCAGACGATGCAGACGGCGGCGCCCGTTCCGTCGCTGCCGAAGCTGGGCATCGCCATCCCCGGCTCGCCGGCGGGAACCTCGCCGGGCGCGTCGGCCCCGCCGAACCCGATGTCGCCCCAGCTCGGCGCGCCGACGCTGATGCAGGGACTGGGCACGAAGCTGATGCCCTCGCTGCCGGGCGGCCTCGGCATCCAGGGCGGCCTCATGCCGTCGGGATCGGGCGGAAACTGATTTCGGGCACGGTTCGCTCCGGCAGACGATTCGAACAACCAAGGGCCGGCGGGGACTCTCATGGCGAGGAGACCCCGTCGGCCCTCAGTTTTTGGATTCCGTCAAGTTTGCCGCCTCGGGCGACGATGACGGATAGGAGACGAGGCGAGGTGTCTCGTTCTTCCCATGGACCGGGCAGAGGTCGGCCGCGGGCTGCGGCAGGGCGTCATGGATGATGCAGGCCGTTGCAAGGCCATCCCTGAAAGGGTCCCGGATTGGGGCCGCGGCTGTGGTGGTCCTCGTCGTCATGGCGAGCGGTTGCCTGGGGCCGGGCGCCGTCCGCTACACCCGGCTGCGCTATAACGAGGCCGTGCGGCACACCAACGACGAACAGCTCCTGATGAACATTGTGCGGCTTCGCTATGCCGATTCGCCGGTGTTCATCGACCTGCCGAACATCATCAGCCAGTTCGAGCTGGCCGCCGGCGGGAGCGATCCCGGCCGCGCCGGAAGCCAGACGGCCTTCGGCATCGCCGGCATCACGGGCCGGGATACGCCCACGCTGACCTATCATCCGCGCGAGGGGCGAGAGATCGCCAAGGCCCTGCTGAACCCCCTTTCGGCTGACCTTTTCAGCGTGGTCAATGCCGGGGCGACGGTCGAGCAGCTCCTGCTGCTCACCATCAACGACCTCAATGACGTCCCGAACGCCCCGCGCGCCACCACGCTGACGCCCACCGTCCCCGACGACAATTCCGAGTTCCTCCGGGGGATTCGCATCCTCTCTTCGCTGCGGGACCGCGAGGCGACCGAACTGGTCATCGGTACGAGCGACGATCCCGAGGACCTGTCCGACCCCGTCGCCCGCAGCTCGATCGACGGCCGCGACCTCATCGAGGCCGCCCGCGCCGGATATGTCTTTCGCGCGAGCGGCGATGACCGGCTGTCGCTCCGTCGCCGCGAGCGAGAATTGTTTCTTCGGATCCGCCAACCGTACGTGCACTCGCCCGAGATGGAGGAATTGGCGCGGATCTTCAAGCTGACGCCCGGGCTCACCCATTACCGGCTCAAGTCCGAATTGACCGAGGAGGCCGGCGATATCCATGCCAACCCAATGGGGAACGACACGCTCTACCTGAACCTCCGCTCGGTCCTCCAGATCATGACGTTCCTCTCGAAGGGGGTTTGTATCCCCGAGGAGCACCTGCGGACCGGCGTCGCGCCGACGACTCCCGGACCCGACGGCCGTCCCTTCGACTGGACGCGCGTGACCGCCGGCCAGTTCTTCGTCCGCGCGCAGAAGCACCGGCCCGCCAGCGCCGAGGTGGCCGTCTCCTATCGCGGATACTGGTTCTACATCGCGCCGGACGATGTGAACTCGCGGGCCATGCTGTCCATCCTCGAGGTGCTGTTTGCCCTCCAGGAGTCGGGCGACCGGCCGCTCGGCCCGCTCCTGACGCTTCCAGTCGGCGGTTGATCCCAGCGCGGGAGCGTCCTTCGGGGCGATCACGACGCGTCGATGGCCGCCGAGGCCGCGGCGCCGAGTGCGTCGACGACGGCCCCGAGCGCGGCGAAGCGTGGATCGCCCGTCGCCCCGCGGACGAACCGGGCGAAGATCTGCTGCGCGATGGCGGCGATCTTGAACAGCCCGAAGACGCGGTAGAACCGCAGGTCGGGGAGGTCCCGGCCGCAGGCCCGGGCGTAATGCTCGGCCAGCTCGCGGCGGGTGAGACTGCCGGGCAGGGCGGTCGGGCCGGCGAGGAATCGCCGAAGCGGCTCGGGGTCCTCGGCCTCGATCCAGTATCCCAGCGTCGTGCCCAGGTCCATGAGGGGGTCGCCGATCGTCGCCATCTCCCAGTCGAGCACGGCGATGACGCGAGCGGGGTCACACGGGTCGAACACGAGGTTGTCAAACTTGTAGTCGTTGTGCACCAGCGCCGCCGTCGATTCGGCGGGCCGGTTTGAGCCGAGCCACAGGGCGGCGCGCTCGAGGCCAGGGACCTCGCAGGTCCGGGCATCGGCATAACGCCGCGACCACCCGGAGACCTGGCGTTCGACATAGCCGTCGGGCCGTCCCAGGTCGTCGAGCCCCGCCGCGCGGTAATCCACCGCGTGAAGGCTTGCCAGATTCTCGGCCAGGGACTCGCAGAGCCGGCGCACGGTGGCGGGAGCCATCACCTGCTCGCCCGACGGCGGCCTGCGGAGGATGATCCCGCGTTGCCTCTCCATCAGGAAGAACGGGGCCCCGAGGATCGACTCGTCGTCGCAGAAGAGGACCGGGCGAGGTGCCGGCTTATAAACAAGGCACAGCCGTTCGAGGATGCGGTACTCGCGTCCCATGTCGTGTGCCGACTTCACCCGGTTGTCGAACGGCGGCCGGCGCAGGACCAGCTCGCGCTCGCCGAGCCTGATGAGATAGGTGAGGTTCGAATGCCCGTGAGGGAACTGCTCGACCACCAGCGAATCGGCGTCGGAGCCGAGCCGATCCGCCAGGTAGGCGCCCAGCCTCGGCAGGTCGAGTTCCTCGCCCGGCCGCACCGGGCCCGCCTCGTCGCACGAAAAGCCGGTCATCGCGGCACCTCCCCGCCGGATGGCTTCCGGCCGGCCAGGATGCGGCGGGCGACGACGGCCTTGTGGACCTCATCGGGCCCGTCGTAGATCCGGGCCGCGCGCTCCTGGCGATAGAACCACGAGAGCACGGTGTCGTCGCTGATCCCGAGCGCCCCGTGCGCCTGGACGGCGCGGTCGATCACCTGCTGCATCACGCCGGCGACGTGGAATTTCACCAGCGAGATCGCGTCGCGGGCCGCCGACGGGCCGCTGGCGTCGATCGTCCAGGCGGCGTGCAGGACCAGCAGCCGGGCGGCCTCGATCGCGGCGAGGCTCTCGGCGATCCATTCCTGCACGGCCTGCCGCGTGCCGAGCGGGTCGCCGGGCGCGAGTTCCCGCGTGGCCGCCCGGTCGCAGAGCATCTCGAACGCCCGCCGGCAGACCCCGATCCATCGCATCGCGTGGTGGATCCGCCCCGGCCCGAGCCGCGCCTGCGCCATGTCGAACCCGGCGCCCTCCTCGCCCAGCCGACTCTCGCGAGGGACGCGGCATCGCTCGAAGGCGAGTTCGGCGTGGCTGGCCCAGTCGTCGCCGGCGTGTCCCATGCAGGGGATGTTCCGCACCCGTCGGAACCCGGGCGTCCCGGCCGGTACGATGAATAGGCTAGCGCGGCGGTGCGGCTCGGCCGCGGGGTCGGTCACCGCCATGACGATCGCGAAGCTCGCCCCGTCGGCCGCCGACGCGAACCACTTGCGCCCGTCGATGACGTAATCGTCGCCATCGCGGACGGCTCGCGTCCCCATCCAGACCGGGTTCGAGCCGGCGTGGTCGGGCTCGGTCATCGCGAAGCAGCTTCGGCACTCGCCCGCGGCCAGGGGCTCGAGGTAGAGCCGCCTCTGCTCGTCGGTGCCGAACTCGCGGAGCAGCTCCATGTTGCCGGCGTCAGGCGCCTGGCAGTTGAAGGCGTAGTTTCCCAGCGGGCTGCGGCCCAGCTCCTCGGCCACGTGGGCGAACTCAAGCAGCGAGAGCCCCATCCCGCCGAGCGTTTCGGGCAGTTGCGGAGCCCAGAAGCCGCTCGCCCTGACCTCGTCGCGTACCGCGGCCAGGGCTGGCCGCAGCTCCGAGAACGGCCGGCTCAAGAGCGCCGGCTCGAGCGGAATGATCTGGAGATCAACCACCTCCCGCACCCGCTCGAGGGTCGTCTGCAGCCCCCTGGAGATCGAGAAATCCATCCGCCGCCTCCGCCGGGTTGGATCGATGAGTCCACCGGATCCCGATCGTAGTGTCCGGCGCCTGCGGGTACAATCGGTCGCCCGGCTTCGCGGCTTCGCGGCGGTGAGGTAGCCATCGTCGAGGCCGCTGGTTCATGTCTTCGGAGCCGCGTCGCGCATGGCGTTTTCCGACTGGCTGTTCGGCCGCAGGCTGGCGACGCTCGAGGAGGAGCACCAGCGCGTCGGGGTGCTGGCCGGCATCCCGATGCTGGGGCTCGACGCTCTGGCCTCGGCGGCGTACGGGCCCGAGGCGGCCCTGGCCCTGCTGATCCCGCTCGGTCTGAGCGGGGTCTCGTACATCGAGCGGATCACGTCGCTGATCGTCGTGCTTTTGCTCGTCGTGTATTTCTCCTACCGCCAGACGATCGCCGCATATCCGCACGGCGGCGGGTCGTACACGGTGGCGCGCGAGAACCTCGGGACCGCCTGGGGCCTGCTGGCCGCCGCGGCGCTGCTTCTCGATTACGTGCTGGTCGTGGCCGTCGGCGTCTCCGCCGGGATCGGGGCCCTGGTCTCGGCGCTGCCGGCGCTCCAGCCTTACACGATGTGGCTCTGCCTGCTGACGCTCGGCTTCATCACCATCGTGAATCTGCGCGGCGTGAAGGAGTCGGGCGCGGCGTTCATGGTCCCGACGTATCTGTTCGTCTTCTCGCTGCTCGCGGTCCTTGCCATCGGGATCAGCAGGGCGCTGGCATCTGGCGGGCATCCGGTGCCGATCGACCCGCCGGCGCCGCTGGATCCAGCGCCGAAGGTCGCGACGCTCTGGCTCCTGATGCGATCGTTCGCCAGCGGATGCACGGCGATGACGGGCGTCGAGGCTGTCAGCAACGGCGTGTCGGCGTTCCGCGAACCTTCGGTCGTCTACGCACGACGAACGCTGACGGCGATCATCGCACTGCTGGGAGTGCTGCTGGCGGGCATCGCGTACCTTTGCGCGGCCTACGGCATCGGAGCGACGCCGGCCGAGGAGGCCGGATACGAGAGCGTCCTGTCGCAGCTCACGGCGGCCGTCGTCGGCCGAGGGGTGTTCTATTACATCACGATCGCGTCGGTCCTGGTGGTGCTGGCGCTGTCGGCCAACACCGGCTTCGCCGACTTCCCGCGCCTCTGCCGCGTGATCGCGCAGGACGGATTCCTGCCGAATGCCTTCGCCCACCGGGGACGCCGGCTGGTCTACTCGCACGGCATCCTGGTGCTGGCGGGGCTGTCGGGCATGCTGCTGGTGGTCTTCGGCGGCATCACGGACAAGCTAATCCCGCTGTTCGCCGTAGGGGCATTCCTGGCGTTCACGCTCTCGCAGGCGGGCATGGTCGAGCACTGGAGGCGCCAGGGCGGACCCGGCTCGCGACGGTCGATGTTCGTCAACGGCCTGGGCGCGATCTGCACGGCGGTGACGCTGGTCGTGGTGCTGGTCTCGAAGTTCACCGAGGGCGCCTGGGTGACGGTCCTGCTAATCCCGGCGGTTCTGGTCGTCTTCGTCGGCGTCCGGGCCCATTATCTCAGCGTAGCCCGAGAGGTCAGGAGTGACGCGCCGCTCGACGCGACTCACCTCGAGCCGCCGATTGCGCTTTTGCCGATCCGCGGCTGGAGTGCGATCACGCGCAAGGCACTCCGGATCGCGATGAAGGTCTCGCCGAATGTGTATGTCCTGCACATTGCCGGCGACGAGCAGGCCGTGCTCGACCTGGAGGATACCTGGGCCCATCGCGTTCGCGAGCCGGCGCTCCAGGCCGGCGTGGACGCGCCGCGGCTGATCGTCATCTTCTCGCCGTTCCGGCAGCTCTACGCGCCTCTCCTGCAAGCGGTGACCGACATCCAGAAGGCCCACCCGGGCCGCGACGTTATCGTGGTGGTCCCCGAACTCGTCGCGACCAAATGGTACCACTACCTGCTGCACAACCAGACCGCGGCGGTCATCAAGGCGTATCTCCATTTCAGCGGCCTTCGCCGGGTGGCCGTGCTCAATGTTCCGTGGTATCTGAACGCCTAGGAAACCGGCGGAAATCAACGACGGCTGCCATTTGCCTTGGCGCCCCGCGTGGCAGGGCGCATAACGGATGTGGTCCGCCTCGTGCGGATCGAGGTCGCCGGGCGGACGGGTGACTCGCGGTAATCACGGGGGAGTGGGTGGGTCATGCAGCCGGGAGCGTTGTTGCTGGCCGAGGTCGTGAAAGGTCGCTGGCGGCCGGGAATCGGCGACCCGACCGTCATGGGCTGGGTGACGGTCATCGCGTATCTGCTGGCGTCCGCCGGCTGCGCCGTGGCGGCCCTGCGGGAGCCGATGGCCGATGGCACCAGGCGGCCTCGCTCGCGGCCCTCGGGCTTCTGGCTTGCCCTCGCCTTCCTGTTGCTCGCCCTGGGGATCAACAAGCAACTCGACCTTCAGAGCCTGGCCACGCAGATCGGCCGCGACCTGATCCGGGCCTGGGGGCTCTACTCGGAGCGCCGCGAGTTGCAGGTCGGATTCATCCTCGCGGTGGTACTGGCATGCGCCGGCACATTGGGATGGTTCCTCTGGGCCGCGCGGGCGACGCTGGAACGCCGATGGTTGGCCGTGCTGGGAACGATGTTCATCCTGGGCTTCGTGGTCGTCCGCGCCGCGTCGTTCCACCATGTCGATGCCTTCATCGGCTCGCGGCTGGGCGGGGCGAAGTGGAACTGGATCCTCGAGCTCGGCGGCATCGCGATCGTGGGAGCGGCCGCCGCTCGCGTCCTGCTGTCCCCGCCGGCGCGGCCTTCTCCGCCCGACGGCGCGATGACCTACCGATATCGGGTGAACTCCCGCTGAATCGTGGGACCGAGGCCGCCGAGATCAATCGGCCAGATCGCCGAGTAGCTCGTTGAGCAGCTCGACTTCCTCGGATTCGACGATCATCGCCCAGGTCTCGCCGTCGCCGGTCCCCTGGGCGAAGCCGAGGATCCGGATTCCCTCCCGGTCCAGCATGTCGCGGACTCGCGTGATCTCGTCCTGCACGGCGGCCGGGTCGCGCCCGGCTTCCTGGCCGAAGACGACCGAGACCCGAGACTGCCGTCCCGCGATGGCCCCCCGCGTGATGTCGGGGAAATGCTCGGTGACGTGGCGGGTCATCGCTGCGGCCTCGGCGTTCCAGTCCTGCTCGCTCATGACGGGTTTCCATCGAAATGCCAGCGACGGCGGATCGCCGGACCCGCGAGCACCTCGCCGTCGCCGATCCATCCTACAGTCTGAGGTGCTCGCGTGCGAAGGCCAGGCAGCGGGCGACGTTGTCGTCCTCGGCGCGGAGTTGCTGATCGTGCGGCAGGCCGCCGATCCGGGGCAGGGGATGGGCCGGCGGATGATCCCGCACATTGGACAGGGCCCTGGCCAGGTGGCGGCCCGGGAGGTGCGGGAACGTCGCCCAGTAGCGTTCGGTCAGGCAAGGCACCCGGAGCGGGTCCCTGGTGATCATTTCGAGATTGAAGCGAATCCCGGGCCGAGCTTTCCGCAGAGTCCGCACGGCGCGGGGCAGGTCGAGGATTCCTGTGCCCAGCGGTACTTCCGACAGCAGGAACCCCTCGCGATATTCCTCGACGCCCATGTCCTTGAAGTGGGTGGTGAACGATCGGGGCGCCAGGGCGTCGATCACGTCCATCGGGTCTTCCAGCAATGCGACGCTGTTGCCCGTATCGAGGCAGACGCCCACGTGATCGTTGCCGGCCCGATCGAGGATCGCCAGCAACTCATCGGCCCGCCAGTCCTTGTGATTCTCGACGGCGAGCAGGATCTTTTCCCGGGCGGCCACGGGGGCCGCGAGCCGCAAGGAGTGCTCCGACGAGGCGGCAAACCGCCGGAAGGCGTCGGCCGAGTCGAACGTCTCGTACCGACGGCCCGAGAGCATCACGGTGCGGACCACCGACGCTCCGGCCTGCCGGGCCGTTCGGAGCTCGGCCGCGAAGCGGTCGACGTCGGCCTCGTCGCGGGGCAGGGCGGCGATCCCCTCAAGGTACATCGACGCCGCCTCGGCCCGCTCACGGATGACGCGCGCCCCGGCCTCGTCGCGAATCCCCAGCCCGACCTGGACGCCGCGCGCCCCGAGGTTCCGCGCGTGTTCCAGGAACCGGAGCGGGTCAGCGAACCGGTCGCCGGGAGGACGCCGGCGCTCGGCGGCGGTCCGGACCATGAACGAGTGGATCACCAGGCCGAACGAGCCAGTCCCGCCGCCCTCGGCTGCGGGAAGCCGACCCGAGATCGACTCCGTAGCGACCGCCGTCGCGAGCAGGCCCGGTGAAGCGGCGAGCAACGTGCGTCGAGACAGCATCACGAGGTCCTCCCCAGCATCGCCCGGCGCTCCGCGTCCCACGGCGCGCGATAGGGACGTTCGAGCATCGCCTCGGCCTCCGGGTCGCCCAGGATGGCTTCCTTCCGGGCATCCCAGCGGAGTTTTCGGCCAAGGCGGAGCGAGAGGTTCGCCAGGTGGCAGGCCGTGACGACGCGGTGGGCGCTCTCGAGGTCCGAGATCGGCTCGCGACGAGAGCGGACGCACTCCAGGAAGTTCCGCGCGTGGCGGCGGAACTGGTCGAACTCGTCGCCCGAGCGGTCTTCGACGCTGTCGGTCCGTCTGGCCTGGAGCTCGCGGTCGCCGGTGGACGCCGGGCCTCCGGCCGGATGCGGACCGCCGAACCGAGGGATAGCCTCGGCCGGCGCGAGCTTCGGGTCTGGCGTCAGGACGAAGCCCTTGCGCGTGATCGAAAGGCTGCCGAGCGTGCCGCAGAACTCGAGCCCTCGCGTCGGCGCGGCGCCCCGGCTGCACTCGCGCTCCGACCAGCTCACGGTGAAGCCCGGGTATTCCAGGAGCGCATCCTGCACGTCCGGCGTCTCGCCGTTGTCCTTGAGCGCGAATCGCCCGCCGGTGCTCGATACGGCCGACGGGGCCGTCACGCCGAGGAACCAGTGGACGATGTCGAGCGAATGCTGCCCCAGGTTGGTCATCTGCCCGCCCGAATAGTCCCAGAACCATCGGAAGTGATAGATCGACCGATTCGGGTTGTACGGCCGTTTCGGCGCGGGCCCGAGCCAGAGGTCGTAGTCCAGTCCGGCCGGCGGCGGGCCGTCCGGCGGCGAGCCGAAACCGGGCATGACGTTGCGATAGTACCACATCCGCACGGCGACGACCTGGCCGATACGCCCGTCGCGGATCAGCTCGCGGGCCTTCTGATAGTGCGGGCCCGACCGCTGCTGGGTGCCCACCTGGACCACGCGATCGTGCCGGCGGGCGACGTCGGCCATCCAGCGCCCCTCGCGGACGAACAGCGACAGCGGCTTCTCGACATACACGTCCTTGCCCGCCGAGCAGGCCATCATCGTCATCAGCGCGTGCCAGTGGTCGGGCGTCGAGACGACGACGGCGTCGACGTCGCGGTCGTCGAGTAGCCGCCGGAAATCGTCGTGGGCTCGCGGGCTCCCGCCCATGAGAGCGGCGGCCTCGTCGCGACGGCCGCGGTGGACCTCGGCGACGGCCGCCATGTTCACCCCGGGCTGATCCCGGAAATCCAGGACATGCCGCTTGCCGATCAGGCCAAAGCCGATGAAGCCGAGGCCCACGCGGTCGTTGGCGCCGACGACCCGGGCGTACGACGCGGCCGACAGGGTCGCGGCCGCGCCACCGGCCAGGATGGCACGTCGGCTGATGTCCGCACGCACCGAGGAG
>DAIDHB010000539.1 GCA_027452145.1 Planctomycetales bacterium
CGTGATCGGCGAGCTCGTGAACGCCACGGCCCCGCCGAGCAGCATGACCCCGCCACTGCTGGCACCGCCGCCGAATCCCCCCGAGCCACCCGCGACGCCGCTGCCCCCCGCGCCGCCGATCGCCCGGTTGCCGCCGATCGACGTGTCAATGATCGTCCCCTGCGCCAGGACCAGCCCGCCACCATCGGCCGGGCCCCCGTTATTGAAGAATTGGCCGCCCGCTCCACCGGCGCCGCCGGCCGCGGTGTTGCCGGTGATCGAGCTATTCGCGATCGAGATTGGCCCGCCGCTGTTGATGCCGCCACCCTCGGCGAATCCGCCGCTGGAGGCGCCGCCGTCGGCACCCCCCTGGGCCAGGTTGTCGGCGACCGTGGTCCCGACGATCGTCGCCGCGGCGCCGTCCACGCCGATCGACAGCCCGCCGCCGGTCGACAGCCCGCCGCCGCCCCCGTCGCCCTCCCCGCCAATCGCCCGGTTGCCCGTGAAGGTGTCATCCGAGAGATCGACGTTCTGCGGCACGCTGGACGTCACGCCATTGATGATGAACTCGCCCGTCGTGTGGAACACGGCGCCGCCATTGACTCCCCCTCCCCTCGCGAACACCGAGGGCGAGAGGCCCGCCGCTCCGCCGAGCGCCGCGTCGCCGCGGAAGACGCTCCGGGCGATCGTCAGGTCGTCGCCGGAGCTACTGATCGCCCCCCCCTGGGAAAACCCGCCAGCCGCGATGAACGCACCATTCCCGCCGTTGCCGCCGATCGCCTCGTCGCTCGCGAAGGTGCTCTGCGAGATCGTCACGACCTCGGCCTCGCTCGCGATCGCCCCACCCCACGCGAACGCAAAGGTCGCGTTCCCGCCGGACCCGCCCACGGCCGAATCACCGCTGACCGTCGCCCCCGTGATCGTCACCGACCCCGGGAGCCGGCCGTACAGGGCGCCCCCCTCGGCCTTCCCTCCCTCGCCCTGGCTCGTGGTCGCCGCACCGCCGATCGCCGCATCATTCACCATCGACCCGCCCTGGATGACCAGCGCCGAGCTGCTCATGATGGCGCCGCCGTCGGCATCACCGCCGACGAAGCTCGGGGACGATCCGCCGATGGCCGTGTCGCCCGACATCGTGCTGTTCTTCAGCGTCACCGAGCCGCCCTTCGTGAAGATGCCGCCGCCCTGCGCCTTGCCGGCGAAATTGTTCGGGCCCGCCGCGATGCCCGCCGCCTGGTCATTCGAGATCGACGAATCGTCGACCACGAGCGTCCCCGTGTTGTAGATACCGCCGCCCCGGGCCGATCCCCCGCCCGCCTGATTGCCGTCCACCGCGTCATGTTCGAGCGTCAGGTTCCCGGCGTTCGAAATCCCGCCCCCCTGCCCGGCCGAGCCGCCCGTGATCGTCAGCCCCGAGATCGTCACCGACGCGCCCGACGCGACGCTGAAGTCCTCCGTCGCCCCACCCCCGCTCACCGCAAGCTGCCCGGCGCCGGGCCCGTCGATCGTCAGATCCTTGCCAGTACTGAGGGGCCCGCTCGAGGCCGCCAGCGTGATCGTCTGCCCGCGCAGCGAGTCCGCGAACGTGATCGTGCCGCCGCCGGCCGAGTCGGCGATCGCCTGGCGCAGCGACCCCGGCCCGCTGTCGGAGTTGCTCGTCACCACGATCGTGCTCAGCAGCGCCCGGGTCTCGAGCGAATCGACCCGCGGCGCGAACCGGATTCGAGACCGGGGCCGTCGACCATCACGAAGCGAGGACAGGAATCGTCGGGAAGCGGCCATGGTGCGTTCTCCTCGGTTGAAGTTCGATCGAGCAAGGCCGGCCACCGGCCGGCCAGAGAGGGCGTGACGCAAGCCTCGGCGCGCACGGCGAACGAGCCGCCGGCGAGCGTGGCGGCGTTCAATCACATCCGACCCGGCGCGATGGCCTCATCACGCCATCACGTCACGTCACGTCGCCTTGATCCATTCGCCGCTCGTCCATGATGCGCTCGAATGGATCGGGATACTGAACCCGTCTCGGGTCCAGACGGCCCAGCGGACACGACGGACCTCCTCATCCCAACCCCGCGGACCGGACCGCGACCGGATTCGTCGATCCGGATGTTCCTCTCTCCTGATGGGCGACGCACGCGGGCACCTTGTCACGCGCCCCGCCCAAAAACTTCGGAC
This sequence comes from Planctomycetales bacterium, assembly GCA_027452145.1. Taxonomy (GTDB): domain Bacteria; phylum Planctomycetota; class Planctomycetia; order Isosphaerales; family Isosphaeraceae; genus JAKAUH01. The sequence goes on from DAIDHB010000539.1 coordinate 2,152, forward strand.
CCGCCGCACATTCGCGCGATCCGCGGTCGATCTCCCTCCGCCCGGCCCGGCGCCAGTCGCCCTGCTGAACCGGGAGCGGCACCGGGAGCGCCGCGCGGAATCCGTGCTGGACAGCCCCCGGACGCTCTGCTAGCCTCCCGTCCGCACTCGACCGAAGGACCGCGTGGACAAGGACGCCCACGGTTATGCCCGCCATCGCCCCTGCTCGACCCGCCGCGGAAACGGACTCGCAGGCCGAAGCCCGGACCCTCGGCATCGCCCCCGGGCGGCTCCGGCCGCACCCGCTGAGCCTCTCCATCTACGGCGACCCCACCGCCGAGATCGACGACCTGCTGCCGAGCGTCCGCGAGCACGGCATCCTCGTCCCGCTCGTTGTCGCGTCCCCCGGCCCGACCGCCGGGACCTGGGAGGTCCTCTCCGGCCACCGGCGGCTCGCCTGCGCCCTGGCCCTCCGGCTGTCCGAGGTCCCCTGCCAGGTCCGCCGACTGCCCCATGGCACCGCCCGCCAGGCCGCAATCCTCGAATACAACCGCCAGCGCCGCAAGACGTTCAGCCAGCTCATGCGCGAGGCCGACGCCCTCGAGACCCTCTGGGCCTCCGACGCCGACACCCGCCGTCGGGCCAACCTCCGCCGCGGCCGGCCCGACGAATCCGAATGGTCTGATCCCGCCGACTGTCGGAATTCCGACACTCGGACCGGACAGGACGATTCCACCGATGTGGCCCGCGGTGGGTCGTCTCTCTCGAAAGGCCGCGGCCGGACCGACACCGCGATCGCCCGGCACCTGGGCCTGGGGGGCAAGGACCTGTACCGCCAGGCGCGCGCGGTCTGGCGGATGGCCCGATCGGGGGATGCCCGCGCCTCGAGCGCCGTCGCCCAGCTCGACGCCGGGACCAAGACCGTCCACGCCGCCTACAAGGACCTCCGCCGCCGCGACCGGTTCGGCTCGGATTTCCGCCCGACCCCGTATGACGTCTGGGCATTCCGCCACGACCGGGCCTTCGGCATCCCGCACCCCGGCTCGATCCCGCCGGGTCTGGTCGCCCACACGCTCCACTACTTCACCGCGCCCGGCGCCCTGGTGGTCGACCCCATGGCCGGCGGCGGCACCACGCTCGACGTCTGCCAGTCGATGGGCCGGCGCTGCCTCGCCTACGACCTCCACCCCGCCCGCCCCGAGATCCGCCCGCACGACGTCCGCCTCGGCTTCCCCCCCGAAGCCGACGGCTGCGACCTGGTCTTCTGCGACCCGCCCTATCACACCATGCTCGCCCGCCAGTACGCCCCCGACGCGGTTTCCTCCGCGCCTCTATCGGACTGGGTCGCCTTCCTCGAGGCCCTGGCCCGCGACGCCTACCGGACCCTCCGACCCGGCGGCTACCTGGCCCTCCTGCTGGCCGCGCAGTCCGAGAAGGACCTCCCCGCCGGATTCGGCTACCTCGACCACGCCTTCCTCGGCTACGCCGCAGCCCGGCGCGCCGGGTTCCTCCCCGAGCGCCGGATCAGTTGCCCCATGGACGGCGCCTACCTGCCCCAGGACGTCCGCCGCGCCCGCGTCGAGGGCCGCCTCCTCGGCCAGGTCCGCGACCTCCTGATCGTCCGCAAGCCTTCCCGCAGCCAGGAAGTCGGCCCCGATCCCGCCGCGCCTATCCTGGAATCTCGCCTTTTCAACCCTGTGCCCACGGGAAGTCCGGCTGTTTGAATTGTTCAGAAAGTCTGCCATTATGGCGGCTGCCATTTTGTCCCTGGTCATTGGTCATTGGTCATTGGTCATTGGTCATTGGTCATTGAAGGGACCGTAGCCGCGCGGCCGTCCAAACGCCTGATCCCGCTCGCCGCAAAGCAAGGGAACGCAGGCTACCAGTAACCAATGACCAATGACCAATGACTAGGAGAAACACGCCAGCTCGTAGACCTTGCCGCGGATGAAGGGATTGGACAGCGTGGGGTTGCGGCGGACGAGCGGTTCAGGGAGTTGTTCGATCGCCTGCTGGACAAGGTCATCGAGCTGTTCGGGGCTGAGCTGCTCGATCATGTAGGCCATGGCGGCCTGCTCGGCGGCCTGCTGGTCGGCCTCGCGGGCCTGCTGCTGGCGCGCGGCGACCTGCTAGAGCTGGCTCTCCAGTTCGCGACGGCGGCTCTCGAGCCGGGTGGCGACCTGGGGCAAGAGGTCGTACCCGTCCTCGATCCCGGCGCGGATGTAACCGGGGCCGTTCTGAAGTTTCCCCTGGCTCTGGAGATAAAAGGCGTTCAGGAGAACCTTGGCGACTGCCTCGGGGTCCTTCTGCGCCAGCAGACGCTGGGCAAGCTGCCCGGGAATCCCCTGGTTGGTCAAAAGCTCCTGCAAATCAACAGCAACAAGGAGCCGCCCCTCGGCCGTGAGGCGGAACGGCGTCCCCGGGATCGGCACCGTCGCTGTCTGATCGTCTCTCGGTGATGGTTCTCGTTCGGGCCTGCCTGTCGGGCCTATCGGGCCGAGTCCCTGGGCCGCGACTGTTCCAGTTTCTGGACCACTCCGGGGCGCCACCTCTAAAGAATTTGGAACACCCAGAAGGGGTAGTTCTAAAGAAACTGGACCGGTACTCCTTGCCTTTTCGGCCTGGTTTGCCGCCTTCGACCGCGAGGGCCGTTCCGGGGCCTGGCGGATGATCCGATAGGCCGTCGACCGCCCCTTCGCCTTGCTGGTCGCCAGCAGGCCCATTTGCGTGAGCTGTGCGATGGCCGCCAGCACGGTCTGCCGGCTCAGCCCGGCCTGGCGGGCGATCGTCCGGATGCTGGGATACGCCCAGTCGGTCCCGAAATCGGAATAGAGCCCGATCACCAGGTAGACCTTGATCGCCGAGCCCCCCAGCGTCTTGAACGCCTCGGAGCGGAGCAAGTCGTGCTCGACCCTGAAGAAGTAGTTCATGGTTCCCGGGGGCTACCTGTTGTCTGTCGGCTGTCGAGAGAGACGTTGAGGCGAGGCGACCGCCCGTCGTCATGTCATGGACCCGGCTCGAGGCGAAGGAAACGGGTGGAGTCGGGAGGGTCGCGGTCTAGGGACCGACCACCGACCAGCCCTCGTCGGCACCCTCGGCACCCGGCGGGTCCGAGATGTAATAGGTCTTCACCTTCCCGCGCTGACGGGTGGTCGAGACCACCAGGCCCAGCTCCTCAAGGCGGGCCAGGCAGCCGATCACCGTGGGGCATGACAACTGGGTCCGGCTCATCAGGCGGCCCAGGCTCATCGTCACGCTCCGGTCCGGCAGGCCGCCGCTGGCCTCGATGATGGCCAGGTAGACCTTGATCGCCTCCCCCCGGAGCCGCGCCAGGTATCCCCGGTCGAACAACACCGTCTTGACCCAATCCTGCTGCGTCGCCTGGGGCATGGTGGCTGGCATGACAGCACGCCTCCGTCGGGGAAGCTTCTCGGGGGACGCGGCGATCCCGGCTCGGGCGTGGGCGAGGTGTTCAATCGAGGTGGGAGCCGGGAGGGCACGCTGGCGAGGGGGAACGCGATCCGCGGTTCACGGCCGGCACGGACCAGGCAGCCGATCAGATCTCGGCGCCGCCTGGGCCGCCAGGAGAGTAAATCGGACAGCCGGGGCCGCGGACTCAAGCCAAAGGTCGGATGACGGAATCAATGTCCTGACAAGAGGTTCCGACGCCGATATCGGCCCGGCTCCTCTGCCCCGATGAGGAAATCGAGAATTTTCCGGGGTGGAGTGTTGACCTCGGGGATTTCCCGGCTATCATTGCCTTTGCCTCACGACTGAAACCGAAGTCGAACGACGGCCGGTGTGAGCTGCCGAGAAGGCACCTCAAGCCGGCCGATGGTGTCGAGGGATGTGACATCGTCGAGGCTCCAACCCGCCCAGCAGGTCGTGCGAACCCGGTGCAGATCGGGGCC
>DAIDHB010000540.1 GCA_027452145.1 Planctomycetales bacterium
AGGACGCCGAGCGGCAGGCTCCGGCGGACCTGGATGTAGAGGCTCCGGCGCCGGGCCTCGGGGCCCGGGTCGGCCGAACTCCCCGTCGGCCGGCCGGCGGAGTCGCGGGTGTCCCGGCCGATGATGACCTGGCCCGATTCGTCGGGAGCCACCGGGGCCGGCGGGCCGTACATCGCCGGGTTCAGGCCGCCGCCGACCCAGAGCGCCGCGTCGCGGAGGGCCTCGGCCTCGAGCCGCCGCACCGAGGCCCGGCCGAGCAGGCGGTTGTCGGGGTCGGCGGTGTCAAGCGCGGGCGTCCGGCGCGACGATTGCCGGTAGGCCGCCGAGGTCACGATCAGCCGATGCAGCCGCTTCAGGCTCCAGCCGCCGCGGACGAACTCGTCGGCCAGCCAGTCGAGCAGCTCGGGATGGCTCGGCCGGGCCCCGAGGGCGCCGAAATCCGAGGGCGTCTCGACCAGCCCCCGGCCGAAGTGGTGCATCCAGACCCGGTTGACCAGCACCCGGGCGACCAGCGGGTGCTTGCCGCCGGTCAGGTGCAGGGCATAGGCGAGCCGGCGGCCCGTCGAGGGGATCGCGGGGTCGTCGGCCGGGATCTCCGGCGTGCCCATCACGGCGGCCAGGACGCTCAGCTCGCCCGGGGCGACGGCCTGCCTGGGCTGGCGGGGGTCGCCGCGACCGAACAGGTGGGTCACGGGGACGCGGCCGGGGACCTCCGTCAGCGCGGCGACGGCGTCCTCGGCCGGGCGGCCTTTTTGCGCCTCGGCGGTCGTCGCGGCGAACCGTTTGGTGATCTCGTTGTACGCCTTGCCATCGTAGAGGTAGACGCTCCCCGGGCTGATCTTCTCGATCCTCGGATAGAGCTTCAGGAGCGCCTTCTGGTCGGCCGATCGCTTCGACGGGGGCGTCTTGCGGGCCTCCCGAAGCCGGCCGCGGAGCGCCTCGGGCGCGGCGGCGTACTCCCGCTCCAGCACCCTGTCGATCAGCGCGTCGACCGCGTCCTTTTGTTCCTTGGCGATCGCGGCGACCTTCGCGCGGACCTCGGCGTCGCGCCTGCGGTCGGCGTCGGTCCAGAGGGAGATGAGCCGGGCCGGCGGCTTCCGCCAGTTCGAGGGGTCGTAGGCCGGCTCGAACAGGGCGCGGAAGCGGTAGTAGTCCTCCTGGCTGATCGGGTCGTAGCGGTGGTCGTGGCACTGGGCGCAGCCGACCGTCAGGCCGAGCATCGACGTCGAGACGACCTTGACCGTGTCGGCGATCACGTCATTCCGCGCCGTGGTGGGGTCGACCGAGCCGTCCGCGGTGCCGTCTGGGGCCGTGCGGAGGAACCCGGTCGCGGCGAGGCGGTCGACATCGGCCGGCGAGAGGTTCGCATAGGGCGGCCTGACCATCTCGTCGCCGGCGAGCTGCTCGCGGATCAGGACGTCCCACGGCCGGTCGGCGTTGAGCGAGCGGACGAGGTAATCGCGGTACTTGTAGGCGAACGGTCGGACGTCGTCGCGGGCAGTATATCCGTCGCTGTCGGCGTAGCCGGCGACGTCCATCCAGTGCCGTGCCCACCGCTCGCCATGACGAGGGTCGGCGAGCAGGCGGTCGACCAGCCGCTCGTAGGCGTCGGGCGCGGGGTCGGCCGCGAAGGTCTCCACCTCCGCGGGCGATGGCGGCAGGCCGATGAGGTCGAACGCGAGCCGTCGGATCAGCGTCCGCCGGTCGGCCCCCGGCGAGAAGCCCAGGCCGGCGCGTTCCAGCCGGTCGAGCAGGAAGGCGTCGACCGGATTGACGACCCGTCCCGGGTCCTTCACCCGAGGCACCTCGGGGCGCCGGATCGGTCGGAACGACCAGAAGGATTTCTCCTCCTCGGTCGGCCCGGTCAGGGCGTCGGCCGAGGCCGGCTCCGGGCGAGCCGTGGGGGCCCCGCGGTCGATCCAGGCGGCGAGGACCTGCTTCTCGCGGGGCGAGAGCTTCTTGTCGGTCGGGGGCATCTCACCCTCGTCGACCCTGGTCCAGAGCAGGCTCTCTTCGCGCCCGCCCAGGACGACCGCCGGGCCCGAGACGCCCCCTTGCTTCATCGTCCGGACCAGGCGCAGGTCGAGTTTGGCCTTCGGCCGGGGATTCTCGCCGTGGCAATGGAAGCAGTGGGCCTTGAGGATCGGCCGGACGTCGCGTTCGAACGTCGGCGGCTCCTCGGCCCGGGTCGGGGCGAGCGGCGTCAGCACCAGGCCGGCGAGCAGGACCGCACTCGCGAACCGTCGCGCAGGGGACATCGCGGGCTCCGGCTTCGGGTGGGAGTTTCGGCGGGTCGGATGAATCCTTCCCTCGGTCGGGAGGGCCTGTCTGCTTAACAATAATCCAACATCGACCCCTCCGGCAAGGGAGTGTGCCGCGGCGCGGCCGATGCGTTCGCCGGCCGCGCCGCGGCCGATTCGTCCTCTGATGCTCGGCGTCTGCGGCGCCCTGACCGTGGCCCATGCGCCGGGGGCGGCGGGGGCGGCCGGGCCTGGTACCCGGCCCTGGCATGAGCGGGCTCCGTCGCGCAAGATGGGGCGAGAGCCGAACGGAGGTCGACACGAACGAGCCCGAAGCCTGCCCCGGAGGAGCGAGTCGATGCGTCAACCCGGAGATCGCCATGGCGTCCCGCGATGCCCTTTCCTGCTGCTGATCGGGGCCGCCGTGGCGCTGGCGGGCGCCTGCGGGCCCGCGCGGGGCGACCTGCCCGGCGGCCAGGATCGCACGTCGAGGGTCCGCTCGGTTCGCATCACGATCCTCTCCACGATGCTGGCCGACACCAGGGGCGTGGGTGAGTGGGGCTTCGCCGCCCTCGTCGAGGCCGACGGCCGTCGCCTGCTGTTCGACACGGGGGCACGCCCCGAGACCGTCCTGGCCAATGCCCACGAGCTCGGTGTCGACCTGTCCGATGTGGACGACGTGGTCCTGAGCCACCATCACGGCGATCACACCGGGGGCCTGCTGGCCCTCCGTCGCGCCCTGATGAAGGACCACCCCGGGGCGCTATCGCGCTGCCACGTCGGCCGCGGCATCTTCCTGCCGCGGCCGAGGGAGGATGGGCGAGAGGGGAATGAGACCCTCGCGTTGAAGGCCGCCTACGAGGCGACCGGGGGGCGGTTCGTGGAGGTCGGCGAGCCGACGCAGCTCGGCCCCGGGATCTGGCTGACCGGGCCGGTTCCCCGCAAGCACCCGGAGCGGAACTGGAGCGGCCGGGGACAGGTGAAGACCGCCGAGGGCCTGGTGGAGGACACGATCCCGGAGGACATGTCGCTGGTGCTCGACACCGAGCGGGGGCTGGTGGTAGTCGCCGGCTGCGGCCACGCCGGGGTGGTCAACACGCTGGAATTCGCCCGGGAGAAGGTGCGAGCGGCCCCGGTCTTCGCGGTGGTGGGCGGCCTGCACCTGTTCAACGCCGACGCGTCGGCGCTCGAATGGACGGCGGGCCAGCTTCGCAGCATGGGGCTGCGCCACCTGCTGGGCGCCCATTGCACCGGCATCGAGGCCGTCCACATCCTGCGGGACCGGCTGGGGCTGGACCGGCGCACCTGCGTCGTGGGCGCGGTGGGATCGGGCTTCGAGCTCGGTCAAGGCATCCGACCGGGGACGATCGCCCGCTGATCTCGGCATGCGGCCCGCCCGGGCCTCGCGGGGCGCGGTCGAGCCCCCCGGATCCAACGAAGCCGAGTGGAAAGTCGTCCCTCCCGACACCCTGACTGGAAGGCACCGCATGAGAGTCTCCAGGACCTCCATCACCCGGTTGTCAACGAGCCTGGCCATCGCGATCGCGTTCGCCGAATCGGCCCGCGCCCAGCCGGCGAACGAGGCTCGGTATGCCCGCGCCACCGAGGAAGACCGTGCCATCAAGATCGAGACCGACCGGCTCGAGGCCGTCATCCCCAGGAAGGCCCCCAGGCACTGGATGACCGGCATCGAGAAGGGGTCGTTCCTCGACAAGGCCACCGGCTTCCGCGAGGCCGGCGACGGCCTGATGGTCGTCGACTGGCTCATGGAGCCGGGCAGCGACGCCCACTGGCCCGACGAGGTCATCGCCCCGGACGGGGACGGCGTCCTGCGCTATCGGTGGTACGAGAACGAGACCGACCCGGAACGGCGGCACTACGCCGTGATGGCGCACGGCACCAGCCATCGCAAGCGGATGGTCGAGGGCCCCCAGCTCTGCCACCGCATGAAGCCCGTCCGGCCCGAGGTCATCCGTGGCCGGGACTTCGTCGCGGTGAGGACGACCTACCGGTTCGAGTACGCCGCCCCCGGCCGCAAGGCGGGATCGCGATGGACGCAGCTCGTCGTCTTCCCCGCGGGCGAGCGCTTCTTCCTGCTGATGGACCAGGTCGACAGCGTGAACGATTCCCCGGAGCTGTTCCTCCGCAACGACACGCCCGGTTGTATCCGGCACGAGAAGGGCGATACCTTCAGCCAGGTGTATCTCAGCTACCTCGGCGGCGCGAACGGACTTCGCATCCCGTCGAGCGAGTTCCTCGCCCCGTTCCCGCCCGACGCGAAGTTCGGCTACCGGCGCGACACGAACCGCGTGCCCGAGCAATTCATCCGCGCCTACCGCCTGCGCGACCCGAAGTCCGGCAAGGCCGGCCCCTGGCTGGCCGGCCTGACGCTCGAGCCGTCGGTCGTTTACGAGGCGTGGTGCAGCCAGCGTCCCGGCGGGATCGTCGTGATGATCGAGGAAATCCACGGCCGGCCGGTGAAGGCGGGCGGATCGTTCCGCGCGGCGCATGTCGTGGGCTACTTCGACACCATCCAGGAGATGCATCGGGTCTACGATCGCTACAAGGGGCACACGGGTCTGGCCGCCGACCCCGCGCACTGGGAACTGCTGAAGTGACCGAGGTGCCGGACCGGGGACGGCCCTCGCCCTCGCCGGGCGCGCCTGGTGGACCACCAGGCGGATTGTCCGTGGTCGAGCTATTCGGGCTACGCCCGCCGCGATCGCCGGCTGGAGTGGGTGGCCTACGACGAATTGGTGGCGGCGTGGGGCGGCGAGTCTGGCGGATTGGACCCGGCGGGCTCCTACCGGCGGTATGTAATCGCGGGGCTGGCCGAGCGGCCGTCATCCCCGAGGTCGGAGGCGCACCAGGGCTGGGCGCTGGGAAGCGCGGGATTCCTCGCCCGGCTGCGTGGGCTGGTGCGCCTGGACCCACCGCGGGAGGTGCGGCGCGAGGCGCGGGATGTGCGAGGCGTCGACCTGGAGCGGATACGCGAGGTCGTCTGCCGGACGTACGAGATCGAGCCGTCGGAGCTCGGCCGTCGCGGGAGTCGCCAGGGGGCGCGAGCGGCCCTGGCGTACCTGGCGCGGCGTCACACGGCGGTCCCGAACTCCGAACTGGCCGGGTTTCTGGGGGTGAGTCGCGGATAGCGTGCCGAACCTGACACTCCGGTTCGCCGGCTGGCTCGCCGAGGCGGAGGATGTCCGAGAACGGTTGGCGCTGTTGGAGGCCGCATAGCGGCAGCCGGTCGGGTTTCCTGCCGAACAGAGCGCCAACTTGATCTGACCCGCTGGACGTGTGGTCTGACCCGCTGGACCTGCTCGGCGGGCTTCGTTCGCAACTTCCCGGAGTCGCGAGGCGAGCTCGCCGAGCTGGCCGGCTCAATAATCTCGGGGCTCTCGGCGGTGGAGACCTACGCGCCTCCCTGCTCGCGATAGCCCTTGCCGACCTTCTCCGCGATCAGGCCCTCGACGTGGGCCTGGGCCTGTTCCCAGCTCGGGAGTTCCTTCGTCCGGGTCTGCCCGTCGGCGCCGATCCGGCCGTACCGAACGGTCACCGCGCAGCCATCCCGGGCGACCTCCCAGAACTTGCTCGACGAGCCCTCCACCAGCTCGAAACGGCGGGCCGTGCCCGGCGCCGTCGTGGCCTCGGGCTGCGCGGGAGCCTGAGGCGTCGGCGATGTTCCGGCCGGCCAGGCGGCATCGGCCCGGACGCCGACGTACGACGGGAACCGCGGCACGCCGGCCTCGGAGAGCTCCTGGTAGCGGAACGTGACCACCGCGCCGACCGGCGGCGGCGACTCGCGCTCTGCGTCGGAGAAGCCCGTCCCCACCGAGAATCGGGTGCCGTCGGCCAGTTCGACGAACAGCGCGCCGAGCCGGCCCCTGTGCCGGCCGGCGCCCGGTTGGTGTTCCAGCACGCGCGCCTCGGCGTCGCGGAAGCTCTTGACCTTCAGCAGCGTCAAGGATCGGCCGACCTCGTAGCGCGACTGCGGTTGACGGAGCATCAGCCCCTCGCCGCCGAGGGCCTCCACCCGGGCCAGCTCGGCGCGGAGGTGGTCCAGCCCGTCGCAGATGTCATGGTCGTGGGCGGTCAGGTACGGCGGGCGGGCCCGCTCGACGTGGGCCCGGACGGCGGCCAGCCGCTCCTCGAATGGACCATCAACGCCCGGGGCGTCGAACGCGACGTAGCGGACCTCCTTCCACAACTCGGATTTGTCCTGGCGGCGGACGATCCCGACCGTGCGCTGGAACGCCTTGCGAGCGATCCACAGCTCGCCGTCGAGGGGCGTCTCGGGCAGGCCCTCGACGAACCAGTCGGGCGCGTGGAAGCGGTTGCCGAGCCGCGAGATGAGCGAGCGGCCGTCCCAGTAGGCGCGTACGCCGTCGAGCTTCTCGCTGAGCCACCATCCGGCGAGGTCCTCGGCATTATCCCACCGCTCGGCCAGGAGTAACGGCGGCCCGGTCTTCGCCTGGCCCTCGGCCTCCGCGCCGGCGGCTCCGGGGCCGGGCGGAAGGTCCGCCCCCACGCGCGCCTCCTCCGCTGCGTCGCCGCGTAGCTTTCGCAGGTGCTTGCACGTCCGGCGCTCGATGGCGATCGACTGGTTTCGCCACGCCGGGCAGGAACAGGAATAGACTCCGCCGACGTTCTTGAGGATGTAGGGCTTCGCTCCCGAGCCCTTCATTTCGACCGATTCACCGTCGTTCAGGTCGGCCATCGGCTCGTCTCCCGGATTGCTATTGAAGGCTGGTGCCATCCCGCATCGCCTGTACGTTTTATCAGAAGAGGTCGGGCAGGGCCAGCCAGAACGACGCGATCGTACGAGCCGGGACCGAGGGGCCGTCACGCCTCATGTTTTGGCAACTGTAAATACGAACATAAGTGCAATATAGAATCTTCATAAGCGATTTAGGGTTGACCAAACCCTTTACCGGAGGCGGCGGGCGTACTATCTTGCTATCTTGATCTTTTCCGCCGAGGAATAATCGACGATCTCCGAACGGGAGGACCCGCCAAGATGCGTATCGTCCCCGTCTCGATGGTGCTGGCGACGCTGGTGTGGGCATCCGCGCCTTCGGATGCGAAGGCCCAGCAGTTCGCCGACCCCCAGTTCGACCCGAAGGTCGATCGGCCCGCGTTCACCGACCGTCATCCGCTCGTCCTGATCGACGAGGCCCACAACAACTTCCACACGGCCGACGGACGGTACAAGGCGTTCGCCGACCTGGTGCGTAACGACGGATTCGAGGTCCGGCCCCTGAAGGAGAAGCTCTCGGCGAGCGCGCTGAAGGGTTGCGCGATCCTCGTGATCGCGAATGCCATGGGGGCGCCGGCGATGAGGAACCCAGCGGCGGCGCGGCCGGCGTTCCAGCAGGCCGAGTGCGATGCCGTGAATACGTGGGTGCGGGGGGGCGGCTCGCTCCTGCTGATCGCCGACCATCATCCCTTCGGCGCCTCGTGCCAGGGGATGGCGCGGGCCCTCGGCATTGACATGGGCATGAGCATGACCTACGACCCGGCCAACTCCGAGGCGTACCGGCCGGGGGCGATCAACTTCACGCGGGTCAATGGCCTGCTGGGGGACCACCCGATCATCGCCGGCCGCGACGGCTCCGAGCGGATCGATCGAGTGCTCACGTTCGCCGGGCAGTCGCTCAAGGGGCCGGCCGGGTCCGTGCCGCTACTGAAACTCGCGGCGTCCGCGGCCGATCAGCCGGGGCCGGGTCAGCCCGGGCGGGTGGGAGCGGCGACCGGCCGGTCGCAGGGGCTGGCATTACCGCTGGGGCGGGGCCGGGTGGTTGCTCTCGGCGAGGCCGGGATGCTCGGGGCGCAGGTGCAGGGCCGGACGAACGCACCGATGGGGATGAACTTCCCGGGCGTCGACAATCGTCAGTTCGCGCTCAACGCGATGCACTGGCTCGCCGGGCTGAAGTTTCCCGAGCGGCCGGTCGCCGTCGCCGAAGCGTCGTCGCCTGCGCCGGTATCATCGCCGGAGCCGGCTGCTGCGACGACGGGGCGGCCGGGCCGGACGGCCGGGGCTGAGCGATCGGGGACCATGACGGCCAAACGGGCCACGGCGACCCGCGCCGGGGCGGCCCGAGCGGCCGCGGCCGAGACCGGCAAGATCCTGTCGTCGGCCGAGATCGCCGCCGAGTCCGAGGCGTCCATCGCGCTGATCTCGGGCGACAACTCGGTCGGGACCGGGTTCGTGGTCGGGCCGGGGATCGTGGCGACCAACGCCCACGTGATCGACGGCGAGTTCATTGCCAACATCCGGGTGCGGTTCCCGTCCGCCGAGAAGGCGCAGCAGGGCCCGATCATGGCGGAGCTGATCTACGAGGACACCCGCCGCGATTTGGCATTTTTGAAGGTCAAGTCGACGCTCCCCACGCTCCGGATCGCCCCGGCGTACAACTTCCGCAAGGGCGAGGACGTCACCGTCATCGGCAACCCCGGCGCGGGGGGCGAGCTGGTCCTGGAGAACGCCATCAGTCGGGGCCTCATGAGCACCCGGACGACGCTCGAGGGCCAGCGATACTATCAGCTCACGATCGCCGTGAATCCGGGGAATTCGGGCGGCCCGGTCTTCAACTCCCGGGGTGCGGTCATCGGCGTGGTGACGCGCAAGAGCGCCGAGCAGGAGGCGCTGGCGTTCTGCATCCCGGTCGAGGACCTGAACCTCGCGCTGGAGAAGATCGCCACGTTCCCTCAGGAGGCGATCGCCCGGCAGCAGTCGCAGCATCGCGTGGTCCTGGCGGTGAAGGAGCTGGGCGGCGCCGGGGCGTTGTACTCGATGGCCGCCGCGAATCGCCGCCGGGCCGCCGAGGGCGGGCCGGGGAACGGGAACAGGCCGCGGCGGCCGATTACCTTCTACGACGCGGCCATCGCCGTCCTCGAGCGGCAGACCTTTCCCCGGCTTCGCGCCGAGGTCGGCCGGGTCCGGAACGATCCAGTGATCGCGCAGACAATTCGCGACCACGTCGGCCAGCTTGCCGACAACCTCGAGAAGATGCGGACGCTGTACAACGCCACCTTCAAACCGGACCCAGGCCAGAAGCCGGCCCAGGGCCACGCCGGGCCCGACGCGCTGGAGGGCCTGAAGGCCACGCACCGCCGGCTCCTGACCGAGGTGGCCAAGCCCCTGGAACTCGAGGTGCCCGACCAGCTCCTCGGAGCGCTCGAACCTTCGTCGAAAAAGTAATAATGGGCAAGACAAATGTGAAGGCAAAGTGATACGATTGATGGCGGGCATGGTCCCGGGGTGCGCCTGCGGCGACCCCGGGCCATGCTGTACGACCTTGTCGGGTCGGCATCTCTCGGCATGCTGAAGGCGTGCCCCATTCTGGCGAAGGCTCGCCGATGACGACGCCCGGGGTCAATTTGCGCACCGAGTCGCCCCGAGGAGTTGTAACCATGAGCATGACGATCCGGAGCAGCGCGTTCGGGGAGGGGCAGGCGATCCCGCGCCGGTATTCGGGGGACGGAGAGGATATCTCGCCGCCGCTCAGTTTTGCGGGCTTGCCGGAGGGTACGCGAGAGTTGGCGCTGATCGTCGATGACCCGGACGCACCGCGGCCCGAGCCGTGGGTCCACTGGGTGCTGTACAAGGTCCCGGCGGACCTCGGGACCCTGGATGAGGGGATTCCGCCCGACGCGACACCCTCGGTCCCTCCCGGCGCGATGCAGGGGACGAATTCCTGGGGCGCCTACGGCTACATGGGGCCCGCGCCGCCTCGGGGCCACGGCGTGCACCATTACCACATCCGCCTCTACGCGCTGGACGAACCCTTGCCCGTCAGCGACGGACTGGACAAGGCGGGTCTGCTCGAGGCAATGCAAGGTCATATCCTCGGGCAGGCCGAGCTGGTCGGGACCTATCAGCGATGACCGGCTGAGCCAGGCGGCCGGACAGGGGGGTGGAGCAGGTTCGATCGCGAGGCCGGCTGGTACGCTCTCCGGCGCATGCGATGGCCCGCGGCGTCCGGGAGAGGCGGTGGCGGGACGCCGCGGGCCCTGGTAACGACCCGGCGAACCGGCGACGCGAGACGCCGGGTCATGCCTGAAGAGGAATCACCCGGCGACTCACGTCGCCGGTTCGCCAGGACCGTTCCTCAGCGGTCGTCGTCCTCCTCCGCCTCGAGTGCCTTGAGCTCCTCGGCCAGTTTGCGGATCCGCCCTTCAAGGGCGGCGATCCGCGCCTCGCGGCGCCGGGCCTTCGCCTCCTTGACCTTCGCGTCGGCCTTCGCCTCCCTGACCTTTGCGTCGGTCTTTGCCTCCCTGACCTTTGCGTCGGCCTTTGCGGTGGACCCGCTCCCTGTCTCGGGCTCGGGAGCGGGTTTCTCCCTGGCGGAGCTGGCGGCGGCGCCTGCTCTGGCCCTCGCCCTGGCCTTTTCCGCCATCTTCTCGCCCAGGCCCTTCATCTGCTTCTCGAAGTCCGAGCCGGGGCCGAGCTTCGTACCGAGTTCCTTCATCTGCTTCTCGAAGTCGGAGCCCGGGCCGAACTTCGCCTCCATCTCCTTGCCCAGGTCCTTCATCTTCTTCTCGAAGTCGGACCCGGGACCGAACTTCGCTTCCATCTCCTTGCCGAGCTGCTCCATCTTCTTCTCGAAGTCGGACCCGGGTCCGAATTTGGCCTCGATCTCCTTGCCGAGCCGCTCCATTTTCTTTTCGAACTCGGGGCCGAACCTGGCGGCGATATCGTCGGCTCCATCGCCCTTATCCTTCCTTCCCCCGGGGCTCGCCGCACGGGCCCTGGCCCTCGCCTCGCGGGATTTCTCGCGGGCTTCGGCCCTGGCCTTCGCGCGGGCTTCCACCCGCGCCCTGGCTTCGGCCCTTCGCCTGGCCACGGCGGCCTTGTCATCATCATCGTCGTCATCGTCATCCGCGTCGTCATCATCGTCATTGTCATCGTCGTCGTCCGCGTCGTCATCGTCGTCCGGGTCGTCGTCCCGCGTGGCGGCCGGATTGGCGGATGGGGCGGGCGCGGCGATCGTTAGGGCCGGCGCCGGCGTCGGGTCGGTCGCGGAGGGCGCCGACCACGAGGGCAGGGAGAAAACGATCAGGAGGGCGGCGGCGAGAAGGACGGCCGGCGAGAGCCGGTAGGGGACGCTTTCGCGCAGGATCATGGTCAATCTCCTCTCCAGCAGGCGGCCCGGGCCGGCGGCACCCAACGCGGGTGCCGGAGCGACGGCGCGGGAGGTTGCGGAACCGATGGCGAACAGGGTTTCGGCGTAGGCAAGGCGGTGGTCGGGCAAGGCCCAGACGACCCAGGCATCGCAGGCCAGCTCGGCCTCGGCGTCGAGCCGGGAGCGGGCGAGCCAGTAGAGCGGGTTCCACCACCAGATCCAGCCGGCGAGCAGCTCGAGCCGGCTGACCCAGTGGTCGCCGCGGCGGAGGTGGGCCAGCTCGTGGGCGAGGATTCCGCGCCAGCGGGCGAGGTCGAGCGTCTTGACCAGCGCCGCGGGGAGCAGGATTCTCGGCCGGCCCAGGCACCAGAGCATCGGCGAGCTCAGGCCGGGGACGACCAGCAGATCAGGGACGCGCGTCTCCAGTTGCCCGGCCATCTCGATGGACAGGTCGATCAGCTCGTCCGGCGCCGGCACGCCGAGCGCGAGCCGCCGGCGGAACCGGACGATGCGCCAGGTCTGTCCGCAAGCGAGCAGGCCCGAGAGCATCAGCCAGGCCGCGAGCGTTCCGCGGCCGATCGCCGGCCAGGGAGGGGTTGTCGTCCCGTTGGATTTCCGAGGCGGTGAGGCGGGCGTGATTTCGGCCTCGAATGTCGCGGCGACCGCGGCGGGCTCAGGGCGAGTCGTCGGGCGCGAGGGCGGACGCTGAACGGCCGCGAGCCGGATCGAGGGCTCGGGCAGCACGTCGAGGGACGGCTCGGGCGCCGGGGGTGTGGCGATCCTGGACTCGGGCCAGCGCAGCGCCCAGGGCCAGGACATCAACGGCGGGCTGAGCAGCTTGACGAGCACCGCCAGCCAGAGCAGGTGTCGCGCGGTCGGCCCGATCCGTCGCAGCCGGCCCGCGCCGGCCGCGACGACGGCCAGCAGCCCGGCCACCAGCGTCGTCTCGGCGAACCAGATGAGCATCGGTCTGCCTCCCGGATGGGTCCTCGAATCGTGGCCGTCGAAAGGATTGCGGCGCCAGGAAAGGCGGTCGGGCTTTCCAGTCCGACGAGGTCGGAGCGTTAGGCAAGAATGCCCGACTTACTTGAATGTTGTGCTGTTCTTCTGTGTCAGCTCGTCTTGCCGGGCTCGTCATCGCGCCGCTTCGAGTCGATCAGGCGGCGGAGACGCTCGAGCTCGTCGGCCGAGAACCGGCCGCCCTGCACAAGCGCGAGGACGAGCGGGGCAGCCCGGCCGTCGCATAGCTCGTCGGCCGCGTCGCGGAGCCGGCGTTCGAGCAGATCGTCGCGCGACACGGAGGCGCGGTAGACGTGCGGCACCGCCGAGGGATCGCTCGCGACGTAGCCTTTCGACCCCAGCCGGTTGAGCAGCGTGGCGACCGTGGTATAGGCCCACCGCCGGCCGCGCCGGGCCAGCTCGGCGTTGATCTCGCGCACCGTGCCCGCACCCAGGTCCCACAGAACCTTCAGGACCTCTCGCTCGGAATCGCTCAGCCCCGGCGGATTTGCCATGTCGCGTTGCCTCCTCTTCGGCCGCGGCGCGGTGGCTCCATTCGAGGGGGTGCGGGGCGGGCCGGACGGCCCATTCCCTGATGCGAGGACCGACGCGGATCTCCCCGATCCCGCCGGCCCCCGCCGCCGCCCGAACCCGCCCCACTCCGGGTCTCCACCGAATCCCGCCACCGCTCATCTACACCGTGTAGTAGGAAGAGTACTACAAGCTGTAGAAGGATGCAAGGGGAGATTCGAGGGGCGGGCGAGATTATTGAGTCGATTGCCGCGAGGCGCCGGAATTCGCCTGGATGCCATGAGCATGAGGCGTGCTTTCCGCGGATGACGCCGATGGGAGGCAGGACGAGTCCTTGAGTCACCCGGCCCGGGCACGACGCAGCCGGTCGAGAAGGATTGAGCACGGAGGGCGAAGATATCAGGAACGATTCGGCGCAGAGACTCAAGATGGGACAGCGAGACGAGGACTGCCGCTCGAATCCATGGAGCCGGGCCCCGTTTTGGCGGGGCCTGCGCGGCTCACAGCATCTGCCGCCGGGCCAGCTCGCGGAAGGGGCCGGCCTCGGCGACGAGCTGGTCGTAGCGGCCGGACTGGACGATGCGGCCGTCCTGGAGGACGTAGATGCGGTCGGCCTCGATGATCGCGTCGAGGCGGTGCGCGATGACGACGCGGGTCACGCCGCGGAGCTGGTTCGTCAGGCTGTCGCTGACGATGCTCTGGGTGACGTTGTCCAGCGCGCTCGTCGCCTCGTCCAGCAGGAGGATTCGCGGTCGGTGGACGATCGCGCGGGCGATGAGGAGGCGCTGGCGCTGGCCGCTCGACAGGTTGCCGCCCCCCTCGCCGACGAGCGTGTTCATCGTCATCGGCATGGCGCGGATGTCCTCTTCCAGCCCCGCCAGGCGGGCGGCGTGCCAGGCGTCTTCAAGGCCCAGCGACGGGGCGAAGCCGACGATGTTGCTGAAGATGTCGCTGGGCATCAATTCGGCGTGCTGGAGTACGACGCCGATCTGGCGCCGGACCTCGCGCAGGTCGAGCGTCGCCAGCTCGCGGCCGTCGTAGGTCACCGCGCCCGAGTCGGGGGTCTCGAAGCCGAGCAGCAGACGCATCAGCGTCGACTTGCCCGATCCCGACGGTCCGACGATCGCGACGAACTCGCCGGGGTGGACCTGAAGGCTGACGTCGTCGAGGACGCGGGTGCCCGGGTCCTGGTCGGGGTAGCGGAACGTGACGCGGTTGATCGCCAGGGCACCCGAGAGGCGCAGGGGTTCGACGACGGCGGCGGGGAACTCGGGAACCTCGTCGAGGATCGGGCGGATTTGCTGGCAGAGCGGCACCAGGTCGAGCACCGACATCGCCGTGTAGCAGCCGGCGAGCACCGAGGCGACGAGGTTGGCGAACGCCATGTTGAAGGCGAGGAACCGGCCGGCGTGCATCAGGCCGGGGTCGAGGAACACGACGCCGGTATAGACCACGGTCGCCGTCAGGATCGGGAAGACGGCGAGCCACTGGTGCAGGGCGCTCGAGAACCGCCTCGAACGAAGGAGGAGTCGCAGACGGTCGACGTACGGGCCGGCCCAGCGTGCCAGGGCGCGGCCCTCGGCGCCGGCGCTGCGCAGCGCGATGATCCCGCCGAAGAGCTCGAGAAGGAGCCCCGAGAGCCGGACGTCGATCCGGCCGATCGCCATCTCGTGGCGCAGGCGGCCGGCGATGAGGAGGGTCGTGACCAGCAGCAGGAGCGCCAGCAGGAATGTCGTGACGATCGCCAGCCGCCAGCCGTAGGCGTAGAGCAACGCCAGGTTGAACAGCGAGAAGACGCCCGTGACGATGCTGGTGACGACGGCCCCCGAGACGCGCTTGAAGACCTCGCTGAGGCCCATGGCGCGCATCGCCAGGTCGCCCGAGGCGAACGCGCCGAAGAAGCGTGTGGGCAGCCGCAACAGGCGTTCCCAGACCGCGGGGATGAGCGTCGCCGAGATGCGGCCCTCGATGCGGAGGACGAGCAGGCTTTGCATCGCCTGGAAGCACGCGGCGGCCGCGGCGAGCAGGATGAGGAAGCCGCACATGACGGCCAGGCGGGGCGGCCCGGCGCCCGCGTCGAAGGGCAGGTCGGCCTCGGGGATGATGCGGTCGACCATGATGCCGGCGGCGATCGGGATCGCCAGGCCGAGGATCGAGCCGACGAAGGCCAGCGCGAGGACCAGGGCGAATTCTCGGCCCAGGCCGGGGAGGGCGCGGCAGAAGCGCAAGAGGTCGACCAGGCCGAGGCGGTCGTCGGGAAGCGGGCGGTAGAAGATGCGGGCCTCGGGTGCGATCCGGGCGGCGGTCGCGGCGTCCAGCGGCCGGCGACGGCCGTCGGGGAGGCGGATGTCGTATCGGTGCGCCGACCAGGGGCGCCGGCGCCGCGCGGGCAGCAGGGCGACGGGCCGTCGGGCGCCGTGCTCGTCGAGGAGCCAGGCGAGCAGCGGCTGGCCGCCGTCGCGGCGCCACCAGCCCTCGGCGAGGTTCACCGCGCGGAGGTCGAAGCCCGAGGCGGCGGCCGTCGCGTGCAGCTCCTCCTCGGGGGTGCCGGAGGGCCGGTCCCCGGCGGCCGGCGCGGCGAGGACGTTCAGGCCCAGCACATCGCCCACGGCGCGGCAGGCGTCGAGCAGCTCGCCCTCGCCGGGCGCGTTTGCCGCCGCGGCGGAGGCCGGCTCGACGGCGGCGGCGCGGGCCAACCGGGCGGAGACGGAGGCGATTACCGCCGCCTGGTGGTCCGACGCGCGGCGGATGTCGTTCCAGCGGGCGATGGCCTCGCGCTCGTGCAGGCCGTCGATGAAGTCGAGCGTGGCGCGGTGGAAGGCATCGAGGCCCGCCCAGGGGTCGGAGGCGCGGAACATCGCGCGGGTCGTGCAGGCCGTGACGCGGCAGTCCTCTCGGGACTGGAGCCAGACGTGCTCGGTGAGCGGGAACCGGCCGGCGAGCTCGTCGTCGGTCAGGCGGACGAGGTCGAGGAACCGCGAGCGGCCGGCGAGGTGGCGGACCCACGCGACACCGCCGCGGACGGCGAAGCGGTCGCCGGCCCCGAACTCGGCGACGCCCTCGCGGGGCAGCTCGTGGCAGGGGTGCTCGTCCGAGGCGCGATACAGCGCCAGGCCGACGCGGAGCAGCCAGTCGTCGACGAGCACGGCGACCTGCTCGGCCAGGCCCTCCTCGAAGCTCAGGCGGATCAAATCGCCGCGGGAGAACCGGATCAGCTCGGCCGGCCCGGCGCCGACGGCGAGCAGCCCGCCGCCGGCCCGGCCGCGGACGCCGCTGATGGCGAAGATCGAGCCGCCCTCCTCGACGCGGCAGAGGTGCCGCCGCCGGCCGTCGAGGGTGCCGGGCTCCATCGAGGTGAAGAAGACGTCGACGCCGCCGGACATGACGAGCCAGACGGCGCCGGGGTCGTCCAGGGCGAGCGGCCGGTTCGCCGCCGCGCCGACCGGGCTGGCGAAGGGCAACAGCTCCTCGACCAGGAAGCGGGGTGCGTCGGGCTCGGCGGCCGATTCGGATCCGCCCGCGACCCGGGGAGCTGAAGGGGCCAGGCCGACGACCTCATGCGCGGGCGCGCCGTCGGAGACCGTCCAGGGTGGCGCGATCGACGGGAGGCGGGAGATCTTGCGGCCTCGACTGGGCCGTTCGGGCGGGCGTGGGATGGCCTGGTGCGAGACCAGGCGGGCGTATTCGCCGCCGGCGTCGGCGATCAGGTCGTCGTGGGTGCCGCGCTGGACGACGTGGCCGCCGCTCAGGACGATGATCTCGTCGCAGTCCCGGATCGTGGTGAGCCGGTGCGCGATGATCAGGCAGGTGCAACCGCGGCGGCGGAGGTTGTCGTCGACGATCCGCTCGGTGCGGGGATCGAGGGCGCTCGTCGCCTCGTCGAGGATGACGAGGCTGGGGTCGCGGACGAGGGCGCGCGCGATCTGGAGCCGCTGCCGCTGGCCGCCGGAGAAGTTCCGGGCCTGCTCGGACACGGTCGCGCCGTAGCCGCCGCGGCGGTGGAGCAGGTCGCGGTGGATGGCAGCATCGACGGCCGAACGCACGAGGTCCTCCATCGGCAACAGATCGTCCCAGAGGCCCAGATTGTCGCGGACTGTCCCCTCGAACAGGCAGATCTCGGCGTCGACGAGGGCCACCGAGCTGACGAAGACCTCGCGAGGGATCCGGTCGATCGGCCGGCCGTCGTAGAGGACCTCGCCGCTCCAGGGCCGGTAGAGCCCGGCGAGCAGGCGCCCGAGGGTCGACTTGCCGCTGCCCGACCCACCGACGAGCGCGATGCGCTGGCCGGGCCGCGCGACGAGCGAGAAGTCGCGGATCAGGGGCTCCTCGATCGTCCGGCTGTAGCCGAAGGTGACGTTGCGGAACTCGAAATGCCCGCTGAGTCGCCTGGGCGGCGGCGCGGCGATCGTGGTGTCGATCGGCGTCGAACGGCCGGCCGCGGCTTCGGCCGTCGCGAGCGGCGGAGCGAGGAACACCGGATCGACATGTCGGTTGCGCACGTCGTCGATCCGGTCGAGATCGGCGCGGAGCTCCTGCATGTCGGAGCCGAGCCGGGCGAGATCGCGGAACGGCTGGTTGAAGCCGATGAGCAGCGACTGAAAGGCGACGAGCGCGCCGATGCTCAGCGACCCGATCATCACCTGCCGCCCGCCGAGGCCCAGGACCAGGATGGTGGTGAGGGTCGACAATAGCGGCGGCAGGGCGACGAGCAGGGCGTCGCAGGCGCCCAGCTCCTGCTCGGCGTTGATCATCCGGGCCTGGTCGCCGGTCCATCGCACGAGGAGGTCGGATTCGGAGCCCGTGGCCTTGATGCTCTCGATGATCTGGATCGCCCACATGACGCCGCCGAACAGGCGGGCGCGTATCTGCTCGATGGCGCGGTTGCGGTCGACGCGGAACCGGTGGACGGCGCGGAGGGCGACGAGGTTGAACCCGCTGATGCCGACGCCGATGGCCGTCAGAGGCGGGTCGTAGGGGAGCATCAGCGCGATGTAGACGACCAGCGTGAGCAGGCTGACGGCGGTGGTCGCCAGCTCGCCCGAGATCAAGCCGGCCACGCGGGCCGTTCGCAGCGCGCGCGAGACGATGTCTCCGGTGAATCGGCGCTGGAAGAAGACGACGGGCAGGTGCAGGGCATGGCGGAGGAACCCCAGGCTCTCGGCGAGCGTGAGCCGGACCTCCAGACGGGTCAAATAGACCTGCTGCAAGGCCGATGCGGCGAGCCGCATGATCGCGGTGGCGGCGACGGCGAAGAGCAGGGGGCGTAGCCACTCGACGTGCCCCTCGACCAGGATGCCGTCGACGAAGACGCGCTGGAGCGCGGCGGCGGCCAGGTTCGGGATCACCAGCGCCAGCCCGGCGAGGACGACGAATGCCAGCGCGACGCGCGACCGGGCGAGGCGGGCGGCCAGGCCAGCGAGCGTGCTGCGGCGCCCGCCCTGGCGACGGAATTCCTTGTTGGGCTGGAACGAGAAGGCAATTTCGGTGTAGCGGCGCTTGAACTCGTCGAAGCTGACGGTCCGCCGGCCGATCGCGGGATCGTTCAGATAGACGCGGCCGTGCGCGAAGCCCTCGACGACGAGGAAGTGATTCGACTCCCAGAAGGCGATGAACGGGGGCTTGCGGTGGACCAATCCCTCGGCCGACTTGCGGAAAGGCTTGACGTCCAGCCCGTGCCGCCGAGCGGCCTCCTTGATGAACAGCGCGTTGCTGCCGTCGCGCGAGACGCCACACTCCTCGCGCAACCGCTCGAGCGGGATGTAGCGGCCGTGGTACTCGAGGATGATCCCCAGCGCGGCGGCGCCGCACTCGGCGGCCTCCATCTGGAGGACGGTCGGCGTCTTGACCGGTCGATACCTCCGGGAGTCGTCGTTGGCCATGCCGG
>DAIDHB010000541.1 GCA_027452145.1 Planctomycetales bacterium
GGCGGTCCGACCCCGGCCCGGGGGGCTGACGCCCCCCGGCTACGTCCGATCGCCCCCTGACGGGGGCTCAGAGCCCCGTCGGCACCGACTCCTGGCCGGCCCGGCCCCTCCGTGTGCCACCCATCTGCAATGCGCTCTAACCCCTGATCCCTAATCCCTCGCCCCTCAGTTGCTGGCGATCCCGCGGCGGCCGCGGCCGCCGGTCTGGGCCGGCTTGCGGGGGAACTTCTCGTCCATCATGGCGGCGTTGTAGACGAACGAGGCCATGATGGTGGCGGCCTGCTTCATGTCGTCGGCCTGGATGCGGTCGAACACGTCCTGGTTCGAGTGGTGCGTCCGCGTCTCGTATTCGATCTCGTCCTGGATGAACTGGAAGCCGGGCAGGCCGATGCCGTCGAACGACTGATGGTCGGTGCCGCCGGTGTTCGAGATCGTGATCGTCCTGGCGCCCATGTCGCGGAACGGCTGGAGCCACTTGCGGAAAATGGGCCGGGCGGCCTCGTTCCCCTGGAGGTAGACGCCGCGGATCCTCCCGGTGCCGTTATCCAGGTTGAAATAGGCCTGGAACTTCTCGTAATCGGGCTTCGGCGCGGTGTCGGTCGAGCTGCCGTTATTCGCCGGCCCGGCCGGTCCACCGCCGAACATGTTCGCGGGGCTGCGGCCGAAGTGCTCGGTGACATAGGCGCGCGAGCCGAGCAGTCCCTCTTCCTCGCCGCTCCACAGGGCGATCCGGATCGTGCGCCGGGGCTTGAGGTTGAGGGCCTGGATGATTCGCATGACCTCCATGGCGACCGAGACGCCAGCGGCGTTGTCGGTCGCGCCGGTGCCGCTGTGCCACGAGTCCATGTGGCCGCCGAGCATGACGACCTCGTCCTTGAGCCTGGGATCGGTGCCGGGGATCTCGGCCACCGTGTTGTACGACATCAGGTCCTCGTCGTGGAACTGCACCGAGAGGTCGACCACCATCTTCGGCCGCTCGCCCTGCTCGATCATCCGCACGAGGCGATTGTACTGCTCCTGCGAGACGACGATCTGGGGCGGGATCTTCGGGCAGTCCTTGTCGTACACGTTGACCCGGCGTTGCTGGGCTGCCTGGTCCTGGTCGCGGAGGAAGTTGGGCATGATGCCGGGGATCGAGGCGGACTGGACGAAAATCGTGCCGCCGTCGCCGGCGCGGCTGCCGTCGACGAGCATCGCAGCGCCCTCGTCGGCGAGGAACTTGAGCTTCTTCGCGGCCAGCTCGAACTGGCGGCGGCGTTCCTCGGTCATCTGGAACCGCCCCGGTCGCGGGGCGTTGGCCGCGGGCTGGCCCTTGGCCTGGGGCCCGCCGGCGCGCTGGCGGCCGAGGCCGCGCGGCTGGGGTTCGTCGGCGTCGGCCAGCTCGAGCAGCTCGGAATCCGTCTTCCGCGCGCCCAGCGCCTCGAAGTGGGCGGGGATGTCGCGAGGAGCCGCGGCCAGCACGATCGCGCCCTTGATCTTCCCCTTGAACCGGGCGAAGTCGGCCTCATCCTTCGGGTTGAAGTAGACCACCGGGGCAACCAGCGTGCCGTCGGTGCCGGGCGACCACGCCTTGGGATACGCGATCAGCGGGATGCACTGCGGCTCGATGACCTGCGCCGAGAACCGCTTGAGGGTCCAGCCCCGGCCGAAGGGCCCCCAGGCCTCGAGGCGGGCGTTCTTCAGCCCCCAGGCGGCCAGGCGGCCGCGGGTCCACTCGTTGGCGCGCTTCATGCCGGGCGAGCCCGTGAGCCGCGGCCCGATCACGTCGGTCAGATGACTCAGGGTGGCCATGACCTGGGAGTGTTTGGATTCTTCTTCCTTGATGCGATCGACCACGTCGGTTGACGAGCTCGAGGCGGGGGCGTCGGCCGGCCGGGCGGGCTGCGCGGGCGCGGCGGCCTGCTGCGCGCGCAGGGCCAGCGCGGGCACGGCGGTCGCCACGGCCAGGATGGCGAGGGATCGGAGCGGACGTCTCATGGTGCGGGTCTCCGGGAGGACAGGAATCGGATTGACGGACCGAAAGGCGAGCCGGGACGCGGTGTGGCGCGTCCCGCGGGCGCCCCGAGACGGGAGAAACCTCGGGTCGAAGGGAGCATTCTATAAGAGCGCCGGCGGGCGTTTCACCATCCTTGTGGACCTTTGACGTGCGGAATCCGCCGATCCCATCGTCAGGATCGGCCCGGCCTGCGCGGACGATTCCCCGGGCCGGCCGGTCGATTGCGCACCCCGACCGGCGCGGCGCATTTCGCCGGTCGTCTCCTATCCCTAGCGACAACGCGACGGCGCCGGTCCCGGGCTCCCGGAAGAACTTTTCGCGACCGCGTGCGGGCGGTGAAAAAGGGCTCGGGGCTTGACTTCGCCCCGGCCATCGTTGATCACTCTTAGAACAAACCTCACACAATGGCAGGCGGGAGGTCCGACGATGCGTGGGATCAGGCTGAGCTTCGTACTGGCCTCGGTGGTCGTGGTGGGCCTGGCGCTGTGGGCCGGGGCCTATGTCGACCAGACGGGGAGCCGGATGGCCACCGCGGCCGAACGGCTGCTGGCGACGCTGAGCTCGGAGCAGTCGGCGAAGGCGAGGTATGCCTACGACGCCCCCGAGCGGCTCGACTGGCACTTCATCCCCCGGCCGCGCAAGGGGCTGCCGATCAAGGAGATGAGGTCCGAGCAGCGGGCCCTGGCCTTCGGGCTGATCGAGTCGGGCCTGGCGGGCTCGGGCTACCTCAAGGCGACGACGATCATGAGTCTCGAGGCCGTGCTCAGGGAGATGGAGCAGGGCCGCGGCCCGACCCGCGACCCCGAGCTCTATTACCTGACGATCTTCGGCAATCCCTCCGACAGGGGCAAGTGGGGCTGGCGGGTCGAGGGGCACCACCTCTCGCTCAACTTCACCATCGAGGACGGCAAGATCACCGCGGCCACGCCCGCGTTCTTCGGCTCCAATCCGGCGGAGGTCCGCCAGGGCCCGCGCATGGGCCTCCGCACCCTCGCCGATCGCGAGGACCGGGCGCTCCGGCTGCTCCAGGCGCTCGACGACAACCAGAAGAAATCCGCTGTGATCTCGCCCGAGGCGCCCGCCGACATCCGCGCCGCCAACAAGCCCCAGGCTCCCACCGACGCGGCCGAGGGAATCGCCTACACCGAGCTGAACAACGACCAGCGCGCGATGCTCCGCGTCCTGTTCGAGTCCTACGCCCAGGACATGCCCGACGAGGTCTCGCGCGCCTGGCTGGGCGAGGTCCGCCGCGCCGGGTTCGAGTCGATCCGGTTCGCCTGGTCCGGACCCGGCGACCGCAGCCAGCCTCACGCCTATCGCGTCCAGGGCCCGACGTTCCTCATCGAGTTCAACAATACCCAGAACGGCGCCAACCATATTCACTCGATCTGGCGGAACATGCTCGGCGACTTCGGGATTCCGCTCGGGCATTGACGGGGGGCGGCGAGTGGCGAGCTGCGAGCAGTCGGGGCGCGCAAATCGCTGGCCCCCGGCTGTCCGGTAGCCAATGACCAGTAACTAATGACCAATGACGAATGACCAATGACGAACTGGACGCGCAGAGAATTCCTGGCTGCCTCCGCACTCGCCGCCGCGGCGCGTGAGGCGCCCTCGGTCGGTGCGGCCGTGGTGCCCGAGCGGAGGAGCGGCCCCGGCCGGGTTGCGGCCAACGAGAAGATCACGCTCGGCTTCATCGGCACGGGCGGGATGGGCACGGGGCTAATCGACACCTTCCGGGGTTTTCCCCAGGCGGAGATCGCCGCGGTCTGCGACGTGTACGAGCCGCACCGCGACCGGGCACGCGAGCGGGCCGGCGGGTCGCCCGCGGTGCTCGACGACTTCCGGCGCGTGCTCGATCGCAAGGATATCGACGCCGTCGTGATCGCCACGCCCGACCACTGCCACGCGATCATCCCGATCCTCGCCTGCCAGGCGGGCAAGGACGTGTACTGCGAGAAGCCGCTGGGCCATCGCATCCAGGAGACCCGCGCCATGGTGACGGCCGCCGAGAAGGCCCGGCGCGTCACCCAGATGGGCAACCTCATCCACGCGGGCGAGAACTACCGGCGGGTCGTCGAGATCGTCCGCTCGGGCGTACTCGGCCAGATCAGCAAGACGCGCGTCTGGATGGCCGCCGATCGTCGCGGCCTGGGCCGGCCGGCGGATTCGGCCCCTCCGGCGGGCTGCGACTATGACTTCTGGCTCGGCCCCGCGCCGAAGCGGCCGTTCAACCCGAACCGCTTTACATTTAACTGGCGGTATTTCTGGGACTACGGCGGCGGCATCCTGATGGACTTCTGCTGCCACATCGTCGACCTCGTCCACTGGGCGATGGACGTCGAGGCCCCGCACACGATCTCCGCGGTCGGCGGCCGGTACGCACTCGACGACAACGCCGAGGTGCCCGACACCCTCGAGGTCGCCTACGAGTACCAGAAGGGCGACCGGAAGTTCCTCATGGCCTGGAGCCAGACCGATGCGAATGCCCACGGTCTCGAGAACCAGGGGCTGGGCATCATGTTCCAGGGGACCGAGGCGACGCTCGTCGCCGACTACGGGCATTACCGCATCATCCCCGAGAAAAAGGGCCACAAGATCGACGAGCCGCCCAAGGCCCCGCCGCGCTCGACCACCCATCACGGCGAGTGGCTCGACGCGATCAAATCGCGGGCCCAGTGCTCGTGCCACTTCGGCTACGGCCACCGGCTCACGAGTGTCGGCCATCTGGGGAACATCTCGCTCTGGACCGGCGAGAAGCTGAAGTGGGACCCGGTCGCCGAGCGGGTCACGAATCACGAGTCGGCCAACCAGTACCTCACCAAGGAATACCGCAAGCCCTGGGCGCTGCCGGCCGTCTAAACGATGTGTCCCCGAACTGGGAGGGCGAGGCTCCTGCCGAGCCTGAAATGCCGGCTCGCCGGGAGGCTCGCCCTCCCCTTCGAACCCCTTTGGAACGGCCCCTGAAACGGCGACGCTTGCGTCCCACCGGAGACTCTCCCATGACCCGCTCGATAGCCAACCTGGCGGCCTGCGCAATGGCCGTGGCCGCCCTGGTATCGTCCACCTTCGCCGATGAGCCGAAGTGGAAGCAGCACACGATCAACGGCAAGAGCGAGTTCGAGGCGGCGGGCGTGTTCGACGTCGACAACGACGGCCAGCTCGACATTGTCTCGGGCGACACCTGGTATCAGGCCCCTTCGTGGAAGCCGTACCACATCCGCGACGTGAAGCGCCAGGGGACGTATTACAACGACTTCGCCACGCTGCCGCTCGATGTCAACGGCGACGGCAAGACCGACTTCGTCACCTGCTCGTACTTCGGCAAGGAAGTCGGCTGGGTCGAGAACCCCGGCAAGCCCGGCGCCGAGTGGCCGTATCACGTGGTCGACCACCCGGGCAACATCGAGGCGGCCTGGGCCGTGGATCTCACCGGCGACGGCGTGCCCGACATCCTGCCCAACTCGGTCAACACGATCGCCTGGTACGAGGTACTGCCAAAATCCGGAGGCGCCGGGCACGAGCTGAAGAAGCATGATTTCGGCCACGAAGCCGCCGGCCACGGGGTCGGCTCGGGCGATGTCAACGGCGACGGCCGCGTCGACCTCCTCACGCCCAAAGGGTGGTTCGAGGCGCCCGCCAATCCGTCGGGCGGCGAGTGGGCCTGGCATCCCGAGTGGAACCTCGGCGCCACCGGCATCCAGATCCTGGCGAAGGACGTCGACGGCGACGGCCTGGCGGATGTCGTGTACGGCATGGGCCACGATTACGGGCTGTTCTGGATCAAGCAGGGCAAGGGGACCGGCGGCGAGCGCACCTGGGGACCCCGTCAGACGATCGACAAAACGATTGCCTCGGTGCACACGCTGATGTGGGCCGACCTCGACGGCGACGGCAAGGCCGACGAGCTGCTGACGGGCAAGCGCGTGTACGCCCACGAGATCGAGCCGGGCGCGACCGATGGATCGGTCGTTGCCTGGTACTCCTTCGACCCGAAGGCGAAGGAGTGGACTCGCCACGTCATCTTCCAGGGCGAGCCGGCGAAGAACGCCCCGGACAAGCCCGCCCAGCGCCTGGCGCTCCGGGATTTCCCCGCCGGCACCGCCGGCACCGGGCTCCAGCTCACCGCGATCGACATCGATAAGGACGGCGACCTCGACCTCGTCTGCCCCGGCAAGAGCGGGCTCTACCTCTTCGAGAACCTGCGGGTGTCGAGGTGAGGGTCGCCGGGAAAGACTCCTCACGCGTGATGCGAGCCGCTCGGGATGCGCGTGCCTCAGCGCGACCGCGGCGCCCCGTGGAGAAGGACAGTGATTCTCTCCCCGCCCGAGATCCAGCGATCTGTGAGCCAGGCACAGGCCGCTTTTCCTCGGTTCTCCCGTTGGGAACATGTCAACGAGGTCAATGAGTTTTACTCGGGATTCTCGCTCTGGGGAGAATTCGTTTTCGATGAGAGTGCCGCCGCGGCCAGCACCTACTTCATTACGTTCGACACTCAGGGTGAAAAGTGGAGAGGCCATCTCAGCGTCGGTCAACCCTGCTACTTCTGGTCGAGTGCGGATTGCGGCGATGCCAACCTGGTGGATACCGAGGCCTGTTCGGAGCTTGAGGGCGCGATGGCCCTCCTCAAGCTGCGGATCGAGGATCTGTTCCACGCGTTTCTGGGCGCAGTCATCTGACCCTGCCCTTCTCGCAATCCACCAGCGGTTCACGACACATCGTTTCGACCAGTTCTTCCCCATCGCCTCTCGACGCTGATACCTCGGCCGTCTGTGACCGGGCCTCGATCGGGGCGCGGCGGTGAAGTCTCGAATCGCGGCCCAGGCGCGCGGGCAACTTGACGGGAGCCGGCCGCGGCCGGTATGGATGATGCGGATGCCGACGATTGCGGACGGGTCGGTCGCATCGGAGCGCTCCGGCTTCTCATCGCTGCGGATGTCGGCCCTTTCTCACAGCCATGAAAGGGATGGTCATGGCCCAGCGCGTGTTGGTCGCAGCCTGCCTGCTGATGGTCGGGGCCTGCTGCGCGATGGTCGGCGTGATGTGGAACCAGTCCACCCGCGCCGCCGCCCAGGCCGCCGAGGCCAACCAGCGGCTCGCCGAGCTGCTGGCCCGGTCGCAGACCACGAACGAGGAGATGCTCCGGCAGTTGCAGGCGATGGCAAAGCTGGCCGCGCCTGCGAAGTCTCAGGATTGGATTCCGGTCACCTTCAAGCTGACCATCGAGAAGCCGGACGGCCCGCCGGCGGTCGGATACGAGGTCGCACTCGAACGCGGCGGGGGTGGATCGTTGATTCAGAAGCCCATGCTCCGCTCGTCGGATGCGGCGGGCAGCGTCGATTTCGGCGTGCTCCAGCCGGGTGACTGGGAATACGAGATCAGCGCCGGTCCATGGTCGGCCGCGGGAAGCCTGAACGTGATGCCCGGCACTCCGGTCGCCCGATCGATTGTTTGCCCGAGGTCTCCTCCAGGCCGCGGTTCGATTCGCATCCATATCCACGAGCCAGCGAAGCTCGCCGGCAAGGGCATCAAGGTGATCGCCCTCTTCCGCCATAACAATGCAATGATTCAGCCTCCGCTGAACTGGAAGACTGATCGGTCGCTGTCGATTCTGTGCGCGACCGGCGGTGATCCCGTCGAGCTGAGACATCCGTTCGAGCTGCATGCGGAGTCCGACTATCAAGAATTGGCTCCGAACGGCGATGATTTCTTGCAAGCAGGCCGCGTTCACTGGCATCTTCATTCCCCATCGTCGATCAAGGCGACTGGGCCGCTTGAGGTCGATGAGGGATTCTACGCACTGGAACGGCTGGTGTTGATCCGTCCGACCCCTTCTAATGGACCCTCGCCGAGTGGACTCCATGAAGTGCTCTTCCTGGCGAGTGCGGCTCCGGAGGGCGAGATGTTTCAAAGGGTCGTCGTGGGGCCGATCGATGAAGACTCCTTAAGCATTGTGACCGCACATGGAACGCCCGTGAGCCCGGCGTGGTGGCGAGCCGTCGGTCAATTCGAGGTCCGAGCCGGTCAGATAGCCGAATGGGAGATCAAGCTTCCGGACGAGTTGATCAAAGCCGCCGAGGAACGGCTCAAGGCCAAACCCCGGCCGGCGGAGCGGCCCAAGCGGCCCAGTTCGCCAGGTCTCCTGCTGCCGAGTCCCTGTGTATCCTGAAACCTTCCGAAGTTCGAGCGAGCAGGACCGACACCCGATCCTCAAACAGCACCGTCCACCCGGGATCCTTTTTCAGCCGCTTCGCCAGCCCGCGGTCGGGGCGGAGCCAGACCAGGTCGATCCGGTCGCGGGCGCGGACCTCGTCCCACGTCGGGCCGCCGGTGAGCACCTCGACGTACTCGACGATCATCTTCTTGCCGAACAGCTCGAAGCGGTCGTCGAGATACGTGCGACGCAGCGGACTCGTCCGGGCCTCGATCAGGCCGCCCCAGTCCTGCTCGTGGAAAAGATGCGAGGACAGCGGCTGGCGGTCGAGGGTTGCCAGGGCATCCAGCGGCCACTTGCGCGGATCAAAGCCGCCCAGCCAGACGCCTCGTGCCGCAACGGCAAGCAACACGACTGCCGCAACGGCCGGCCAGACCGACGCGCGGCCGTCGGGCTTCCACGACCGCCGCGACGACAGCGGCAGGCCGTCGATCAGCGAGGCGATGGCCGGTGCCGCCGCCATGGCAAAGAACGGGGCATTGCGAATCGATGTCAGCGCCAGGTGCAGCCAGACCAGCACATGCACGAGCTGGTAGCGGTCGACTCGCCGGGATGAGACCGCCGGCAAGGCAACGAGCGCCAGCAAAAACCACTCGAGGATCTCGGCCCCCGGCTTGCCGAACGGCGCCGGTTGGTACTCGTCGATCATGGCGGTGAGCCCGCTCGAGAAGAGCAGGCCCGCGACATGGCGGTACAGGCCGATGCCATAAGGGTTGGCCAGGGCCGCCAGCGCCGAGAGCCCGGCCGCGAGGGCGAACGCCAGCACCTGGCGGCCCCGGGCCCGGTCCCAGCCGCCCGCGATCGCGTGGCCGATCGCGGCGGTTGCGACGATCACCGGCAACGCGACGAAGCCCCCATGCAGGTTGGCCAGGATTGCGGTGTAGAGGGGGACCAGAAAAACCCTCGTACCGCCCCGCTCATGCTGCCGCTGGCAGGCGCGCAGGGTCAGGTAGACGAAGGCATACGTGAAGAGGTGCGGCCGGATCAAGAAGTGGATCGAGCCGATCCCCGCCGCCAGCAGCGCCGCGGCGATCGCCGAGATCGGCGCGGCACCGTCGCGAACCAGTCCACGCGCCATCGACGCGTACAGAACCGCCAGGCCAATCGCCGTGAGGGCGACAATCATCGACCAGCCCCACGATGTCACCACGGCGGCCAGCAACGCGTCGAAGCCCCAGGACTGGTCGACCCAGGGGGTCCCGGCGCGCGTCCAGGTCAGGTTATCGCACCGAGGCACCGAGCCCGAGGCCAGGATGTCGTTGCCGAGGCGGAAGTGCCACGGCGTGCCCGGGTCGCCGAACAGGCCATACCGGCCGCCGGCCAGCGTCACGGCCAGCACGATCGCGAAGACCAGGTCCTCCGGGCCCGGCACGAACCGGCCGGCCGGCGGCCGGCTCTCGGCGATTGGGGGGTTTTCGATCGGAATCATCGCTCGGGGTTCCTGGCGGATCGGGTGGCCTCCATGAGGAGCCTAGCTCACATCCGCCCGGCTGGCCTCTTCTCGGGGCGGGCGGTTCGGCTATAATTATTGGGGAAAGGCCCGGCGACCCGGACGCCGCACCTGGCCTGCCCTGCCCTCCCACTCCACCTTCGATCGGGTCCAGGCGTGAAACCTCCTCGCACCGGCGTCAACCGCCGCGACCTGCTGCGCCTCCGGCGGATGGCCGATCGAGGTACGCCCGGGATCGCCTCGGCGCCGATCGCTCCCGGCGGCCAGGACCTCGTCCGCGCCCACCGTCCGGCGATGGGGTCATCCTTCGAGGTCAGGATCCCCGCCTCCACCCCCGGCGCGATCGACCTGGCCTGCCGGTCGCTCGACATCATCGACGCGCTCGAGGCCCAGCTCACCGTCTACCGCGACGATTCGGAGGTCAGCCGGCTCAATGCGAGCGGATTCCCGGGCCCGGTCGCGGTCGAGGCCGGGCTGTTCGGACTGCTTCAGACGGCCGTCGACCTCAGCCGCGCGACCGGCGGGGCGTATGACGTCACCTCCGGCGCACTCTCGGATGCGTGGGGCTTCGTGAAGGGCCCGAAGCGCGTGCCGACGCCCGAGGCCCTCGCGGCGGCCCGCGAGCGGACCGGCTGGCACCACCTGAAGCTCGATCCCGAGAACCGCGCGGTCGCGTTCGGCCGCGAGGGGATCCGGATCAACCTGGGGAGCATCGGCAAGGGCTACGCGATCGACCGGGTGGTCGAGCTGATCCGGTCGTACTGGTGGCCCACGGCCGGCCTGGTGCACGGCGGCCGGTCGAGTCTTTATGCGATCGGCTCGCCGCCCAATGACTTCGGCGGCCGGTGGGAGATCGCGCTTTATAACCCGTTCCGGCCCGAGGCGCCGCTGGGTGCGTTTTACCTGCGGAACCGCGCGCTGGGGACCTCGGGCGCGGCGTTCCAGCAGTTCACCGAGGGGGGCCGGGTGTACGGCCATATCCTCGACCCCCGCACCGGCGAGCCGGCGCCCGGCCCGGCGAGCGTGACCGTGCTGGCACCCTCGGCGGCGATGGCCGATGCGCTGTCCACGGCGTTCTACCTGCTCGGACCGGCAAGGTCGGCCGAGTACATCGCCCGGCATCCCGAGATCGGCGCCGTGTTCGTCGAGCGGGGCCAGGACGACGCAGCCCCGCGGATCTCGGCCTTCGGCCTGGGCGATCGAGATTTCTTGGCGGAGAATGTTTGGTTAAGATAAGATCGTCCGGGTCGGCTCGGGTCGGGGCGGAGCCGCCGGTCGCCGGCCCCTTGAACTCGTCGACGTTTCCACCGAACCGGAGCCCTCTTCCAGCGCCATGAGACGATACTATCCCGGCTTCTTCGCGGCGTTGCTCATCATCCTGTTGCGGATCGCGATCGGCTGGCATTTCCTGACCGAGGGGTCGGAGAAGCTCAAGTCGACCGAGCACAGCAAGACCCCGTTCTCGGCCGAGGGCTACCTGCGGAACGCCAGCGGCCCGTTCGGCCACTATTTCCGCGACATGCTGCCGGACGCCGACGGCCGAGAGACGCTCGACCTGAGCAAGCTGAAGGCGTCGTGGAGGGCCGAGGCCAACCGGATCGCCGATCACTTCCATTTCACCGACGACCAGAAGAAGGCGGCCTCGAAGCAGGTCGACGACGCCGAGCGCTGGGCCGACGGCTGGTTCGCCGACCCCGAGAACACCGAGAAGCGGGAAAAGTACTTCCACCAGCTCGATGAGCTGGAGAAGGCCGAGGCGAATCCTGCGTTGATGTCGTTCGAGCTCGAGCGGGTGTGGGACGCGCGCCGGGACCTCGACGCCGACCGCCGCGCACTGGTCGGCCCGATCAACGAGCGGGGCAAGGCGATGAGCGACTCGATCGCGAAGCTGGCCACCCGCGAGCAGGTCGACGCCGCCGGGGCCCCGCTGATCTCGCGGATTCGCCGCACGCCCCCCCACAATCCGACTGCGACCGTCGACGAGCAGGCCATCGAATCGGCCGACGCCTCGCGGCCGTGGACGCAGCTCGACTGGATCAACTTCACCACGACCTTCGGCCTGATCGCGATCGGCGTCTGCCTGATCCTCGGGTTCCTGACCCCGCTGGCCGCCCTGGGCGGCGCGGCGTTCCTGGCCATGATCTACCTGTCACTCCCCCCCTGGCCCGGCGTGCCGCCGAATCCCAGGACGGAGGGGAACTATTTCATCGTCAGCAAGAACCTGATCGAGCTGATCGCCTGCCTGGTGATCGCCACCACGCCCAGCGGGCACTGGATCGGCCTGGATGCCCTGGTCTTCGGCGCCTGGCGTCGCCGACGGCTCGCCCGCGCCGCCGGCACCGCCGGCCAGGCACCGGCGGTAGCCACCCAGACGCGGACCTCCGACGTTCACCCCCCGGCGCCCTCGAAGGGCGACACGGGCCGGGATCCGATTCCTATTGGATGAGGCTTTGGTTTTCGGTTTTCGGTTTTCGGTTTTCGGTAAATACCTGGGTTCTCAAGGCCCCAATCTCGGCTCCCCGGCCGCTCGTGGGGCCGATGGCGAGACGACATCGAGCGAACCGAGCTAGAACCGAAAACCGAAAACCGAAAACCGAAAACCGAAAACCGAAAACCGAAAACCGAAAACCGAAAACCGAAAACCGAAAACGAGGACCCCCCGATGACAAACCTGCCCCTGACCCCCGATCAGCGTGTCCTGGGCCGCGAGAACGCCGACCGGGCATTGGGCATGTCGCGGCGCGACTGGCTCAAGGCGGCTGCCGCGACGCCGGCCCTGGGCGCGTTCTACTTCGGCTACAAGGAGCTGAACGCGAAGCCGGTCAAGGCGGCGATCATCGGCACCGGCGACGAGGGTTGCCAGGCGATGATCCGGTCGCACAACCGGGACTACCTCGACTTCATCGGCTTCTGCGACATCCGGCCGTCGCAGCAGGCGCGGGCGATCAAGGAGTTCGGCGATCACAAGCAATACTCCCCCGGCGACGTCAAGAAGCTGAAGAAGTACCAGGACAAGGAGGAGATGTACAACGATCCCGACGTCGAGATGGTCGTGATCGCGCTCCCCCT
This sequence comes from Planctomycetales bacterium, assembly GCA_027452145.1. Lineage (GTDB taxonomy): Bacteria > Planctomycetota > Planctomycetia > Isosphaerales > Isosphaeraceae > JAKAUH01. Next base: position 12,727 of record DAIDHB010000541.1, read on the forward strand.
CTGGCTGCACGCCCCGGTCGCCATCGAGGCGATGAACCACGGCAAGCACGTCTTCACCGAGAAGCTGATGGCGCACTCGATCGCCGAGTGCAAGAAGATGTGCCAGGTCGCCCGCGAGAAGAACCGGCTGCTGGCCGTCGGCCACCAGCGGCACTACTCGGTGCTGTACGACAACGCCAACTTCCTGGTCACCAGCGGCGCCCTGGGCGACATCCGCCACATCCGGGCCCTGTGGCACCGCAACAACGCCACGCCGATGGTCGCCAGGGACAAGGACGGCCACCCGATCATCGACCCCCAGACCGGACTGCCCCAGATCGCCCACGACGAGAAGGGGAACATCGTCTACCGCGATAGCTGGAAGCGGATCTACCCCGAACAGGACAGGTCGATCGACTACAAGAAGTACGGGTATGACAGCCTGGATCAGCTCATCAACTGGCGGCTGTACAACAAGACGGGCGCCGGGCTGATGGCCGAGCTGGGCAGCCACCAGCTCGACGCCTGCTCGATCTTCCTGGGCAAGAAGCACCCGATCGCCGTCACGGGCGTGGGCGGGACGTACTTCTACACCGACGGCCGCGAGGTCGACGACCACGTTTTCACGATCTTCGAATTCCCCGGCAACACCGAGAAGGACCGGGTCATCGTGACCTATTCGTCGATCAACACCAACTCGTTCGACGGCTACGGCGAGATGGTGATGGGCTCGAAGGGGACGATGGTGGTCAGCCAGGAGAAGGAGATCCTGCTCTACAAGGAGGCGGGCAACCCGCTGAACTCGCGGACGACGAGTGTCTCGGTCGAGACGGCCGGCAAGAAGCCCGCGCTCGAGACCAGCCCGAGCACCGCCGGCCCCACCGCGGCCACGGCGCTCGGCGGCCTGGCGACGGCCGACCCCTCGCGCGGCTATCGCGAGGAGCTCGAGCACTTCGCCTACTGCGTCCGCCACGGCAACCACAGCGACTACTACGCCGACGAGCAGCACCTGCCCCGCTGCAAGGGCGAGGTCGCGCTGGCCGACGCCGTGATCGCACTCTCCAGCAACATCGCCATGCGGCAGAACCGCCGCATCGAGTTCGATCCGAAGTGGTTTGACTACCGCTCGCCCGAGGTCCCCGACGGCCCGGCGAAGATCGCCCGGCAGGGCTGATCGGGTCTCACGGAGGAAGAACCGGGAGTTTCACGCAAAGACGCAGAGGAACGCAGAGACGCAGAGAAAACAGGAGATCGAACGCCGCCGGGCTCGGTGAGAGTCCGTCCCGAAAACGACCTGATCGGGAGCGGGAGCCGAGATGCGGAGCTTGCTCCTCTTCTCTCTTCTCTGCGTCTCTGCGTTCCTCGGCATCTCTGCGTGAAACGCTTCTCCGCAAGCCAGTTCGAAGATGCGGAGCTTGCTCCTCTTCTCTGCGTCTTTGCGTTCCTCGGCGTCTCTGCGTGAAACGCTTCTCCGCAAGCAGATTCGGCGTGAAGCTCTTCTCCGCAGGCAAGTTCGGCGACTCCTGGATTCACTCAGCGAAAGCGAACAATGGCGGAACACGGCTTCGGCATCATCGGCTGCGGGATGATCGCGGAGTTCCACACCCGGGCGATCAACGAGATCGACGGCGCCCGGGTCGTGGCCGCCTGGAGCCGCAACCCGGCCAACGGCGAGAAGATCGCCGGGATGGCCGGCGGAAACTGCACGATCTACGACGACCTCGATCGGATGCTCGCGCACCCTGGCCTCGATGTCGTCTGCGTCTGCACGCCGAGCGGCGCGCACATGGAACCCGCGGTCAGCGCAGCGCGGGCGGGCAAGCACGTCGTCGTCGAGAAACCGCTGGAGATCACCCTGCCGCGATGCGACGCCATCATCGAGGCCTGCGAGTCGGCCGGGGTGCGGCTCTGCACGATCTTCCCCTCGCGGTTCTCCGACGCGAACGTCCGGCTCAAGGAGGCGATCGCCTCGGGCCGGTTCGGCCGGCTCACGCTGGGCGACACCCACGTCAAATGGTGGCGGACCCAGCAATACTATGACTCGGGCGGCTGGCGCGGGACCTGGGACCTCGACGGCGGCGGCGCCCTGATGAACCAGGCGATTCACAACGTCGACCTGCTCTACTGGCTGATGGGCGACGTGCTCGCCGTCACCGCGATGACGGCCACCCTGGCGCACCAGCGGATCGAGGTCGAGGACACCGCGGTCGCCGCGCTCCGGTTCCAGAACGGAGCGCTCGGCACGATCGAGGCCGCCACGAGCGCGTTCCCGGGCCTGCTCCAGCGCACCGAGATCCACGGCGACCGCGGCTCGGCGCGGGTCGAGCAGGACGACATCACGCTCTGGGAGTTCCAGGAAAAAGTCCCGCACGACAACGACGTGTTCGCCGCGATGGCCGGGCGGTCGAACTTCAAGGCCGGCGCCAGCGATCCCCGCGGCATCACCCACGCCGGCCACCGCGACCAGCTCCAGGACTTCCTCCAGGCGATCGACGAGAACCGTGCCCCGCTGGTCGACGGCCGCGAGGGCCGCAAGTCCGTCGAGATCATCCGCGCCATCTACCGATCGGCCCAGACCGGAACGACGGTGACGCTGCCGCTCGAGGAATGAACGGCGGCGGCGGCGGGCCTCTGGAAGTCTCTGGTGCCCGTCCCCCGTCAATGGAGTGACGCCATGCCTCGCAACAAGGTCCGCCGTCCCTGGCTGGATTACCTGCTGTATCTGGCGGTCCGGCTGATCGTGGCGTTTGCGCAGATGCTCTCGATCGAGCAATCCTACGCCCTGGCCGATTTCCTGGGGTGGGCGTTTTTTCGCCTCGACGCGAGGCACCGCCGGGTTGCCGTCGAGAACCTCGCGCTGGCGTTCGGCGACCGGTACACGCCGGCCGAGCGCGAGCGGATCGTGCTGGACGTCTGGCGGCACTTTTGCCGGATGCTGATGGAGATCCTCCACACGCCGAGGAAGCTGCACCTGACGAATTATCGCGACTACGTCGAGCTGGCCGGGCACGTGCCGGTGATGGACCGGCTCATCACGGGCGGCCGGCCGATGATCTTCCTGACCGGCCATTACGGCAACTGGGAGCTGGCGGGATACATCTTCGGCCTGTTCGGGTTCCCGACGGTCTCCGTGGCGCGGACGCTGGATAACCCGTACCTCGACCGCTACCTGCGGTCGTTCCGCGAGCGGACGGGACAGTCGCTGATCCCCAAGACGGGCGGGTTCGACCAGATGGTCGAGGTGCTCCAGTCGGGTCGAGTGCTGTCGTTCCTGGCCGACCAGGACGCCGGCCAGCGCGGGCTTTATGTCGAGTTCTTCGGCCGGCCGGCGTCGACGCACAAGGCGATCGCCCTGCTGGCGATCGAGCACAAGGCGCCGGTGGTCGTGGGCGTGGCGCGTCGGATCGGCCCGGGGTTCCGCTACGAGATCCGCTGCGAGGACATCATCGACCCGTCCGAGCTGACCGGGACGGCGGACGACGTCCGGCTGCTGACCCAGCGGTTCAGCTCGGCGCTGGAACGCCTGATCCGCCAGGACCCGACGCAGTACCTGTGGCTCCATCGCCGGTGGAAGCACCAGCCGAAGGAGAAGCCGAGGAAGCAGGTCGCCGCCGTCGCCATCTCGAACGAGCAACCCGAACAGGGCGACGCCGAGCCGACGGACCCGGCGGCGCTGCCCGCCGGGGCGTGATCGAACAGCCGAAAGCGGCCGGTCGGTCGGGCCTACGGCAATAACTCGCGGAGCCAGGTCTCCGCGCTTGCCGCGGCCATGACGACAATCCAGCCCCAGCCGACCGCCCGGCCGAGCCGGTCGACCCAGCTTGCCTCAAGCCGCCACGGGCGAATCCCCAGAAGCGGCCAGAGCAAAAGCCCAATGCTCACCACCGGGAAGGCCGGGCGGAACGTCAGGTAGATGCCCGCGAGCCATTCCAGGTCGGTCAGAATGAGCGAGGCGAGAATCACGCCCAGGCACACCGCAGTGCCGGACTGCCGCACCACCGCCCGGAGCGTCGGCCGGGGCTTTCGCAGTCTCACGAGCGGCTGGATCAGCGTCAGCCCGAGCAGCACCGAGCTTAGCAGCGCGATCAGGAAGGTGGAGAGCAGGTCGATGGCCAACTGGCTGATCACCTGGGATCGGGTCCATCCCGGGAAATCCCACGGGCGCTGGTGTGTCAGCGACTGGAACATTCGCCACCCGAACTGTGCCCGCACCAACACCATCACAAACCAGTACGAGGCTTTCAGGTTGACGAGGGTCAGCGCCAGGGACGCCATCAGCAGCATGGCGTCTCCCAGGCCGAACTTCCTCGCCAGGGCTGGGTCCGCATTCGGCGTGTCCATCGGGATCCCCCCGGCGAGCGGCCTCATTCACGAACCCGCTGATGCTTTCCGATCGCGTCGGGAGGGCGAGGCTCCGGCCGAGCCGCTGATGCCTTCCGATCGCGTTGGGAGGGCGAGGCTCCGGCCGAGCCGCGGGGGAAGGCTCGGCAGGAGCCTCGCCCTCCCGACGCCAGCCCGCGACCGCCCCGCCCGCCGCAGTCCCGGCAACGATGGGGAAGGTTCGGCACGAGCCTCGCCCTCCCGAAACCAGACCGGATCAGCGGGTCCGTGGATCAGCGCGACGCAAACTTCCGCTTCGGCCCGTCCTCGCCCACCTGCACGGTGAAGCTCGAGCCATCGGGCTCGACGAACACGCGGATGATCGCCCCGCCGGCCTTATCCTTGTTGGCGATCAGCGCCTCGTCGGTATTCTCCGCCGTCGTTGTCGCCGCGTTGCGATGGAGCTGGTAGGCCGCCTGAATCGACCCGACGGCCCGCAGCCGCGCGACCGTCGCCGGGGCCCCGCCCTTCCTCGGCCCGTTGTTCATGATCGCCACCACCGGCTCGATCGTCTGGATTAATGTCGGATGATTGGAGATGTCCATCCCGTGGTGTGTCACCTGATACGGGTCGACCTTGCCGATCAGGTCGACCGGGCAGACAAGCTGCTTCTCGACGTTCCAGGTGAGGTCGCCGGCGTCGAAGAACTGGAAGCGGCCGAGGGTGAAGAGGATGGCGAGGCTGCGGGCGTTGTCGGAGGGATCCACCGGCTGATCGGGCGGTGCGGAGGCGCAGAGCGGGTTGCCGGCCGACGCGAGTGCGGTCCCGGCGCGGCGGGCCGGGTCGATGACACGGCCGCCCGACGCGAGGACCAGGGCCTCGACGCCCTGGAGCGGCAGGACATCCCCGGCCGCGAGCGCCTTGCGCTTGCCGCGGCTGGCCTTGCGATAGGCGATGCCCAGCGGGTCATTGGCCTTCGGTCCGTCGGGGAAATCCAGGCCGGGTGTGTTGTCCTCGGGCAACCCGCGATCCCAGAAATGGTCGATGCGGATTAGGCGGTTCAGCCCGTCGACGCCGCCATAGTGGTCAGTGTGCCAGTGCGTCGTGACCAGGTGGTCGAGGTGATCGCGGCCCGCCAGGTCCTTCAGGACGTGCACGATCCGCTTCGGATCCCGGTCCTTCAGCCCCGGCCAGCCCGAGTCGATCAGCACCGATTCGCCGGCCGGCGTGATCACCAGGGTCGCCGCGCCCCCCATCACGTCGATGAAGTCAATCTCCAGCCCTCTCCGGCCCGGTCCTTCGGCCGACTGGGCCAGCCCTCCACGCGTGCCCGTCAGCACGAGCGCTGCGAGAAGCAATGACACACGAAGTCGCGACACCATGGTATTTTGCTCCCCAGGCTGTGAACGTCTGTGCGGATTTAACGGGGCCGTGGTCGTCCGGAATCAAACCGCAGTCGGATATCTCACGTATGTAAGATACCAGCATTTTATTTCGTGTCCGACGCCCCGTATTTGCATGGTGACCGATCGCCAATCGGCGGGCAAGGGGCTGCTCCCGCGGGCGGAATCGCCGGCAGGCCCCGCGGTTCCGCTCCCGGGGAAGGGGCACTTCGAATTTTTTTTATCTTTTCTAAGTTGAAGGAACATGGCAACTTATTGCGCACCTTCACGAAATCTTGCGAGAAGGGATCTCGCGGGCCGAAAGATTTTGTATAATGCCTCGTGCGTAGAAGCTCCCCAACTGGCCACAAGCGAGGCGTGGCAGGGGTTATATCGCCGTCGAAACCCAACGAAAGCGAGCGCGACCATCGCGGTCGTGCCGTTTTTCGCAGAGTGCGGACCGTCGTAAGCGTTTCGCCGTCCAGGCTTCCCGTGCGGGCAAGCATGTCATCGTCCCTGTAAGAACGCAAGGATTCGCTCTTTCTCCACAGGGAGTGTCTCCATTATGGCCGACATGACGATTCTCACGATCACGGCCGACGAGGGTTTCCTGGGGGTCCTTCGCGATCAGCTACACCACCGGAGCGAGGATGGTGGGAGCCGGATGATCGTGGCGGGGACGATCGAGGAGGCGTGCTCGTTGTTGCCCATGGCCCATCCTCGGCTCATCGTGGTCCACTGGACCCACCACGGGAGCCACCTTGAGGAGTTGAACCGGCTCCTCTGGGCGACGTCGGTACTGGCACGCCAGGTGCCGGTGCTGGTGCTCGCCGATCAGTATCGGACGGAACAGGCGACGACGCTGTACCGCATGGGCGTGACGGAGTACGTCAGCCGGACGCACCATGCCGGGCAGTTCGGGCGGATCCTCGATGCCTACCTCGGCCGGTCCCGTTCGCCGCGGGCGCGCCGGCCCGCGCCGACGGCCGACCCGGATCCTCCCCAATCGATCAAGCCGTGGGCGACCGCCGCTCTCGGCGGGGTGAAGGCGCAGGTGGTCTAGGCTCACCGGGCGCCACATGTCCTCTGGTTGTTCCACGCCCTGACAGAACGGGGACTGGCTCCGCGTCTTCGAGGTGCCGGTCCCCGTTTTGCCACGGCCTTTTCGCACCAGCGGAAAAGAACCAGCCACAGAGGACACCGAGAACGCCGAGAAAGACCATTCGACCGGCGGGCGACGCGCGACCTCCCGAGGCGATTCATCCGTCTCGGCCTGGTCGGTCGTTCGATCGCCGAACTCGCCCTCGGCCCATCCCGGCTCCGCCTCCTCCCGCTGGCCAGCCCCCGGAGAAATGAACCACAGAGACACCGAGACACAGCGCGGCCTTCGGCCGCAGTGGTCAGTGGTCAGTGGTCAGTTGAAGATCGGGATGTTAGGTGACAGCTTGCTGATCGGGACCCTGGTCCAGACTAACAATCTTGCACGGCGTAGAAGATTCTCGGAGTTAGTAGTACAGAGATCGGACCGAGAAGAGAAGAG
>DAIDHB010000542.1 GCA_027452145.1 Planctomycetales bacterium
TCCCATCGCGCCGGCCATCGGCCCCATCCGTCCGCCAGGCCGGCCGGCCATCATGTCGGGTCGCATCGCGCCGGGACCGGCCGCGCCCGGCGCCGCCGGCGCGCCGGCTCCTCCCTGGCCGCCGCCCGCCTGCTTCGCCCGCGCCGTGCTGATCGCCGAGTTGATCGTCGTCTGGAGGTTCGCCGGCAGGCTGGCCAGGATCTCCGGCAGCTTGCCCCGCGGGTCCATCGCCGCGACGAGCACCATGCCCTCGGGCAGACGGTCGGTGACCCGGCGGAGATCCTCCGGCGGCGACCAGCCCTTCTGCTTGAGCACCTTGAGGGCCCTGTCGGCGCCGTCGCGGGTGCCCGCGATCACCAGGTAGTCGCCGTCGAGCTTGATGACGGGGTGGAAGTTGGACGGGCCCAGCCGCAGCGGAGAGCTGCTGGGCGTCTGGAGCATGTACGAGGGCTGGGTCAGGTCGGCGCCGGGCACGGGCCGGAACTGCGGCGCCTGGTTCGACGAGCCCGATCGCTTGCGAGTGCTGCGCCGACTACCCCCCCCTGCCTCGCCGCCGCGGCGTCCGCCGCCCAGGCCGCCGGGCTGCTCGCTCTTCTCCGCCTCTTCCTTCTCGGCCATCTCGTTGGTGCGCTCGATCAGCGCATGGTTCACGGCGTTGACGACGCCCTCGAGGGTCCGGGCGAACTTCTTCGGATCGGAGACCTGCGCGACGACGGTCAGCCGCTGCGGATTGGTGGAACCGATCATGCCCAGCGGCGACGATTTCGCCGTCTCGGAGCCCGACGGCTCGACCTCGACCTTGGCCGATTCGTCCCGCGAGACGAAGACCGCGATCTTCGGCCCGATGTGCCCCAGGAAGTCCTTCTTGAAGTCGAGCTTGCCGACGGACTCGACCGAGCTGGCCAGCTCGTCCACGGCGGCGGTGACCTTCGCGCCCGGCGGCCCGAGCTTGCCGATCCCCTCCAGCAGCGAGGCCGGGTTCGCCGACACCTCGTAGAACTCCTCCACCCCCTCGGGCATCGGGATCAGCGACCGGCTGTTGAACGTCGGCTGGTCGAGGATTGCCAGCAAGGTGTTGCGCGGCTTCGGGGCGACGAGCTGGAACTCGGTCATGAGGGCGTCGCCGTCGAACCCGGAGCGCATCACGAATCGCCGAATCCCCAGGGAGCGGGGGAGCGCCAGTTGCTGGATATACGGCTGGGACGATTGGGGCACGTGCTCGAAATCGACGAAGAACACCCCGACCGGTTCGAAGGTTCCCCGGCGCCCTGTCAGTTCCCTGATGAGCGGGTGGTCCAGGGCGTTGGGGCTCTTGCCGCCGAGGGCCGCAATGACCTGGTCTGTCGCCCATGGGTCGGGCAAGGAGAGCACCAGGTCGTCCCCTTCCGCCCACCAGCATTTCGCGCCGCCCTTCACCTCGGATCCGTCGGGCATGTGGAGGGGAAGTACGACGACCGTGCGCCCCTCCCGGGTGTCGAGTTGCGGCTTGTCCGTTCCGTTGATGTACCTGATCAAGGGTGCCCAGGTCGCGCGTGCCTCCTTGGCCGTGGCACCGCGGACGACGAGCGTGACCAGCGCGATATCTCTCTTCCTGTCCGGGCCGTTGAAGGACCGGAAGTGCACGCCGACGGCGAAGCCGTGATGCGCCGCGTGCTTGAGCTGGGCCATGATCTGCTGGCTGTTCACCGAGCGATTTGGGGTGAAGCTCAGCGCCTTGTCGAGGAGCTGGATGGCGACCGATTCCAGCATCTCGCCCATGGGGGTCTCGGTCAGGATCCTGTACGCGGCCGTCTTCGTCCAGCCGCTCGAATGCTCATCGAGGCCGGAGAATTCCAGGTAGACGATCAGGCCGTCCCTGGCGAAGTACTTCGCCAGTGGGGTGGCACCGGGGGCCGCGAGGCCCGAAGCGACCGGCTCCTCCTGCGCGCGGAGGGCCGCCGGGGCCGCCATCGCCGCCAGCAGCGCGAGGAGACCGGCGAGTCCTCTGAGGGTCTGGCGAGATCGCGGGACGTCGCGACGCGGACCGTTCGGATCAATCGGAGATCGTCGCACGGGTGCGGTCCTCATGCTGGAACCAGGGTCGGCGGGAGCGGCCAGGCGAGGGAGAGTCGCGGCGGTCGGCCTGAACATCGCAAGTCCAGGCCCGACACGACGAGGCCGGCGATTCCGCGTCTCCGTCCCTTCGTGGCCACCCGTCATCGTAAGGGGCCGGTGGCGTCGCGCCAACAACCTGCCCGACGCCGGCCTTCGGGCACGTCGACAGGCCGGAGGGTTTGACACATGGCCGATCCAGCACCGGGACGACGCGGGGATCGCCCGCCCGGCCGGAATAAACCGCGGCGCGGATCGAATGCCTTCCCAGGGGGTGCCGGGCCCGCGATGATGGGGCCCGCGAGGCGGGCGGACGCCGACGGCTCGCCGGGGATGGGCCCGGAGCGAGCCGACGCCCGGCCGCGCCCTCGATGACAGCGGGAGCCGACGACCATGCTGATGACGGGCCTCTCCGGCAACGAGATCTACTGCCTGGCGCAAAAAGGCTTCGACCCCGGGAATATCGTGGTGGGCAACAGCGTCCACTCGCTCGGCCTGGTCCGCGGGTTCACCAGCGGGCTGAAGATGATGTCCGGCGGCGAGATCCGCAGCATCACCGAGATGATTGTCGACGGCCGGCACGCCGCGATCAGCCGGCTGGAGAAGGAAGCCCAGGACGAGGGCGACAGCGGGCTCACCGGCGTCGTGTCCGAGCTGAGGAAGCTCGGCAACCTCATGGAGTTCCTCGCCGTCGGGTCGTCGGTGAAGGCGTCCTCGCGGTCCGGGCCGTTCTTCTCGACCGCCTGCTCGGGCCAGGACCTGTTCTGCCAGATCGACTCGGGCTACGAGCCCCGGCACTTCGTCATCGGCAACGTGGCGTATGCCCTGGGGATCGCGCGGGGGATCTCCGGCGGCCTGAAGGTCCTGGCGCGCCGGGGCGAGGTCAAGGAATTCTCCGATATGTACAACCACACCCGCCACCTGGCGCTCGAGCGGCTCGAGGCCGAGGCCGCCGAGCGCGGGTGCAACGCCGTGGTGGACATCACCACCCGGATCATCCCGTTCGGGCCGGGGGTGCGCGAGATGCTGATGGTCGGCACCGGGTCGTATAACCCGGTCCTGGGCCAGCCCAAGGTGCCGTATACCTCGGAGCTGACCGGCGAGGAGCTGTGGAACCTCACGCAGCTCGGCTATGCTCCGCACCGGCTCCTGCTGGGGACGAGCGTCTATGCCCTGGGCTTCGCCGGCGGGTTCACCGCGTTCTTCCGCTCGTTCGCCCGCGGCGAGGTGAACGAGGTCACGCGGATGGTGTATGACGCGCGGGAGAACTGCCTCGATCACATCCGTCGCGAGGCGACCGAGCAGGGCGTCGACGCGGTCATCGGCGTGAAGCTGTTCATCAACGAGCTGGGGGCGGGGCTCGTCGAGGTCATGGCGATCGGCACGGGGATCCGGAAGAATCCCGGCGTCGAGACCCAGAGCGAGCAGCTCATCCCGCAGGCGATCACGCGCGACCGCGACACGTTCTTCGACCAGGCCCCGGCGATGCCCGGCATGCCGCAGCCGAAGACGCTCGAGCGGACGTGAGGATCGGAGGGATGCGTCCGGACGCTTGCTCATCGGTCCGCCCTCGAGCCGGTGTGCCTCATTCACGAGCCCGCTGTTGCCCTGGCATCGCATCGCATCGGGAGGGCGAGGCTCCTGCCGAGCCGCGGGGGTAGGCTCGGCCGGAGCCTCGCCCTCCCGGGGAACGGATTGCATCATCAAATCTGCATCTCACGCGATGATGTCGTGAACGACCTTGCCGTGGACGTCGGTGAGCCGGAAATCGCGGCCGGCGTAGCGGTAGGTGAATTGCTCGTGGTCGAAGCCCAGCAGCCGGAGGACCGTCGCGTGCAGGTCGTGCACGTGGACCTTCTTCTCGACGGCCTGGAAGCCGATCTCGTCGGTGGCGCCGTGGACGTACCCGCCCTTGACGCCGCCGCCGGCCAGCCACATCGTGAAGCCGTAGTGGTTGTGGTCGCGGCCGTTCATCTTGCCGGCGTTGGAGCCGGGCGTCGGCAGCTCGACGGTCGGCGTCCGGCCGAACTCGCCGCCCCAGATGACCAGGGTGTCGTCCAGCATCCCGCGCTGCTTCAGGTCCTTCAGGAACGCGCCGATCGGCCGGTCGCACTGATTGGCCAGGGCGCGATGGCCGGTCTCGAGGTCGTCGTGGTTGTCCCACGGCTGGCCGTCGCCGTGCCAGAGCTGGATGAAGCGGACCCCACGCTCGAGCAGCCGCCGCGTCACCAGGAGCTGGCGCGCGTGCACCCCTGGCCCGTACATCTCGCGGATCGACTCGGGCTCGCGGGTGATGTCGAAGGCGTCCGCCGCCTCGGACTGCATCCGATAGGCCAGCTCGAACGACTGGATCCGCGCCTCGAGGTCGGCCTCGCCCTTACGCCCGTCGAGGTGGCGGCGATTGAGCTCGGCCAGCAGGTCGAGCTGGGCGCGCTGGGCCCTCGGCCCGACCGAGCGATTCCGGATGTGCGCGATCAATTTCTCGATGTCGCTGTGCCGGCTGTCGATGTAGGTGCCCTGGAAGATCCCGGGCAGGAAGGCCGACTGCCAGTTCTGCGACTCGGCGATCGGGAAGCCGCCGGGGCACATCACGATGAAGCCGGGCAGGTTCTGGTTCTCGGTGCCGAGCCCGTACATCAGCCACGAGCCGAAACATGGGCGGGCCTGCCGGGCCTCGCCGCAGTTCATCAGCATCAGCGACGGCTCGTGATTCGGGACGTCGGCGTGCATCGAGCGGATCACGCAGATGTCGTCGATCGACTCGGCCGTATGCCTGAACAGGTCGGAGACCTCGATGCCGCTCTGGCCGTACTTGCGGAATGTGAACGGCGACCGGAACGCGGCGCCGGTCTTGCGCTCGGTGGGCAGGTTGGTGGGCACCGGCTTGCCGTGGTGGCGGGTGAGCATCGGCTTGGGGTCGAACGTATCCACGTGCGACGGCCCGCCGTTCATGAACAGGTGCACGACCCGCTTCGCCTTCGCAGGCAGCGGCGGCATCCTGGGCAACAGCGGATTCACCGCGATCGCCGGCGAGCCCGGGGTCGCGGGTGCTCCGTCACCGGCCATGGCCGCACGGCCGAGCAGGCCGGCCTCGGCCATCAGGCCGCCCAGGGCCAGGGCGCCCATGCCCATGCCCGAGCGGCACAGCATCTCGCGGCGCGTCATGATCGAGTCGTCCAGCCGGGTCTGATGATGCGACATGCTCGACAACTCCCTCATTCCTCGAACATGAACTCGTTGGTCAGCAGGAGCACCTGGGCAAGCTGCTCCCAGGGCGACAATGCCTCGCCGGACTTGCTGGGGACCACGGCTTTCCGCCAGGAGTCGACCACCGAGCCCGACGAGCTCGGCGGCGGGCCGGCCTGGCGCTTCAGGAACATCTCGGCCATCGCCAGCTCGTCGGAGTCGGGCTCGCGCAGGAGCACACGGAGGTAAAGCCCCCGGATGCCGGCCGACGGATCGGCCGAGTCCCCCGGCCGGACCGACGCCGCCAGCCGCCGGGCCTGCTCGTGCAGGAACGGGCTGTTCATCAGGAACAGCGCCTGCTGGGGCACCGTGGTGACGAACCGACGCGGGCTGGTGGCATCCGGCACCGCGAAGTCGAACGTGCGATACAGGCCATCCAGGTTCTGCCGGTCGATGAAGCCATACACCGTGCGCCTCGGCGAGAAGGGTGCCTCGGTCAGCATCACCGGCCGGCCGCCCACCGCCGGGTCGAGCGTTCCGGAGGTCGCCAGCACCGAGTCGCGCATCGCCTCGAAGTCCAGCCGCTGGGGGTTGAACCGCCAGACCAGCCGGTTCTCGGGGTCGACCTCGGCCGCGTCCGGACGGGGCAGGCTCGACTGGCGATAGGCGTTCGACAGCATGATCCGCCGGTGCAATGTCTTGATCGACCAGCCGTCGGCGATGAAGTGGCTCGCCAGGTCGTCAAGCAGCTCGGGATGCGACGGCGGGTCGCTCCGCAGGCCGAAGTCGCTGGGCGTGGTCACGAGCCCCTTGCCGAAGTGCCAGTGCCAGACGCGGTTGACCAGCACCCGGGCGGTCAGCGGATTCTTCGGGTCGGCGATCGACCGCGCCAGCTCGAGCCGGCCGCTCCCCTGCTTGAACGCCGGCGCATCGGGGCCGGCGAGCACCTGGAGGAACCGCCGGGGGACCTGCTTGCCCGGCCGGCCGGGGTTGCCGCGAAGGAAGACGTGCGGCTCAACCGGATTGGGGGCGTCCTTCATCACCATCGCACGCAACGGCGCCGAAGGGTCACTGGCATTCAGCCGGTCGATGGCGCCATTGAGCGCCTCGTATTGATTGCGTTGCGTCTGGTCGAGCAGGAACCGGCGGCCGTTGGGGACGTCGGCCAGCGACAGGAGGCCCTTCGGCCCGAAAATGGCCTGGCGCAGCGATTCCCATTCGGGTTCGGGCAACGCACCGGCCGGAGGGGCCTTCTGCTTCGCCTCGAGCGCCGCGAAGAGCTCGACATAACGGGCCGCCACGTCGTTCATCGAGGCCACGGCCTTGCCCAGGACGATGCGGGCGACCAGCGGGTGGACCGAGGGGGCCTTCGCGCCGGCGGCGGGGGGCGCGGTGAGCTTGCGGCGGACCTCCTCGGCCTTCGCGGCGAAATCCTTCGTCGGCACCGCGGCGAACGCGTGCCAGGGGGCGAGGACCGCGTCATTAGCGGCCGCCGCGTCCTGGAGGTGCCTGCGCCAGACCGCGACCGCCGCGCGGAGCCGGCGGGAGTTGAGCTTGTCGGCCAGCGCCCGCTCGTCGGTCTTCGGGTTCCTCGGCTCGAGGTTCAGGTCCCAGGCGGCACGGAGGTAGCGCGAGAACCGATCGGCGAAGTCCTGGCGGATCTCGTCGATCCGCGCGGTCAGGTAGTCGTCCCGGGCCTTCTTCGCGGCCTCGAGCTTCCGGTTGAACTCGGCCGACCGCTCCCTGTGGGCGCCCGGGGCCTCGATCACAGGCAGCTCCTCGGGCTCGACCGAGCTGGCGAAGATGCCGTAGAGCGAATAGTAGTCGTCCGTCGGGATCGGGTCGTACTTGTGATCGTGGCAGCGGGCGCAGGAAACGGTCAGGCCCAGCAGGCCCCGGCAGACGACGTCGATCCGGTCGTCGATGATCTCGTTCTGATCCAGCAGGAACCGCCGGCCGACGGTGAGGAATCCCATCCCGGCCAGCGGGCGAGTGTCTTTCTGGTCCCCCTCGCCCATCGGCAGCCGATCGGCGGCGATCTGCTCCATGATGAACCGGTCATAGGGCAAGTCGTTGTTGAAGGCGTCGATCACGTAGTCGCGATACGTGAAGGAATAGGGGTAGCGCCGTTCCTGGGTGAAGACGTAGCCCTTGGTGTCGGCGTAGCGGGCGACGTCGAGCCAGTGCCGGCCCCAGCGCTCGCCGTATCGCGGCGAGGCGAGCAGGCGGTCGATCAGGCGAGACCAGGCTTCGGGCGATCGGTCGTTCTCGAACGCCTCGACCTCCTCGGGCGTCGGCGGGATGCCCCAGAGGTCCAGGGTGGCGCGCCGGATGAGCGTGCGGCGGTCGGCGGCCGGCGAGGGCTTGAGCCCCCTGGCCTCGAGCCCGGCCAGGATGTAGGCATCCACCGGGGCAGCGATCCAGGAGGAATCCTTGACCGTCGGCGTCGGCGACGGGCGGAGCGGCCTGAAGGCCCAGTGGTCGGCGGCCGGGTCCTTGCCCGCGGCGAGCTTTCCCCCTTTCGGACCGGCCGGCCACGGGGCGCCCATGGCGACCCACTGGGTCAGCATGGCGACCTCGGCCTCGGGCAGTTTGCCCTTCGGCGGCATCTTCAGGTTCTCGTCCTTGTAGGTGACGGCCTGAATGATGAGGCTCTCAGCGGGTTGCGACGGAGCCACCGCGGGCCCCGAATCGCCCCCCCTGAGCATCGCCTCGCGGCTGTCGAGTCTCAGGCTGGACGATTGCTTCTTCTCGCCGTGGCAGTTGAGGCACTTCTCGACCAGGATCGGGCGGATGCGGGCCTCGAAGAACTCGGCGGCCTCGGGCGACGGGGCCGCGGCCTTCGCCGTCTTTCCTTTCTCGTCGGCCCGCGCCGATCCAGATCCCTGGGCCGCCAGGGCGACGGCGAGGAACCCGCACGCCGTCAGGCGGAGGAACGATCCGAACCGCGGGACAGGTCGCAGGAAATCCATCTCGTGGGCGGCGACGATCATGGCGGGTTCGATCCTGGTCCAGGCGGGAGGGAAACCACGGGCGGAGGCTTTCGCCAGCCCGGAAGGCTGGCGCGGCGGGTCGAAGGCCGTCCGCACCGTCACCGGCGAACACACCCTCGCGACAGCCCCGCCAGGGCGCGCGGCTGCCGGAGTCTATTATCGCCCCGACACCCAGTCGAGGCAACCCGCCATATCTGTTGCGACGGCGGGCCAGACCCGTTCGCAGACCGCCTGGGGACGACACCGGCGAGACAGGAACTCGGTAGCTCAAACTCTCAGCCTGGCTCCGGAGCCATCTGTCAGACCGAGAGCCTGACCCACGAATCCGCCGATGCTCTCTCTCGGGCAGACTCTGCGAGCGGCACCCCACGCCGGGCCTCGACTCTTGCCCGGCCGTTGGGTTCGTTTGTCACGATTGTCCCAACACCCTGCCGCGACAGGCTTTGAACACGCAGTCCGCCCGCCCGCGCCGGCACCGGGCGGAGCAAAAGACCCATCACGAGCACCACCATCAGACCGAGGAACAACCGCGCCGCGGCCGACCACGAGGCGTGGCCGTTGGGTTCGTTCGTCCTTTTTTCGGAGGTCGT
>DAIDHB010000543.1 GCA_027452145.1 Planctomycetales bacterium
CCAATCCCTTCTCCCCACCGTACGGCCGATCCGCCTGATTGCCAACATCCTCGCGCGCGCCACCTCGCCGAAACCCACCAGTTTCGGTCTGACGCTCAACCGACCGAAACAGTGATGCGCCTCCAGACCGTTACCGACACACCGGCAGAGTCCACAGCGCGGCATCGCACCGCAGCCGACTGATCACCGTCACCCCCGCGGCCGCGGCCCGCTTGAGGAACGGCCGCTTGGCATAGGCCCCGTCGGTCACCACGTAGACGGACGGGCGATCGGGCCCCCACCGCTGCACCAGCCATTCGACCTGGGCGGCGGCCAGCTCGAGCTTGGTGCGGAACTGCCAGCCGTAATAGCTCGCCATCCAGCCGACGTCCTTGGCCCGGATGTAGAGGTGCGCGAGGATCGGCAGGCCGATGGTGCCCCAGAGCGGATGCCGGACGAGTCGGGCCAGGGTGACCCAGACGTGGCCGTAGAGGAATTCGGACCCGGCCGGCCCCGGGGTGGGGTTGTGGTGCGTGCCGGCGCCCTCGACGTGCGGCCCGTACCGCTTGGTAGGCGACTCGTCGATGGCGAAGACCAGCGGCGAGCCCGGAGGGCCGCCCGGGAGCCGCTTGCCGAGGATGCGGAGCAGGGCCGCGGCGAGGTGCGGGGCCTTGCGGCCGACGCTGCCGAGCAGGTAGTAATAGCGCTTGAAGTCGCGCCCGACGCCGCAGCCCCGGAGCCAGCTGGTGACGGTGCGGCGGCCGCGGGCGAAGAGGAGCCTCGTGCAGAGGCGGCCGAACCGCGCGTGCTGGCGGGCGTCGAGCTGCAGAGCCAGGGTGGTGATCCAGACGACGAGTGAGACCGGCAGCCATCGCGTCTCCATACACGGCTCTCCTTTGCGTGACCTGTGGCCGTATCCAACCACAGCATGCGGGGAGAGCCGTCTCATTTGGAATGGTCAGCCGGCGCTGAGTATCACTCGAGAACCGTCAGAGTTCTGGGAAAGTGCAGGGGGTTAGTACTACTCCGTTAAATGATGCTGCACCTCGTGGGAGACCTGAGCAAGGGGATTGCAATAGGCACAATCCGGCCTGGCAGGCGGCCTCAAGAGTCGCTGCAACGCGCGGCGGATCGCCGGCAGGGTGATCCGGGGGGCGGTCCCCCTTTTGCTCCCCGGCGACGCCGGGGCCTCCTTCCTCTCTCGGTGTTTCTCCAGCGTCAGGAACCCGTACGCCAGCATCACCAGGCAAGCATGGTGATGGAACCCACGCCACGATCGGCCCTCGAAATGATTCAGGCCCAATTCTCCCTTCATCTGCTGATAGCCTTGTTCCACCGGCCAACGGCTCTTCCACAGCCGGGCCGCCTCGCTCCGGGTAGTCCCCGGCGGCAGGTTCGAGAGCGCATATTGGATCTGCCCGTCGCTCGGCTCCTCGATCAGCAACCAGATGGCCTTGGCGCCGGCGCACGCCCCTTCGGCCCAACCCCGTCCCGGCCAGACACGGACCCAGGCAAACTTGGCCGAGAGCTTCCCCTTGGTCCCCTCACGCCAGGTCACCTCCTCGCGCGGCAGGGACTTCGCCAGGGATTTGACGCTCACCGGTCGCGGTTGGCCCTCGGCCAGCCGGGGGCGCCGGCGCGACGGGCCGCCCGTCCCCGCCGGCCGCGCCGGCGGCCCCGGGGACTCCCACACGGGCTCCGCCGTGAAGCCGACCGTCTCCGGCGACACCCCGACGATGTAGGACAACCCCCGCTGCTCCAGCCCCTCGCGGAACGGCCCGGAGGCCCCGTAGCCGCAATCCGTGACGACCAACCGGCCGGGCAGGAGGCCCTGGCGACGGACCTGGTCGATCAAGTCCAACGCGATCTCCCCCTTGGTCCGCGCGGCGCGGTAGGGTTCCGGGACGCCGGCTTCGTCGAGCCGCTGCGGGGAGCTCGTCCAGGACTTCGGGAGGAAGAGGCGCAGCGCCGCCGGGAAATGCCCCTCGGCGCCGACGTAGTGGAGCGTGACGGCGACCTGGCAGTTGGCCTGCTTCCCCAACTGGCCGCAGTATTGATGCCGGACGCCGACGGAGTGCTCCCCCTGCTTTGGGAAGCCGGTATCGTCGATGACGAAGATCCCCTCGGGGTCGGCGAACGTCGGGGCCATCACCGCGCGGAAGCGATAGAGGACCCGCAGTTCGTCCCAGGGGCTCTGGTTGACGAACTGCTGCAAGGCCTGCTCCGGATCGCGGATCGCGAGGAGTTCGGCCGGGAGCGGGAGCCGGCCGACCACGGGCTCGATGCTCTTACGGTCGCCGTCCTGGAACAGGCCGCGGAGTTAGACGCCGCTCCAGGAGCGTTGGGCCTCGTGGCGGAGGTCGTCGTCGAATAGCGTGGCGTAGTCCCGGAGGCGGCCCAGGACCTCGGGAGAGAGTCCGGGAGTATAGGTCTTGTTCATACTATCCATACGAACAACGCCGCGAGACCGTTCGTAACATTTAACGGAGTAGTACTAACGACAGGGTTTCCTAC
Organism: Planctomycetales bacterium; assembly: GCA_027452145.1. Lineage (GTDB taxonomy): Bacteria > Planctomycetota > Planctomycetia > Isosphaerales > Isosphaeraceae > JAKAUH01. The sequence goes on from DAIDHB010000543.1 coordinate 2,494, forward strand.
AGCTCGACCGGAGGCGACTACCTCACCGCCCCCATCGCCCGGGATCGGCCCGACGTGCTCGGCCTGATGCGGGCGGGGGCTCGTTGACGATGGCTATCTGCTGGCCGCCGCCAGGGTGTTGACTTCGGCAACGCCCCTTTTCATCATCGTCGAGCGTCGAAGGTGCCGCCCTCCAAGGTTTCGGCAATCTTGCCGAGACCTGCCTCGACACCACCAGGACAGTGGTACAATCGGCCGGGCGATTGCGAGAAGCGGCGCCCGGCCGAACCCCGTTCTGTCCAGGAAAGAGCCGCCCCATGCCCCCGACGCTGACCACCGTCGACCTCGCCGCCCCGCTGGGGCCGGCCGCCCTGATCGTCGCGTCCCTGATCTGCCTGGCTCTGGCCGGCCTGATCGCCAGCGCCACGAGGCCATCGGCGGACGAACCGGACGACGAAACGACCTGGTAATCGGGACAGACCGCCACGACCTCGGTTGTCGTGGAACACCCGACAAATATGTCTGTGATTGCCTACTCGTTACACATGTGCCACACTTTTACAGCCCGGCGATCGGATCAGGCGGTCAGTGCCGGCCGGGCAGGCCCGCGACGCGACCCACGCACGAGTCCCGCGACGCCATCAACCCCGTCCGCCGGGGAGCCCTGAATTCATGGGGGGCGGCCCCGGCATCACCGATACCGTTGCTGTCGCCAGTGCTCCCGCGCGGCCTTATCGACCGGCATGGCTCGCGGCCGCGCCCACGCGGTGAGCATCTCGGCGCGGCCCTTCCTCTGGACACACTCGCCGCCGCCCGGCCGGCAGGGAGTGCCGATCGGCCGGTGCGTCGTCGCCCGCGTCTGCCGCCGGGTCCGCCGCGGATCCTCCGGAGTCTCGTCTCGGAACCCGCCGACCGGGTTCGCCTGTCCGCGCCGATCCACCAACCGGCCCCCAGGGTGACACCGGCCAGTCCGGTGACGAGCATCTTTCCGAACCTACCATCTATTTACCTCGAGTCATAAAACGTTGCCATGGATTGACTGGCGCGTCCGGATGTAGATGAGTGAGAATCTGGGCAAGCTGCGCAGCGGTCCGATGCTCCCGGATCCTCCCCGGCGGCCTACCGATCGCGCCATTCCTGCCGACCCGGCCGGTTTCTGGTTCTCGTCGGCCGTCCGATATCCTATGAGTTGTGTGAGGCGATCCACGAGCTTGGACGTCTCATCGCGTCGATGCGATCGACGACCGCCGCCCCGTTCGCGGCGATGAGAGGGAGCTCGACACGCGGCGAAGGCAATCCGCCCGATCGATTCGATCCCCCCTCTGGATCGCGACCCGCAAGAATCACCCTGCGGGACTATCCCCCGCGGAGGTCCTTGCAGGACCGGCGATCCCGGTCGGCCTGAGGATTGAAATATCATTCGCGCTGTGCTTGAGCGACGAGTTGATTCGAAGGAGCCCCGCAGCATGAAGCCAACCTCCGAGATCGCGGTGACCCTGTCGGGCGAGCTGCTCCGCCACCTCCGCGGCCGCGCCGCCGCCCTCGACGTCCCCCTGCGCCGCCTGGTCGCCGGCCTGGTCTGCGACACGGTCGAGGCCCTGGCGGAGATGGACGTCGCGATCGGGGTTGACGCCGTGTCGGCCGATCCCCCGCCGCCTTCCCGCCACCGCGACCCGACGACCGCCCGGCCTTGCCTGCCGGCCGATCCGGGAGACCCGAAGTTCGACGCGCTCGCCACGCCGCGAATCGACGCCCCGGGCCGTCCTGCTCGAGAGCTACGAGGAGCTGAGGTGCCTGCAGGGACGGCTCCGGACCCTCCACCACGAGCTCGAACAGGCACGGTCCTATCTGGCCATTCCCGGCAGCAACGTGTGCCTGGGGCGGGCCCACCTTCAGGTGACCCGGGCGCGGTATTCCGCGGCGCTCGCCGATCTCCGCATCGCCCGGCGCGAGGCGCACCGCTTCCTCGGCCTCGTCCCGGGCCCCGCCGCCTGACGTCCCCACCGATCCATCCGGAACCATCCTGCCGCCCCCGTGGCATACTGCCTGGACAACTGGGAGACTACGATGACCGATGCCCCGATCGTCCCGTCCCGACCGCGAATCGATGGAACCCCCGCCGGCAGCCGCGATCCCGCGGGCCGGGCGCGTCGTGCGGCACTCGCCCGCAAGGCCAGCACCCGGCGCCGCGGCATCGACCCGACGACCTTCGACCGCGAGTATTCCGCCGCCGAGCTGGAGTTCATGGCCGCCATGCAGGCGTACAAGGCGAGCAGCGGGCGGATGTTCCCCACCTGGAGCGAGGCCCTGGAAGTCCTCCAGGGCCTGGGATACGAGAAGGTCGCCGCCGAGCCGGATCATCCCTCGCGGGCGGATGCAGGAGGTGCATGTTGATCGGGATCGACGGCCTGGCAGGCGGGCGGGCCGCCTCCACGCCGTCGGCGACGGAGGGGTTCTCCGGCCCGGCACCGGACGTCCCCGGCATACCGGGGAAGCCGGGATGGCCGTTCCACGACCGACGCCCGCCGCGGACGGCCTCGCATGTTCCGTTGCAGGTCATCGGGTGCGGGCACCGCCCGGACCCTGGCGACGATCGCCGCGCACCCTGAATCATCCCTCGGGCCATCGGGCCCGGCCGCCCGGCGCGATGTCGAAAAGCCGGCTGGAGACGGAGGACACCAGGAGGAGCCCATGGATCGAATGCCCACGTTGACAGAGCGCCGGATCTCGCCCCGGCTGCACGCCGTCCGCAATCGCTGCAGCGTCGAGCTGGGGACGCCATCCGGCCCCCGCCGCGCGGCCGCCGTGCTGATCGACATCAGCCGCGAGGGCGCCCTGATCGCCGCCGACGAGCCGATCCCGCCCGGCCGGTCGATCTGGTTCCGCATGGAGGAGCCGGCGAGGACCGGCTGGGTCGCGGCGGTCGCCGTGCGCCGGGGCCGGGGCGAGCAGGTTGGCCTGCGGTTCGTCGAGCGGTGCGAGGACGACCTGCTCCTGGCCGCCACGCTGGGGATCGCGCTGGAGTCGAGCCTGCTGGGCCACTCGCAGCCCGAGAGCCTCGATGATTCGAGCCCGGGCGGTCCCCCGCCGGCGAATTGAGCGGCCCGGGATCGCGACAACCGCCGGGCCGGGCGAGCCCCCGCAAGGGCCGGGGGCTTCGGGGGCGCATGATTGGTCAAACCTCGCCGACGCGGCGGCTCGCAGGCAAGAGGCGACATCCCTCGAGGCGGGCGCGGGTCTTGCCGATGGGATGGATCGGCGGGACGTCCGCCCGCGGGAGGGGCACGGCGACGACCCGGCCG
>DAIDHB010000544.1 GCA_027452145.1 Planctomycetales bacterium
CTCCATGGTCTCCTCCACGCTCCGCTGCCTAAAGTTCAGTTTCCAAGTCAACTTGGTGAACTTTATTGTAATGGACAGCGGAGATCTCGATCAAGATCGTCTCAGGGCGTTCGTGTGGCGCACTGGTCGTTGCGCGAGCGGACCGCCGGCACCCGCTCGCTCGGACGTGAACCTGGTGAAACCAGGTCTCACTGCGGCGGCTGGGCGACCGACGGCTGGCCTGGGGGGGTCGGTACGTCGAGGGATTGGTTGAGGAGCGGGCCTTCCTTCTTGCTGGCCTCCTCCTTCTTGCGATCGGCCGAGGCGGCGAGGGCCTGGTCGAGGTCCCTCACGAGCCTCTCGGTGGTGTCCTCGACGGCGGCGGTGCTCGGCGGGTTGAAGGCGAACTCGTCGGCGTTGACGCTGGGGTTGAGCTTGACGTCCGAGTAGACCAGCGTGATGCTCGAGGGGGTGACGGGCTTGATCGAGCTGAGCGAGCCGATCTTGCGGCCGTCGGGACCGACCTTCCGGGTGTCCTCGACCTGGGTCGGGGCGCGGCCGACCAGGACAAGCTTGTAGGGCCAGCCGTCGTCCTTGCCCAGGTAGAGGGTCGCGTCGCTGGGAATATACGGAGGCAGCAGGCCGACGGCCGGGAGCTGACGGCCAGGGCGGTCGGCCAGTCCCTGCCGGGTCTTCCAGGTGCCGCGGAGAATCCAGACGGCCTTGTCGCCGAGCCTGGATTCCTCCTTCTCCTGCTCGAACCGGAACTGTCGACGAAGGCCCGCGAGCAGAGTCTCCGGCCCGGCGAAGCCCATCTCGTTGTGGAAATATTCCTTGACCTTCGGATCCATGTCGGGTGATTCGATCCGCTCCATCACGGGCTTGATGCTGAGCTTGCTAATCATCGGCTGGTCGAGGACCGACTGGTATCGCCAGTAAGTCTCGCCGTCGCAGACCTGCAAGCTGGTCGCCTGGGTATCGGCGAGCCCGACGAGCGTCAGGCGGAAGTACAGCTTGTTGCCCGGGGCCTTCACATAGCTCCCCCGGACGCTGAACTTCTGGTCGAGCATGTTCACCGACTGCTCGAGAGTCGCCGAGCACGATTTGAGACGGGCGATCCTGGCCTTGGCCTCGTCGATCGCCTGCTCGGCCGGGGTCGGCGGCTCCTCCTTGGCCGGGGGCTCGGAGCCCGGAGCCCCGGGGAGGGGAGCCGTCATTCCGGGCCCCTGCTGGACCTGCTGGGCGACCGCGCGGCCGAGTCCGGCCACCACCATCGACGTGGCGACGGCGCAGGTTGCACCCGCGAACACCAGGCGAGGGACCCACGACCCGAAGCGGCCATGGCGTGCCCTGAGAAAGTCTGAGGTTTCGGTCATCTGCGTCATCGCTCCCGCGATCCAGGCCGGCGATCATCCCCCGCGGTGCCGTCGGCCTCCGCGGCATCGACCCTTGAGTGTTACGGGATGCGGCGGCGGGCAGATGATCCAATTCTCAAGTATGATGGGGACGTAGGGCAATTCCTCAAGGGTCGGATAGGAAAGCCCGATCATAAACGCTAGGCGTCAGGAGACGCAAGTCCGTCAGACGGTCCGGAAGACAAGAGAACCGCCCTGAGCGAGCCGCCGGCAATCCGGGGAGCCAGCGCGTGGGGGACCACCCCCGTCTCCGAAGTCCGGGTCCGGATGAGTCGTCTCGGCCGGCCGAGGATCGGCCGTCCAGGCGATCGACGCACTCGTCCTACCAGAAAACCCCACCCGGCACGGCTGCGTGGGACCCGGCTCGGCCCATCCCGACCGGGCCCGGCGACGACCGCGGTGGATGTCAGGAAGACAAGCATTCTCCCCGCTCGACGGATTCCGGCGCCTCCGGGCCTGTCCCGGCCGGCTCGACTTCGTCCGTGGGAGCTGGAGGATTTCCATGCACGCGTTCGGAATGCTGCTGCTGGCGGCGTCGGCCACCGGCGACGGATTTGGTTATTCGGACCCGGGCGTCCGACTGAAGAAATGGCTGCGGCCCCACGCGGTGGTGTCCGCGGATGCTCCCGGCCCGCCCACCTATACCGCCCAGGGCATGGGCGGTCAAGGCGGACCGATGGGCGCCGCCCCAGGCCGCCGGTTCGTCAGCACCCGCAGCCAGATCTACTTCCTCGATCCCGACGGGATGCAGATCGGCTGGCAGACCGGCGCCGGCCCCAACGGCGAGCGGGCCTACCTTCCCGCCCAGCTCACCGTCCCGGCCCGCTATAACTTCGCCCAGGGTTATATCTACCGGCTGAAGATCACCAACATCCCCGGACGTCCCGGTGCGGCCCTCTATCCCACGATCGAGGTCGCCCCGACCACCCCGGCCACGGATGCCTACCTCGCCCATAACGCGATCCCGCTCCAGTTCACCGACGAGGACTTCCAGCAGGTCCTCGACGGCGGCAACTTCGTGACCAAGGTCATCTACCTGCCCGATCCGCGATTCCAGGAGCTGGCCGTCTCGGGCGTCGAGACCCTGGTCTCCACCAGGCTCGAGCCGGGAGTCGACCCGATCATCGAGGCCGACAAGCGGGGTACCATCCTGCTGATCGCCCGGCTCGGTGCCATCGATCTCGAGATGCCCGGCGGCGGCAGTGTACTGGGCGGTGGACCGGCCGGACCGGGCGGACCGGCCGGACCGGGCGGACCGATGGTCGGCGGAGCCCCCGGCGCCGTGATGACCCAGCCCATGGTCCCGGGCGGCGGGGTCACGACCGAGCTCCCTCCGGGTGCCCTGCCCCCGGGCGTCCACCCCGGCCCGGCCGCGCCCGGCACCGTGATCCTCGACACGCCCGCCGGCGCCGCCTCGCCGGCACCGGCTGCTGTCCCCGCACCGGCGGTTGTCCCCGCACCGGTGCCGGCGACGCCGGCGCCCGCGACGCCCGCACCGGGCCAGGCCGCGGCGTCCGCCTCGACCGAGCCCGCCGTGGCCGACGCGACGTCGGCTCCCCAGCCGCCCGCCGTCGTCGAGCCGGCCGCCGAGCTCGCTCCCCCCGCGGATCCCGCGCCCTCCAAGCCCTGACGATCCGCGCCGCAGTCCCATGACCGAACGCACGGGGTGGACCCCGCGGACCCGCGAGGTCCACCCCGCTTCGCTTGCTGACCATCGAGAGTACGTTCCGGACCCGACCGTTCTGGAACTGACTCCCAGTCCCTCGTCCCATCATCCTCGTCGATCGGCAGGAGGAATCCGATGAGCCGCCCAGGATGGAACGGCCCGCCGGCCGCCGGCTCCGCGTCGTCCGCGTCCCTGTCCGCCGGCCTGACGCTCCTCGTCGCGCTTCTGGCCGCCCTCACGCCGGCCCGGGCCCAGCAGACCGCGCCCGCTCAACCTCAACCGAACCAGGTCGCCCAGATCGATTCCCAGGGCGGCGCCGGTGCCGCTGGGGTCGCTGTCACCGTCGACGGACCCGCGACGGCCGCCGGCCAGCCCGGCCCGCCACTCCTGCCGCCCGACGTCCAGGTCGTTCGCTTCCAGGTCCCCGAGGGAAGCGCGTTGGAGGTCCTCGGTCCATCGCCGACGCCGGTCCCGCACCCGGAAGCCCCCGGCACCCTGATCGTCGGCCTCAAGCGAGGCGTGGGCTACCGCCTCCGCCTCTCGAATCTCCCCGAGCGCGAGGGCGTCGAGCTGTTCCCGGTCATCGAGGTCGTCGGCCACCTCCACCGTCCCGACGGCATCGACCCGGCGAAGTACCCCATCCGGGTGATCTTCACCCTCGAGGACGTCGACGCCGTGCTCAACCAGTCGCGGATGCTGACCAAGGTTCTCTACCTCGAGGACCCCGACCAGGCACTCCCGGTCCGCATGCCGAGGGACCAGATCCCGGTCGTGTCGATCAGTCCCACCGAGAACCCGCTGCGGGTCGCCGCCGCGATGGGCCGGCCGATGGCCATACTGCGCCTCGGCGGCCGGCGGCCCACGATCGAGGAGGTCGCGGGCGGGCCGGGCGATTTCGGCCTCGACACCGCGGCACGAATGGGGGCAAACGCCTGCCCGTACGTCCTCCAGGACGGCTCGCGGTGCCCGATGGTCGCCGGACCGCCGTGCACCGCGCCGAAGCCGACGGTCCAGTCGCTCCTGCCCCGCGACGAATTCCTCTGCGACGGAGGCGACCGCGGCATGCCCATCCAGGTTGGCACTGATGGCGGGCTCGGCGGCGTCGATCCCCGCGACGCGGCCGTCCGCTTCGACATCGGACTCGGGGCCCGCGTCCAGCCCCGCACCCTGCCCACCAACGTCGTCTGCATCTACGCGCCCCGGTTCGCGGAGGTCCGCGTGACCACCGGCACGAATCAGACGGTCGACGTCCAGCACCTGACGACCAACGTCATCCGCGAGCGCACGAATGTCGCCAGCATCGCCGCTGGCTCGCGCCGGCTGGTGCAGAACCAGACGCCCGAGATGTCCCGCAACCGCGAGCGGCCCTCGGGCTACAAGGGCCGCATCGGCACCGACGAGGAGTCGAACAATCGCGCCGTCGGCGGCTATGAAAACGTCACGCAACTCTCATCCAACCGGCAGAAGCAGGCGCCCGAGATGGCGCGCAACCGCCAGACGCCGTCGCTGGCGAAGGATCGCGTGCGACTCCAGGGGATCAAGACGGCCGAGGCGCCGGTCGTCACCGCGATCACCGAGGGGGCCAGCCAGGCGGTCCGCGTCTGGGGCCCGCACCAGATGACGGGCGTCGAGACGCCGCCGAACCGGCCCGGCCTCGCCGTGATCAAGCGCGTCAGCGTTTCCGAGGCCGAACCGGGCGACACGGTCACCTACGTCATCCACTACCGCAACATGGGCAACACGCCGATCCGCTCGGTCGTGATCGTCGACAGCCTGCTCCCGCGGCTGGAGTACGTGAAGGGCACCGCCCGCGGCCCTGTCGGCACCGCCTTCGGCAGCTCCTTCAACCGCGTCGGCTCGACCGAGCTCCGC
>DAIDHB010000545.1 GCA_027452145.1 Planctomycetales bacterium
CTCCCTCGGCAGCCAGGGGATCGGCTCCAACCGCCCCCGCCGCCGGTTCGCCGCGACCGGCCCGTCCGGACCAGACCGTTCAACCGAAGGCCTCCCGCGGGAAACCGCTCCCTTCTCGCCGCCGCCCGCCGGTCTCGGCCCGGCCGGACGGGCTCCGGCGGGACATCCGGGCGCTTTTCGGCACCCATGCCGCCGGCTGCCGCCGGGCCGACGAGCGGCTGTTCCGGGCCGGCGACACCGCGGCCGTCGACGACGCCTGCCTGTTGAAGGGGCGAGGGATCAGGGGCGAGGGGCGAGGAAGTCCTGAAGCGGCTCGCACGGTGGATCGGCTCATCCTCCTCGCCCAACCCACCCAGGGCGGACGCTCGCAGCGAGCGCTGGAAACAGATCGCTCCCCGTCCTTCGCGCCCCTCACCCCTAACGCGGCATGGCCGCAAGTCCCGGCTTCGCCGTTGGATCTCGCGCAGCGACGCGGAGGGGACCCGATTTCACGCAGAGGCGCAGAGGGCGCAGAGAAGCCGAGATTGATGGGCAATGCCCACCCTACGAGACCGTCTCGGAGCCTTCTGGAACAATCCTGCTCGCCGCGAATCGCATCTCGCGCGGAGCCGCGGAGGACGCCAGGAGAGATCGAAAACGGTGAGCCGCCGCGAGCCGGGGATCGCCCGGATGCCCGAGCCCTCCGCGATCTCCGCCTCTCCGCGCGAAACTTCGCGTCCGTCTTCCACACTCAGGCCGTGGAGATCCTGCGGGGGAAGTCTCTACTTGATGCGGAGGATCCGGCAGGTCTGTTCGTAGCTCGACTCCAGCTCGAGCGGCACCGACTCGGTGTCGGAGAGCCAGAGCGGCAGCGTCGGTAGCGGCTGGCCGATCTCGAGAAAATGCGACCAGGTCTCGAACAGCCAGCCGTCCTCCTGTTTGTTCCAGCGGCAGGCCGCGGCGTAGATCGGCGGGGGCTCATCCGGCAGGGCAGGGTCGGCCACTCCGATGAGGTCGATCAGGTCGCTGTAGAGGTTGGCCTTCCGCGTCGTGACGAGGTCCACGATCGCGACGCAGACGTTGTCCAGGATCAGGGTGGCGCATCTGGCGACGAAGGCGCGGCGGTGCTCGGGCCGGTCCGTGTTGGCCGGGCTGACGACCTCGACCGCAGCCACCAGGCGGCGGCCGGCCCTGGTGTCGTAGACGAGCACCTCGTACTCATCGACGTCCGGCAGGTCGGTCGCGACGGCCAGCGTCGGCCGAGGCGGGGCCCAGATTGCCGTCGCGACTCCACCGCCGCCGCCGTTGCTCACGGCGGCCGAGGTGGAATCGGCGGGGTCCTGATCCCGGTCGTAGGTCGCCACGTCGATCTCGAAGGACGAGCCGAGGTGCACTCGCGGCGCGGCGACGTAGCGCGCCGGCAGCTTCCCCTCGAGCCCGGCGACAATCATCATTGGCCAACCACCATGGAGTTCATCCCATGACCTCCGCTCGGCGAGCGGGGGATGAAAGTGATCGCGCAAGGGCATCGCGGCGTCCTCCTCATCCCTGATGATACGCGAGGACCCGGATCGCTCGCAGCCTGGACCTCGTCTCGTCGGACGATGCCGGTCCGGTCCAATCCGCCAGGAGGAGCGCGCCGGGCTGCCGGATGAGACCGCCACGATCGGCACCCGGGCCGGCTGGGCCGAGCGATTGCGCGAGCGCGGGTAGGCGCTCCGTGGCCATCGGCTGGTGCGGAGCCGATCGAACGAATACCGGTCGTGGAGTTCCCGGTCGACCGACGCACCCGCCCGCCCCGCTTGGTCCGATGGCGACGCCCGCCCGGGACCGGCCGGGACGGTACACTCCGGCCCGGGCCGGACCCACCGACGGACGGGGACCCGGAACAAGGACGCGGTTCGTTCCACCGGCCGCGGTTCGTTGACAGACCCGTCCGACCGTGCCCTGGGCTCCGCCCCGCCGTCCCGATCGAGGCCCCGACCGCCCGCACCGCAGTCAGGCCGGCGGTTCGGATCTGATCGCGTGCTTCGGCGAACCGGCGACGTCGCGCCAGTCGCCGGGTTCTTCCTGCTTGAGGCGTGCGGCATGACTCCGCGAGTGAGGGCGCCGGTTCACTGCGGCCTGACCCGGCGACTCACGTCGCCGCTTCGCCTATCATTCGGCGACTCACGCACGGCGCCGGTTCGCCATTCACCCGGCGACTCACGGCGCCGGTTCGCCTGGGCTCGCTCCGGCGGCGGCTCCGCAGACTGACGTCGCGGGTGTCGTCCTGACCGACTGGCAGCGGGTCGGGCGCCGGAGATGGGATGCCAATGCAAGCACAAGCCGCTGCTATTACAATGTTTGGCAACCATGCTAAATTGGACAAATTTCGGACAATTTCAGAAAAAACGTTCCCTTCACAGGTCCTTTCTCAGCATGGCCTTACGACGATTTTTGGGCCGTTTTTGGGGAGGGGGCCGCGCATTTTTTGCAAAGCTGATACAGTAACCGTTCAGTGCCTTGATTATCCGAGCAGCTTGGGGGCGGGTTCGCCGTTGCGATGAGCCGTAATCGCCTGCTCCAGGTATCCCAGGACCGACTGACGTCGCAGCCGGAGCGTCTGCACCACTGTCAGGATCCGTTC
>DAIDHB010000546.1 GCA_027452145.1 Planctomycetales bacterium
GACGCCCCCCGGCTACGTCCTGGCGCCCACTACGTGGGCTTCCTGAACAGACTCTGAGTCACCTGGGCGAACTGGGGACATCCGTCAGTCGCCGGTTCGCCTGGGAGCAACACCCGGCGACTCACGTCGCCGGTTCGCCGGGGTTCCCCGGGCGGGTACCGCTGCTTGTACCGACTTTCAGCCCAGCCCGAGCAACCCCTCCCATGCGCCCGCCAGGGTCGCCACCAGCACCGCGGCGCCGAGAATCGCCAGCATCAAGCCGACGACCAGGCGGATCGGCAGCGCCAGTACGAGAAACGGAACCGACGGGGCCGTGCGGCTCAGCCAGGCCAGCGCGATGCCCGCCATGACGAGCGCGACCGCGGGCGGCGCCGCCGCCCGCAGCGCCAGCTCGAGCGCCTTGCCGACCTGGCCGAACACCGCCGCCGCCGCGGCCGGCGAGAGCTCGAATGCCCCCGCCGGTCGGATCGAGTAACTCTCCGCCAGCGCCCCGACCAGGGCCAGCGGCCCGCCAAGCGCGGCGAAGACGGCCATCGCCAGCAGGCCGTAGAGGCGGCCCAGGGCCGTCAGCTCCTCGCCGGCCTCCGGGTCGAACAGCGACGTGACCGAGAGCCCCGCCTGCGCGGCCACCAGGTCGCCCGCGGCCCGCGCCCCGGCGACGATCAGGCCGGCCGCAAGCCCGAGCATCCCGCCCGTCAGCGCCTCGCCCAGGATCCCCCACGCCAGCCCCGACCAGCCCGGCGGCGCCGCGATGCGATCGCCGACCACCGGGACCAGCACCACGCCGACCAGGCCGGCCATCATCAACCGGGCTCGCCAGCCCAGCACCGGGATCGCCAGCCCGGGGGCCGTCAGGCAGAGTCCCAGCACCCGCGCCAGGACCATCGCCCAGGCGCCTGCGCGGCCCGACAGCAGGAGCTGCAAAACGTCGAGCTCGGCCGGCAGGTCCCACCGCATGCGCCGTCTGTCCCTCCCGCGACGAGGGCCGTCGGCCCCCGAGCGACCCTGGTTTCAGAGCATCTCCGGAATCGACCCGATGAGATGCACCGCGAACGACACCCAGCGCGACAGGAGCCAGGGAAGGATCGCGAGGATCAGGATCGTCACGGCCGCGAGACGCGGGACCATCCCGACCACCGGCTCGTGCAACTGCGTCAGGGTCTGTCCAACATTCACCAGCAGGCCGACGACGAACGCGACGATCAGCGGCGGGCCGCCCAGTATCAGCGCCATCCAGAGCGCCTGGCGCGTCCAGTCGACCGCGTGGGTGAGTTCCATGTGCGCCTCGTTTCCTCGCCGCGGGGGCGGTTCGATGCGGAGTCATCGGCCGCTGCCGGTGATCCCGAAGCTCGACAGCAGCATCGTGGCCACCAGGAACCAGCCGTCCGCCAGCACGAAGAGGATCAGCTTGATCGGGGTCGCGACCAGCGACGGCGGCAGCATAAATAGCCCCGTGGCCGCGAGGATCGACGAGATCACCAGATCCACGACCAAAAACGGCAGATACAGGTAAAATCCCATCAATAGAGCCGTCGTCAGCTCGCTGAGCAAGAACGCCGGCGCGACGACGTGCAGCGGGTAATCCTCGGGCCGCTCAGGCGCTGTGTCGGCGTGCCCCGCTCCCTGGCCGGTCGCATACCCGCGCAGCGTCTCGAGATAACCCTGATGCCGGGTCAGCACGATCTGCTCGATCATGAACGACTTCACCGGACCGACGCCGGCGTTCCAGGCGGATGCGGCGTCGAGCTTGTGGGCGGCGTAGGGCTCGATGGCGTCGCGGTAGACCCGATCGCCGGTCGGCCACATCACCAGCGCGGTCAGCAGCAGCGAGAGCGCCAGGATCACCTGGTTGCCGGGCACCTGCGGGCTGCCCAGCGCCTGACGCAAGAGGGTCAGCACGATGCTGATCCGCACGAAGGCCGTGAGCATTAGCAGGCCGACCGGGGCGAGCGAGAACACGCCGAACAGGACCACGGTCTGGAGCGTCCGCTCGGCCTCGGGCCGGTTGACGCGAGGCATCGGTATCGGCGTCGGCGTCTCGGCCTCCGGATCGCCCGCGGCCGGTCGATTGGCCACGACGGCGGCGTCCCGCGTCGATGAGCGCGAGGCCGACGGTGCGGCGGCCCTGGGAGCCGTGGCGGAGCGCGTCGGCTGACCGCGGTCGTCGGCGCGCTGGGCGCCTCCGGCGAGGACGATGGCCGCGAGCGCCGCGAGGATCGCGCGGCGGCGGGCGACGGCCGGCTTGCGGTCGCGGGTCGTGCTCACGAGGTGGTCTCCGGTCCGGGCGAAGGTGCCACGGCGGCGGCCTCGTCCAGCTCGGTGATGAGCGACGGCGGGCCCTGGGGGCCGGCACCGACGACCAGCACCCGGCGGCCGACCCGCAGGACGTAGACCCCATGCTTCGGTGTCAGGCTGGCGCGGCCGACGACCTGGAGCTCGACCGGGGCGGATCGCGGGCTGCGACGCCGGGAGGCCAGCGCGATCGCACCACAGGTGGCCAGGGCGATCGCGACTCCAGCCGACCACGGCCGCCAGCGGTCGAGGCTTCCGTTTGTGGACCGGGATTCGTTGATCTCGTCGCGGAACGGACCGAAGCCCGCGATCCGCGCCGTCGGCGGGCGATCGGGACGGGTCGCGGTCTCGCGCTCGACGGCCGGGGGGCTGCCTCCGCGGGGCTCGCGGCGGTCGCCGTCTGCCGGGCTCGCGGTCGCGGGACCGCAGGCGAGGGCTGTCAGGACCATCGCGTCGATCGCCCGTCGCCAGGACGTACGCCAGCTTGCCGGGCGTTGTATCGCGCTGGCGCGGGAGGCTCGGGGATCGTCGAAAGCTTGTCGCATCGGGAATCCTTTCCCCAGCGGTCCGTTCCGGGTCAAGTACAGGATCGGGAGGGCGAGGCTCCTGTCGAGCCAGGATGATGCGATGCTCCCTCCGGGTCCGGGCTCGCCGGGAGGTTCGCCCTCCCAATGTGGTCCCTCTCGTGACAGACCCCTCAGACCAGGACTTCCTCGTGACCGGTGGGCTCGGGCAGGCTGATCCAGCCGCGGTCGTGCAACCGGCGGAGCCGCTCGGCGACCTCGAGCTGCGCGGCCTCGGAGTCGGAGAGCCGGAACGGGCCGAGGTTCTCGAGCTGCGTCCGCAGGGCCTCGGCCGCCGAGACGGGCAGTGCCCCGAGTACCCGGCCTCGCACGGCGGCCGACGCGCCGGCCAGGGCCAGCGCCCAGGTCTCGATGTCCTCGCCGCGAAAGCCGGCCCGCAGGTCGGCGTCGCTCAGCTTCACCACGTCGTCGAAGACGAAGCAGAGCCGCCGCAGCCCCAGCTCGTAGAACTCCTCAAGCGCGAGCGCCCGCTCCTCGGGGTCGACCCGGTCGAGCCGGGCGATCTCCCAGGTCACGGCCTCGACCGCGGCGCGGTCAAGGTGCGAGAGCAACTGCGCGGCCAGGGATTGCTCGAGGCTGACCAGCACGATCGCCGCCTTGCGCAGGGCGGTGGGCTCGCCGGGGCCATCCGTCCTCCAGCCGCCGCGAGCATCGGGATCGTCCGAGGTCCCGCCCGCCGCGCGCGGATCGGTCGACCCGGCGACCGCCGGATGCGCGGGATACGTGTCGGGCCGGCCGGTCGTCATGAGGTTCGCCCTCCCTCGGTGACCCAGCGCTGGAGCACGCTGGCGGCGGCCTCGGGGTCGCGGCGCACCAGCTCGCGCACCCGCTCGGAGGGGCCCGGCTCGTCCGGCGCATCTGGCCTGTAGGACCGCCCGGCGGGGAAGGTCGCGCCCGGGCGAGACGGCCGGCGCGCGGCGTGGATCCACGAGCCCATCGCCATGACCAGCGCCACCGACGCCGCCACGACGCCGACGATCCCCCAGTCGGCGGCAATCCGGCGGTGCTCCGACGCGGCCGGCAGGGTCGCAGCCGAGCGGGACGGCGGCAGCTCATCGGGGAAGTTGTCGACCACGACGCCCCAGGAGCTGGGGACGACGAGCTGGACCAGCTTCTCGATCTGGGCGCGCGTCCGGGCCTGCGCCGCCTTCAGCTCGTCGAATGTCGGATCGCGGTGATCGGGGACCGTTCGGGTGAGGTAGTAGCTCCGCGGCACGTTGACGAAAACCTGGCCGCCCGCGACCCTGTCGGCCTCCACGGGCGTGGGGTCGGCCGGCGGGGGTTCAGCCGCGGCCTCGGCCGGCCCGTTCACGACGATCGCCGGCGCCTCTTCGCTGGCCGGGTTCCCGGCCTCGCCATCGCGGGTCGGCTCCCGTCGATCGGCCATGGACGCCCCGTCGCCCCGGCTCTGGCTGGCGGCCTGGCCGCGATGTCCGGCCAGGACGACCCAGACCTGCACGCCCTTGATCCAGGAGAGCCGCTCGATGATCCGCTGCCGCAGCTCCTCCTCGCGCGTCTGCCGGCCGGCGGCCGGGTCGTGCGAGTCGAGATAGGAGTTGTTCCGGTCCATCATCGTGATCGCGTCGGCGCCCAGGCCCGGCTGCTTGCTCATCAGGATCGCCACGATCCGCTGGACGGTCTGCGAGGGCAGGCGATGGTCCGAGTCCCCCTCGAGGTAGACGAACGCCGACGGGCCCGTCGCGGGCCGGCGGCCGAACGTGGCTCTCGGGCGCTGGATCGAGACGAGCGACGACCTCACGCCCGGCAGGTCGTCGATGATCCGCTCGATCAGCTTCTCCTCCTGGACCCGCTCGCGCCGCTCGCGGTCCTCGGGGGTCTCGACGATGTCGAGGATCGAGGGCGACTTCTCGCGGATCTCGTTGATGGAGTGGCGGCCGATGCTGAGCTTGCCGATGGCCGCGGCGGCCTGGTCGAACTGGTCGGCCTCGATCACCACCTTGGAGTCGTCCGTGCGATAGGCGATGCCCTTCGCGACGAGCTCGCGCTCGATGAGGATGAGGTCGTCGGACGAGAAGGCCTGGCCGCCGGCCAGGTAGCGCGGGCCGGACGGGACGAGCGTCCCCGCGGCCCAGTATCCGGCGGCCGCCACGACCAGCACCGGCGCGAGGATCGCCGCCATCCGCACCGCCGGGCGCTGCCGCATCATCGCGCGGCGCGCGCGGCCGGCGATGCCGCGCAACCTCGAGAACGTCGTGGTGGTCGACAGGCGATCGATCGTCCGCATCAAGGCCTCCGCACAACCTTCCGCGACCGCCGTGGGGCCGCCGCTCGGGCGGCTCGCCGTGGGGGAGACACGGCATCCGGCGCGGGGTGAGTTATCCACAATCCACCCCGTTTGTCAATCGCGGTCGCTCGCGTCGGCGCGGCCCGAAGGCGCTCGAGCAAGACGTCCCATTTCGTTCGAGTGTCCGAGAATCCGCCGCAGACGGGGAGGTCGAGGCTCCCGCCGGGCCGGGATGACGCGATGGGTCCTCCCTGGACCGCCTCGCCGGGCGGCTCGCCCCCCCGATCAGGCCCGTTTCGGGCCCGATTCCAGACTCCGGGGCGCTGGCGTCGGCGCGGGGCGCAACAAAGAACGACGGCCTCCGACCGCCTTGATGGCGATGCGGAGGCCGTCGCTGAAGTTAGTCCGGGTGGGCCGAGGCCCCTGGGCTTCAGGGATCTTCGTCACGAGGCGTCATGCGACCGAGGGCCCTTCGCCGCGACCCGCTGGCCTGCCGAACGCCCGGGGGCGTCGGCAGGCCGTAACGGGTTCGCGCTCAGCACGGCACAGCCCGACGCATGGCGATCTCAGTTGCCGCCCGTGGGGCTGGGCAGCAGCAGGCCGCTCTGGTTCCCCTTGACCTCGGGGGCGGGAGGGACTTCCTCGCCGCCGACGCCTGCCGGGGTCATGTCCGACGGCACCGAGGCGATGCTCGTCGTGGAGCGGGCCGGGATGAACGCACGCTGGCCGGCGCCGTAGACGCCCTGCGGGGCCGCATACTGGCCCGACGGGGCCGCGTACTGGCCGGACGGGGCGACGCCCTGGCCGGTCGCGTACACCGGGGCGGCGCCGCCGCAGGTGTTGCAGCCGCCGCCGTGGTTGAACCAGTTGTGCTTCTTCTTCAGGACCCACTCATACGTGACCTGGTGGTGGAAGAGGCCCTTCAGGCCGCTGCCGAAGTGGTGCTTCTTCCCGCCGCAAGCGGGCTCACCGCATCCGCCACCATAGTTGCCCTGGGGGCTGGCCACGACGCCCTGCGGCGACGCCAGGCCGCAGGTCGAGCAGTTATTATCGTGCAGGCCCGCCTTGCTCACGCTGCAGATGCCCAGAGCGACGGCGAGGCTGAGGCTCAAAGTCAGGGACTTCAACATGGAGAGATCTCTCCTTGAGTAACGCGATATCGAGGGCGGCGATTCCGGCCGGCCGTCTCGCTCGACCCTGGATCTCTTCTTCGGTCGTCCATGGCATCGTTCCGTAGGCCAGGTCTTCCCGGGACCCGAGACCTCTCGGTCTCTCGCTTCCCGATCGATGCCACCGTTCTGGTGCTCCCGTCTCTCGCCGTGGCTTGACCGTGGCGAGCCATCGCATGTATCGTCATCCCGGCAGCCGCCCTTGAGCGCCAACGGCGTTTTGTACCAACGACTTACGTCGATCGAAACTGACGGTCGTCGCGGTCGGGCAAGCCTGGTGATTTGCACAAGGATGGGCGCCGGTCGAACCGTCGCGACTCCCCAGGTCGGGCCGCCAGGGTCTCGCCAGACCGACGACTCGCCGGAGGCCGTCGGGGTCGATCCTTCGCGCAGGACGACCCAGGCGGACGAGTCGCGTCGCGCGGAGTTGGCGCGGGTTATCGGCGCGGGAATCAGCGCCGGGGCGGGGCGTCGATGCCGGCCAGCGGCGGGCGGCGTCCGTCGACGCGGAGCAGCACCATCTCGTTGCGGCCCAGGCCCGACTCGCGGAGGACCGGCGTCGCGCGGCCGGCCAGGTCGGCGGCATAGCGGTCGAACAGGCGGGAGCGGATCAAGAGATAGGGGACCGACTTGCGCCGTCGGTCGAGCCATCGCACGAGGGCATCTTTCTCCATCTGCTCGCGACGGCTGTCGAGGTCGTCCAGGGTCTCCGATGCATCGCCGCGTGAGCGGTAGGCGGCGGCGAGGTCATACGCCGCGCTGTAGCGCGGCTGGGTATCCGGCACCGGCTCCAGCTCGAGACCTTCGTCGAGGTAGAACCACAGGCCCTCGTCGACCTCGTTGAAGAAGTGGACCTTCGCCTCGTCGGCGGGGACGAGCCGGCGGATCGATCGGGCGAGCTCGCGATGGCCGCGCCGGGGATTATCGGCCGGGGCGAGCATCCCGTAGACCACGATCGCGCCGAGGCCCCACGCCGCCGCGATCGGCGCCAGCGAGAGCCCGTCCGCGCCGCGTCGCCACGCCCAGACGCTCGCGGCGGCCGAGGCCGCCAGCAGGGCGGCCGCGACGATCGCCCACGGCCAGCACGATCGCGGAATCCACGACCGCGCCGCGATCGGGGCCGCGATCGCCGCCACGAAGATCAGCACCCACTGCGCCTGGAGAATCAGCCGGGCCGAGAGCCCGCCACGCCCGGATTTCGGCCGCCGCGCGCCGCGCGACAGCCGCACCCAACCCCAGCCGGCCAGGAGCGCCATCCCCGGGATGCAGGGAAGGTAGTAGTTCGGCTTCGCCACCGCCCAGGCGCTGAAGATCGCCATGTTCCCCGCCGCCCACCACCAGGCGAACCAGCAGGGCGACGGTGGGCTCGGGCGCGGCCGAATCGCGCGACCGCCGTCGCCCAGGGCTTGCTCCTCGTCCCGACGCAGGAATGGGAGGATCACGGCGGCCATCGCCACGATCGACCAGGGGAACATCATCTCCGGCCAGTTCCGTGCGAGCACCGGATGCCGGCGGTGTACCAGCGTGCCCATGATGCCGAGCTTCTCGGTCATCTCCATCAACCACAACGCCATCGCATTCGGCTCGCGCCACGCGACGGCCGCGGGCCAGCTAACCGCCATCACCAGGAAGATCAGCAGGCCGGGCGCATCGATCAACTGCCGCAGGCCCGGGCGCAGCCGACGCGCCTGGATCAGGTACGGGCCGATCGCGGTGAACGTTAGCATCAGGACGATCGGGCCCTTGGATAGGAAGCCCAGCCCCAGCGCCGCGGCGAACATCCAGCGCCAGCCTCGCCGTGCTCGCTCGCTCTCGCCGACGCCCGGCTCGTTCGACCCGACGAGCCGCCACGCCGCGTACAGTGCCATCGTGGTGAACAGGGCCAGCGGCCCGTCGTTGCCCGCCTGGCGCAGCTCGCTCAGGAATAATCCCGACGAGCCGAGGATCATCGCCGCGGCCAGCCCCACGTCGCGGCCGCCCATGCGGCGGCCCAGGGCGTAAATGAGGGCCATTGTCGCGAGGGCGCACAATGCGCCGGGAATCCGGACGATCCATTCGTCGCGGCGGCCGGTCGCCTGCATCAGAGCCGCGATCATCCAGCGAGGCAGCGGAGGCTTCTCCAGCCGCGGATGCCCCTGGATCTGCGCGACCAGCCATCGCCCGTGCTGGACCGTGTCCAGCGCCTCGGCCGAGGCGCGCTGCTCGCGCTTGCCCCAGACGTCCACCGAGCCCAGGCAGCCCAGGAAGCTCACCGCGGCCACCAGGCCGACCAGCAGCTCCGGCCAGGCACGCCGGATCACCGCCCGGGGCCCGGGCCCCAGCGAATCCGTCGGCATCCCTGCCACCCCCGTTCCGTTCCGAATCGCTGACCGCGACGATCCCCCCGCGCGATCAAGCGGCAAGCTAATCCAAACGGTCGGATGGCACAATGCGATTCACTCAGTCTCAGTCGATCGCCTCGAGCGCGAAATACATCGAGAGCCGCGGCGGCGCCGTCGTGCGGTCATACATGAGGCCCAGGTACAACCCCGGCGCGACCTGGCGGATCTCGTCGCGGTTGCCGGCATAGACCCGGGACGTCTGGCTGTAGTCGAGGATCAATGAAGACGCGCCGTCGAGCCAGCTCGGGCCCTGGTAAAGCTGGCCGCGGATCATCCGGATGCCCAGGAACCGGTTGATCGCCGTCGTCCCATCGGGCTCGATGACCTTCCCCTGCCAGACCAGCCGGGCGCCCCGCGAGAGCGCCCGCGCGCGGCGCGTGCCGGGAGCCAGCAGGGCTGTCCCGCGTACCCGGCCCGGCGGAATCGCCACGGCCGTCCCCTGGCGGTAGACCGATTCGATCTCCGCCGGGCTCATCCGCAAGAGTCCATCGAGTGTGACCCCGGACGCCGGGGGCTCCTGGCCCCGCGCCCCGCCCGCCGCCATCGATCCGCATAGAACTGCGAGCAGCCAGCTCAGCCCCCAGACCATACCCTCGCCGCCCGCCCAGTCCGGCCGCATCGTCATCTCGCGCTCCCCCAGCCCGGTGCAAATCCCCGCGTACCTGGACCCCACACTGGCCCGTATCTCCTTCGATCGGCCACGAGGGGCGAGGATCTTGAACCGGCCTCGGACATTGCCCGAGATCGAAGGATGAGTTGACCTCGAGCGGGTGGCGGCATTCGCGAGAGATAGACCCGCCACGAGAATCTGACCGCGGAGCACGGATCGGGAGAGGCTGCGTAATCTGAGGTGGCAAGCTGTCGCACCGGGGCCGTGTATCGTCGCGCCGGCGATTGGGGCCCGATTCCTATCCGAAGCGACCGCCATCCCCGATCATCTGTCCCCGATCCGAAAAAATTGCGACCCGGCGAAATCGCCTCAAGCCCATGGTGGTCCATCGCGTCCGCCGAGCGGCCCGGGCGGCGCGGGACCAGTCGGGTTGACAGCCCCGCGGCCTCACGGTTAAATCGCGAACGTCGTCGGGCAGACGAGCCCGGGATCGAGGGTCGCCAGGCCGTCGGAAGGCTCACCGCGAGGCGAGTCCGCGGCGGTCGGCCGGGTGCGTTTTTCGAGGCCCGGCGCGGCGGAACGATCCATCGGAACAACATCGCCATAACGTCCGAGATTGCAGGCGTAGCAAGGATGGCGCGACCGCAAGCGGGGAACAATCCGGTTCACGGAGGAACCGGCCCCCGCAGTTTTCTGGCATCCCTAGAGCTCCACACCTCAACGCGCTCCCGTCACCTGACTACGCTCGTCGCCTCGGAGATCGAGCCGGGGCCGCAATCGGCCGCACGCCGAGGTCCGTGCCCTTGGCCGGCGGGCCTCACGGGCCGGCCGGCCCGGGTCCGACCGCCCGCGGGCGTGAAGACGAGCGAGGCCACGACGCGGAGCCGGACTGATTGATCTCGAGCGGGCAGGATGTCCGTCGGAGCCGAGAGGGAGCTGAGGCATGCGGGCAGGAACCGGCAGGACAGTCGCCCCGAGGCGCCCGCTACACCGTCACTTCCTGCCGGCGCCCGAGCGAGCCGAGCCGCCGATCCCGACCCCGACCCTGCCGACGCCGTCCCGCCCCGAGCCCGGCCAGGACTGGTTTCGCGACCTCTACCCGGGCGAACCCGAGACCTGCCGCCGCGAGCTGCGGCCGTTCTTGCTCAACCTGTTCCACCTGGCGCTACTGCTGGCCGTCTTCCAGGTCTTCAAGATCGAGGAGCGGCCGTTCCAGGGGCACACGTTCAAGACGCTGGTGACGCTCGCGCTGCTGGCGCTGCCGGCGCACTACCTCGCGCCGCTGCGCTGGAAGAAGCCGATTTTCCTCGCCGCGTCGGTCGCCGGGCTGTTCCTGGTCGCCGGCGCGTGGGCCTCGACGATCGTGCTGGCGGTCGCCGCCGCCTTCATCGGCGCATGCTTCCTGCCCGTGCCCTGGGCCGTCCGCGCCTCGATCTGCGCCGCGATGGCGATCGCGATCGCGTGCGCCCGGCCGTCGCTCGCCGCCGCCGGGATTCCCGGCGACGCCTGGACGATCGCGGCGTCGATGTTGATGTTTCGAATGATTATTTTCCTGTATGAGTTGAAGCACGCGCGGGCGCCCGAATCGCCGCTCGACGCCGCTGGCTACTTCTTCCTGCTGCCGAACTACTGCTTCTTCCACTTCCCGGTCGTCGACTACCGGACCATGCAGCGCGGCTACTTCGCCGCCGACGTCCACGCCACGCAGGCGCGCGGCCTGGCGATGATGTTCCGGGGCACGCTGCATATCCTCGCCTATCGGCTCGTCTACCAGCGGCTGTTGATCTCGCCGGCCGAGGTCCAGGGGATGGCCGACCTGGCCGGCCACGTCGTCTGCAACTACCTGCTGTATCTGCACGTCTCGGGGCAGTTCCACCTGGCGTGCGGCATGCTGCACCTGTTCGGCTACCAGCTCCCCGAGACGCACCACCGCTACCTGCTGGCGACGAGCTTCACCGACTACTGGCGACGGATCAACATCTACTGGAAGGATTTCATGGTCCGGATCTTCTTCAATCCGGTGGTGTTCCGGTTGAAGAGGTGGCCGCGACCGATGGCGCTGGCCGCGGCGACCGCGGTGGTGTTCCTGGCGACCTGGCTGCTGCACTCCTACCAGATGTTCTGGCTGTGCGGCGCGTGGGGCCTGACGGTCCCCTCGGCCCTGTTCTGGGGGACCCTGGGCGTGCTGGTCGCGATCAACGTGCAGCTCGACGCCCGCCGGCCGCCGGCGCAGCGGGTCGCGTCCGAGCCCGCACGCGGCTTCGGCGCGCGGGCCATCGCGGCGCTCGGCCGATCCGCCCGGGTCCTGGGCACGTTCACCGCGATCGCGATCCTGTGGTCGCTCTGGTCGAGCCCGACGCTCGGCGCCTGGCTCGACATGATCGGGCGGGGCCTCGGAGGGTCCTGGGCATTCCCGACGCCGGCCGGGCTGGTCGACGCCATCTTCGGAGGGGCCCATGGCGGATGAATCGAGTCCGCGACGGCAACTCCTGGCGACCCTGGCGCTCCTGGCGTGCGGGTTGATCCCCGACCATCTCGCGGGCGCGGGTCCGGCGCGTCTGCGCGCCAGCCTGGCCAGCGGGATGTTCAACCGCGGCGATGCCTCGCGGATCGAGCGCGGCTATTACGAGCGCCTGCTCGAGATCGGCCAGCGGCTCGACGACCTTGGCGACCTGCCCGCGCTGCGAGGCCGCCGGCGCGCCGGGGGCTCCTTCGCGGCGCCGGTGGATTCGGCGCCGCTGGTCGTGCGCGTCGCCGATCTCCGCGAGGTCGCGCTGAAGCCGGGCGGCAGCGTCGGGCGCTCGGGCATCCGCTGGAGTACGAACGCCCAGGGGATGCGCGACCGCGAGTATCCCGTCGCCCGTTTGCCGAATACCTTCCGCATCGCCTTGGTGGGCGATTCGATCGCCGCCGGATGGGGCGTCGCGGTGGATCGCCGGTTCGAGTCGATCCTCGAGCGCGAGTGGGACGAGCGGTCCCGGCGTGCCGGCGGCCCGGCCGTCGAGATCCTCGACACGGCCGTCCCGGGCCACGCCCCGGGCCAGCGCTGGCACCACTTCCAGCGCGTCGGCTGGCCCATGCGGCCCGACCTGGTCATCTGCGAGTCGTCCGAGGCCGATATCGGCTGGGACGAGCGCCGGCTGCGTTTCGTCCTGGCCCGCGGGCAGGGCTTCGAATCACCCCTGTATCGCGCGGCCCTCGAGGCCGCCGGCGCGCGGCCCGGATGGACCCCCGAGGAATACAAGCACGTCCTCCACGCCCGGCATCGCGAGATCCTGGCCGGCGCGTACCGAGCCATGGTGGAGGACGGCTCGGCGCACGGCGTGCCGGTCATCTGGGCGCTGATCCCGCGGGTCGGCCAGCCGGCCGACCGGGGGCATCGCGATGCCCTGCTCGCGCTGGCGCGGTCGGCGGGCTTCACCCGGGTGGTCGACGTGTCCGACGCCTACGACGGCCTCGACGCGGCCGGGCTGGCCGTCGAGCCGGGCGACTTCCATCCCAATACGCTCGGTCACGAGCGGCTGGCGCGACGCCTCGACGAGGCCCTCGCCCCGCTCCCCGAGCTGTGCCGGCTCTGGTCGCCGCGGCGCGATCCCGACGTCGCGACGGCCCGCAACCGCACCGACGCGGAGGATCACGGCCCCACGAACCGGGGAGTTTCGCACCCATGATCGCCCAGTCCCCCTGCAACATGGCGGCCCGGCCGGCCCTCTGGCATCCGCTCGTCCTGCTGATCGCCGGGCTGGTCACGTGGCCCTCCGAGTGGGACGGACTCCGCACCGTGCTCGACAGCGCGCGGTCCCCCGAGCCGAGCGCGGCCGACCGCGAGCCCCACGCGCTGGGATACTACGTCGAGCTGATCGAGGGCTCCAACGGGTCCCACGGCGCGCGGCCCGAGGGCTGGGTCGGCTTCCGCGAGGCCGACGTCATCCGCTACCTCGACGACGACTTCCTCCTGTTCGAGCTCAAGCCCAACCTCTGCAAGACGCTCTTCGGCCTGCCGTTCCTGACCAACTCGTTCGGGATGCACGCCGGCCCGGTGACCGCGGAGAAGCCGCCGGAAACCTTCCGCATCGCCGTGCTCGGCGCGTCGATGGACATGGGCTGGGGGGTACGCTACGAGGATACCTACACCAATCGCCTCCAGGATTGGCTCGAGTCCCGGCCGGAGGCTCGCCGGCCCGGAAGGCCGCGCCGGTACGAGGTGCTGAACTTCGCGGTGGCGGCCTATAGCCCGCTCCAGCGGCTCGAGACCCTGCGCCGCAAGGTCATGGACTTCCAGCCCGACCTGGTCGTGTACTCGGCCACCACGCTTGACATCCGGCTGATGGAGATCCACCTCTGCGATTTACTCCGCCAGCACGTCGACCTGAAGTACGACTTCGTCCGCGAGGCCATCGGCCGGACCGGGGTCGGGCCGACCGACCTGCGGGTCGACCGCTCGGGCAAGCTGATCGACAAGCAGGCCCTCAAGGACAAGCTCAAGCCCTGCTACTGGGGGCTCTACGACCGGACCCTGGGCGCGATCGCCGCCGATTGCCGGGCGGCCGGCGTGCCGCTGGCGATGGTCATCATCCCCCGAGTCGGCGCGCAGGACGCGCCGGCGCATCGGGCCGAGCCGGTGGCCCGGCTCAAGGCCCTGGCGGCCCACCACGCGATCCGGACGTTCGACCTGTCCGACGCGTTCGACCGCGACGACCCGGCGACCCTGGAGGTCGCCGCGTGGGACGATCACCCCAACGCCACGGGCCACGCGCGTCTCTTCGAGGCGATCGCGCGCTCGCTGGCCGCCGACCCGAAGCTCGCGCGCCTGTTGCTGTCGGCCGGTTCGTCGTCCTCCGAGAGCCCCGACCCGCGCGGGCCGGCCGAGCGGCCCGGCCCGCCGGTCGCCGACACCGGCCGGTCCGGTCCGGGCCTCGGCGATTCCGGATAAAATCTCATAATATCGGGAGATCCTGAAGGATCAGGACGGGGGCGAATCGCCATGGACGCACGACATCTCAGCCGGCTGCTCGAGGACGCCGCGGCCCTCCGGCCCGATCACCCGGCCGTCGAGGACGAGCGCGGCGCGACGTTGACCTATGCGGAGCTGTACCGGGCCGCCGACCGCCTCGCCACCCGGCTGGCGCGCTGGGGCGCCGGCCGCGGCGATCGCGTCGGGCTCTGGCTGCCCAAGGGCGCCGAGGCGGTCGCGGCCATTCACGGCATCCTCCGCGCCGGCGCCGCCTATGTGCCCGCCGACCCGACTGGCCCGGCCGCCCGTGCCGCGGCGATCCTGGCGGCGGCGGGCGTCAAGGCGGCCGTCGTTTCCGCCGAGCTGGCCCCCTCGCTGCGGGCCGCCTGGCCCGATGGCGCCCCCCTGCCCCGGATGATCCTCATCGGCGATCCGTCGGACGAGGAGACGACCCTCGACGTCGCGACATCGGCCTTCCCGGTCGTCGTCGGCGACGCCCGCTGGGCCGACGTGCTGGCCGACGACGCTCCCTCGCCCCTGCCGCCGCCGCGCGAGCGCGACGACCTGGCCTATATCCTCTTTACCTCGGGCTCGACCGGCCAGCCCAAGGGCGTGATGCTGTCGCACGAGAACGCGCTGACCTTCCTCGACTGGTGCCAGCGTTCGCTCGGTCCCTGGCGGGCCGACGACCGCTATTCGTCCCACGCCCCGTTCCACTTCGACCTCTCGGTCTTCGACCTCTTCGCCGCCTGCCGCAATGCCGCGACGCTCGTCCTGATCGGCGAGTCCACCGGCAAGGATCCGGGCCGGCTGGCCGATCTCATCGCCGATCGACGGATCGCCGTCTGGTACTCGGCACCGTCGATCCTGGCGATGCTGGTGGAGCGCGGCGGGCTCGACCGCCCCGGCTTCCCCGCGCCGCGCCTGGTGCTGTTCGCCGGCGAGGTCTTCCCGATCGAGCCCCTGCGACGGCTCCGCGCCGCCTGGCCGGACGCGAGAATGTGGAACCTCTACGGGCCTACCGAGACGAACGTCTGCACGGCGTTCCCGATCCCCGAGGCGATCCCCGCCGATCGCGACGAGCCCTATCCGATCGGCCGCGTCTGCCTGCCGCTGTGCGCACGGGTGGTCGACCACGACGGACGCTACCTCCCCGCCGGGTCGCTCGGCGAGCTGGTGATCTCCGGGCCGGGCGTGATGCGCGGCTACTTCGGCCGGCCCGACCTGACCGCATCGGCGTTCTTCGTCCATCCCGACGGCACGCGATGGTACCGCACCGGCGACCTGGTGCGCGACGACGGCACGGGATGCTTCACGTTCCACGGCCGCCGCGATCGGATGGTCAAGCGTCGCGGCTACCGGATCGAGCTGGGCGAGATCGAATCGACCCTGTATCGCCACCAGGCCGTCGACCGCGCCGGCGTGGTCGCCCGGGCGGGCGAGTCGGGCGTGGCGATCGAGGCGTTCGTATCGCTCAAGCCGGGCGGCAAGAAGTCGATCATCGCCATGAAGCGGCATTGCGCCGTGTATTTGCCGAACTACATGGTCCCGGACACGATCACGTTCGTGGACGGCCTGCCGTCGACATCGACCGACAAGGTCGACTATCAACGCCTCGCGGCGCTGGCCGCGGCGGGAGGGCACGCGTGAGACGACTTCGGCATGTCTGGAGCTGGAAGTTCGCCTTCTACGACGTGCTCCTGCCCGCGCTGCGCGCGCTCGGGCCGGCGCGCGGGGACTGGATCCTCGGGCGCCTCGGCCGGCTGACCCTGGCGTTCCAGCCGCGGCGGCGCGCCCGGTTGCGATCGGCCCTGCGCCGGGCGGGAGCCGCGCTCGACGCCGACTGGTCGACCCCGGCCGTCTGGCCTGGGCTGGCGGCCAACCTGGCGCGGTTCCAGGCGCGCGATTATCCGCTCGATGGCCAGGACGACGAGGCGGTGCTCGCCCGGTTCGACGTGCGGGGCTACGATCGTCTCCGTGCCGCTCTCGATCGGGGTCGGGGCGCGATCCTCGTGGGCAGCCACCTGGGCGCCCACATCGCAGGGGTGCACTGGCTCTACCGCCGCGGGCTCCCGCTGCGGCTGCTGGTCCAGCGCCCGCGACACGTCTCGCACGAGCTGAATCGCCGATTCGACGCCGAAGGGCCCCACCGCCAGGCCGAGCTGTTCCTCCGTCGCGACCTGTCCCCGGCCGTGGCCGTCGAGCGGCTCCTGCGCGCCCGCGCAGCCCTCCGCGACGGCATGGCGATCTACATGAACGGCGACATCCCCTGGTCAGGCCCGAATACCTGCCCCGGCCGGCTGCTCGGCCGCTCGCACCGGATGCTCGCGATCTGGACCGAACTGGCCGTGCTGACCCGGGCCCCGGTCTTCCTGGTCTTCTGCACGCACTCGCCGGGCGGCCGGTTCTCACTCGAGATCGAGCCGCTCGGCTGGCTGCGGCCGGGCGAGGAAGCTGTCGCGGTCGCCGATTACCTCCGGCAACTGGAGGCACGGATCGCCAATTCTCCCGCCGACGCCGTGGCCCACCTCACCTGGCCCTGCTACGAACCACGAGCCGAGACCGCGGTCCCGGGGCGACTCCCGCGCGCCGGTCGACGCATCGGCGGTTCACCCGTCCGGCTCGTCGGCGCGCAGGGCCACAGGCACCGGCCCGATCGCTGAGTCGCGCCGGCTTCTTGCACCCCGCGCATGCGACGATCCGCGACTACCGCTTCGCCGAGTTGGTGGAGGCCTTCCGCCTGACGAGCGCGCCTCCGTTCCCGCGATACCTCCACGGGTGTCGCGTCCGATCCAGCGACCCAGGAATATCGATCGCATCCGGCCGGACCGGTCGTTTCCGCCATCGCTTCCGCGGCCACGAGGGATCGTTGACCTGTACCGCCTCCACCGAGTAATGCCCCGGCGACTGGCAGCGGACGATCTCCTCGGCCATGCCGAGCCCGGCGACGAACGCCACCGGCTCGCCGCCCTGGCTGATCTGATAGCACGTCATGGGACGGAATCCCCCCGAATCCCGTGATCCCATAGCCGCCCGCCCGGGCATGACTCCCATGTCGGGCCATCCAGCTCGGGTCGCGCCGAACCTCGCCGGCGCATCGGCCTCGGGATCTGCCATCGTCCAGGGGCCGGCGCTAGAGCCGGGTCGACGCGAGCCTCGACGGGGCACCGCCCCACCGCGCCATCGACCGACCTCGTCCCGCCGCAATCCCCCGCCCGATCGGCGACTTGACTCAACCCGTGAAACCCGGCAAGCGTGCAGGCTGGGAGACTCGCAATCCCCCTTTTTTGCAGCCGCACGCGAAATGAACGATAGATGATGACGTTGATAGAAATTGATGTCGAGGCAACCGCGAACGAATCTGGATTCTTACAAACTTCATTATAGCCGCGCGGCCTCGAGTTCAAGGGCTCGGATCGAGGGATCCCGATTTCGGCCTTCACCGCCGACGATGATGGGTCATGGCAATCATGCCCGCAAAAGGCCATAGATCGATCTCACCCGAGTGGTCGAGACATGAACTGGGGAGGAGTATCTGCGAAGCGCATGCCGGAGTCCGGCGGGCCGACTTGACAGCCGGCCGGGCTTCGGTTGTGCTGTCGCGCGGTGACATCGGCCGCGGCACAGCACAGACCGGACTGGCCCGGATCGGCCATGAGCGAGGGTGGAATTGCGATGCCGTCGAAGCACCTGGCCCTGCTGCGGGGCATCAACGTCGGCGGCAAGAACAAGCTGCCGATGAAGGATCTGATCCGGATCTTCCGGGAATGCGGGTGCGAGCGGGTCCGGAACTATATCCAGAGCGGCAACATCCTCTTCGACGCGGGCCCGGATGTGCTGGCCGGATTGGCCTCGCGGGTCGAGGGGCACATCGACGAGCAGTTCGGCTTCCGGCCGCCAGTTGTGCTGCGTACCGAGCCGGCGCTGGCGTCGGTGATCGCCGGGAACCCGTTTCTCGCCGAGGGCGCCGCCCCCGACGCGCTGCACGTCTACTTCCTCGCGGGGCCGGCCGATCCCGATCGGATCGGCCAGCTCGACCCCGACCGGTCGCCCCCCGATCGCTTCGCCGTGCGCGGAGGCGAGGTCTATCTCCACCTCCCCGACGGCATGGCGCGCACCCGCCTCACCAATGCCTACTTCGATTCGAAGCTCGCCACCACGAGCACCGCGCGGAACTGGCGGACGGCCTGCAAGCTGCTCGACATGATGCGGGAGTAATCGGGGCCGTTTTACGATCACATCTTCATGTATCGAAGCGGATTCGCTTGCTTGACTCCCGCGCGCGAGCCGGGTACAAGCGAATCATCGGCGGGCGGCCGTCGCGGATGCGACCGCCTGAGGCGAGGCGTCCCGCACCACCATCATCATCCTCATTCTCATCGCGAGCGGAGGGGCCGATCATGTCCGACCCGATTTCGCGTCGATCGTTCAGCTCGATGACGGCCGGTATCGTGGTGGGCGGCGCGGCCGCGGCCGGCGCAAGTGCCGACGCCGCCGAGCCGGCGGCCGGGGATGACGGAGGGAAGGCCCCTGCACCGAAGAGTGCGCCCGGCCCGGTCGAGGCGGCGTTCCAGCGCGACTATTCGCCGCCGTCATTCAAGCCGTCGTGGAAGAAGCCGCAGATCAACCGCGTGCTCGTACAGGACTTCGTGATCTACGCCCATTCCGAGCTCGACATGGTGAAGCGGCTGCTCGACAAGGAGCCGATGCTGCTGAACGCCACGATGGACTGGGGCGGAGGCGACTGGGAGAGCGGCCTGGGCGGCGCCTCGCACATGGGCCGGCACGACATCGTCGAGTACCTGCTCGGCCGCGGCGCCCGGATCGACATCTTCTGCGCCGCGATGATGGGCCGGCTCGAGGCCGTGAAGTCGTTCTTGACCCTCCAGCCCGCGCTGATCGACGCCCGTGGCCCGCACGGCTTCACCCTGCATTTCCACGCCCAGGTCGGCGGCCCGGAGTCTCAGCCGGTGCTCGACTACCTCCAGTCGATCAAGCACATCGAGCTCAAGCCCAACCCGTTCCTCAAGAAGGCCCCTGCCCCGGGCCACGCCGTCGAAAAGGGGAAATGAGCCGTCGGACTCGCGGGCGGCGACGGGGCTGATGCAGGCATCCCGGGCGGTCCTGCCTGCTTCGAACAAGCTGACTCCATCGCCCCATGCCCAGGTGCCCTTGTGCTCGCTCGGGGATTCGGCTCTCATGGGGCTCCTGCGTTGCGAGGCGAATCGGGATCTCGAACCCTTCGGCGGGTCGGGGTCGGAGGGGGAGAATCCAGCGTGGCGGCCGACCCGGCGTACTTGATCCGATACGGCGTGATGTCGTACGTCGGCCGGTTCCGGCCGGCGGAGGAGTGCCGCGCCCGGCTGGAACGCGGCCAGTCCGTCGTGATCAAAACCGAGCGGGGCGTCGAGCTGGGCGAGGTGCTGCTGGCGCTCGACGAGGCCGGCGCCGCGCGGGCGCGCCCCGTCGAGTGGCAATGCGTCCTCCGCCCGGCCGGTCCCGACGACCTCGACCGCTCGCGCAACGCCGAGGCGTCGCGCGCCGACCGATTCGCCGCCTGCCGCCGCGTACTGGACGAAGCGGGCTGGCCGTGGGAGCTGATCGACGTCGAGCCGCTGCTCGAGGAGGGCGTGACGGTCCTCCAGTACCTGGGCCCGCACCACCTCGATGCCTCCGACCTGCGGGCCCGGTTCCGCATGACCTGCGGCCTCGACGTCGTGCTCGAACCGGTCGGCGCGGACGAGGAGCCAGCCGAGACCGGCTGCGGCACCGGTGGCTGTGGTTCCTGCGGCGAGTCGGCGTCGGCGTCGGCGTCGGGTTCAGGCTCCGGCTGCGGCTCGTCGAAGGGATCGCACGGCGGCTGTGCGTCCTGCGGGCTCAGGCGCAAGCCGAGCGAGCGCGTCGCCGAGCCCGCGGCCGACCCGGCGTGACCCTTGCCTGGGATTGCAGCCTCTTCCGCTGGCGGGTGAACGAGCCCTTTCAGCCCGGTGACACGAGCTTCAGGCCCAGAATCCCCGCGAGGATCAGGCCGATGCAGGCCAGGCGGCGGAGGTCGGCGGACTCGCCGAGCAAGAGGATGCCGAACACGACGGTTCCGACGGCCCCGATGCCCGTCCACGCCGCGTACGCCGTCCCGAGCGGGAGGGACCTCAAGGCCACGCCCAGCAGGAAGAGACTGCCGAGCATGAACGCGACAAAACCGATGCTCGGCCAGAGGACGGTGAACCCCCTGGAGTATTTCAGGCAGACCGCCCAGCCGGCTTCGAGCAGGCCGGCGATGAAGAGGACAACCCAGGGCATGGTCTTCGTAAGATCATCGCGACGTTGCGCCGCGATCTGTCGTTCCTCGACGTGATAATGGGCGATAGAGGACTCGAACCTCTGACCTCCTGCGTGTCGAGCAGGCGCTCTAGCCAACTGAGCTAATCGCCCTCGGTTGGACAGTCCCGTTATAGGGGAACGGGTGTCCTTCGGTCAAGACCGTCGCGGAGCTTGCGGCCGCGTTTCGTTTCATCCGAGGCATTCGAGTGAGGAACCCCATCCCTCGCGGGCGGGGCTCCTCGCACATCCTCTCGCCTCAGACTTCCATGATCTCGGCCGATTTCTTCTCGGCCATCTCGTTGACCCTGGTCTCGTACTGCTTGGTCAGGTTCTGGATCTCCTCCTTGCAGGTGACCAGGTCGTCCTCCGTGAGGATCTTCTCGGTCTGCTCGGTCTCGGCCTGCTTGTTGGCATCGCGGCGGATGTTGCGGATCGCGACCCTCGCCTCCTCGGCCAGGTCCTTCACGCGATTCGATAGCTTCTTGCGCTGCTCGACCGACAGCGGCGGGACGTTCAGCCGCACGACCTTGCCGTCGGAGTTCGGCGTCAGGCCCAGGTCGCTCGTCTGGATCGCCCGGACGATGTCGCCGATCACCGAGGGGTCGAACGGGCGGATCAGGATCTGCTGCGGCTCGG
Organism: Planctomycetales bacterium; assembly: GCA_027452145.1. Taxonomy (GTDB): domain Bacteria; phylum Planctomycetota; class Planctomycetia; order Isosphaerales; family Isosphaeraceae; genus JAKAUH01. Next base: position 21,193 of record DAIDHB010000546.1, read on the forward strand.
GCGTGCTCAGGTTGGCCATCTGCTTCAGCGGCGTCGGCGAGCCGTAATACTCCACCCGGACCGATTCGACGAGCCCCACGTTCGCCCGGCCCGTGCGGATGCCCCGCAACTGGTCGCCCAGGAGCGCCAGGCTCTTCTCCATCCGCTCTTCCGCCTCAAGCGCGATCTCTTCGATGCTCATGGCCCGTTGCCTCCCCCCGAGGAACATCGCGAAGACGACGATGTCGACCCCTGCCCCCTGCGAAGGTCTGTGTCTCGCCACTCGCTGTATCTTAGATCCCGACCAATGTTCGCGAAAAGGCCCGTTCGCGGGCGAACGGCGGGCCGTCCATCGGACCACGGTCTGCCCGTCGACGGATCGGCGGCCGATGCCGTCACGCCGGGGCCGAGGCCGGCCTCGGCCTCGGCTTGTTGCTCACCCAGGTGCCGATCGGCTCGCCGGCGATCGCCCGCTCGATGTTCCCCTCGCGCTTGAAGTTGAACACCAGGATCGGCAGGCCGTTCTCCATGCACATGCCGATCGCGGTCATGTCCATGACCTTCAGCTCGTCGCGGAGCACCTGGTCGTAATTGAGGTGCTGGTACAGCACGGCGTGCGGGTTCTTCTCGGGATCGGCCGAGTACACGCCGTCGACCCGCGTCGCCTTGAGCAGGATCTCGGCGCCCAGTTCCTTGCCGCGTAGGGCCGCGGCCGTGTCGGTGGTGACGAAGGGACTGCCCGTGCCGGTGGCCAGTATCACGACGCGGCCCTGCTCGAGGTGCGACAGGGCACGGCGGCGGATGAATGGCTCGGCGACCTCCTCCATCCGGATCGTGGTCAACAGCCGCGTGGCGCAGCCTTCCTTCTCGAGGGCGTCCTGGAGCGCCAGGCCGTTGATGACCGTGGCGGTCATGCCCATGTAGTGGGCCGTCGCTTCCTTGATGACGTCGGACCCGCGGCTGAGCTGGGCGCCGCGGAGGATGTTGCCGCCGCCGACCACGATCGCGAGCTGCACCCCGCGGGCCGCCACGCGGGCGGTCTGCCGGGCGATCCGGCTGACTTCCTCGAGGTTGATGCCGCCCTCGCCCGGCCGGCAGAAGCTCTCTCCCGAGAGCTTCAGCAGGACGCGCTGGAAGATCGGCGGGCCGGACGTGAAGTTGGGCTCCATGAATGCAGGTCCTCGGGGTCGCTTGGCGTGGCTTGGCGTCTGGTCATCGGGCGGCCGGGGCTGGCTCGTCGCGTGGGGGCGGCAGCGATCGCGTCTTGTCGAGGGCTGCCGTCGCCGGATCCAGTCGGAGCGGGGAATCCCGGGTCCGCACCGCACCATGATAGGGACGGGCGGGCGGCCGGGGAAAGTGGACGGCCGGCCCCTGCCGGCCCCGCGGTGGCGCGGGGCCGGCGTGGGGGCGGAGTCGTCCGCTCAGTGGCTCTCGCCGACGACGAATCGGGCGAAGCGGGCCACCGAGATGTTCTCGCCGGTGCGGGAGTTGACCGCGAGGATGACGTCGCGGATCGACTTGGTCTCGTCCTTGATGAACATCTGGTCCATCAGGACGGACTCCTTGTACCAGGCGTTGAGCTTGCCCTCGGCGATCTTCTCCTGGATGTTCTCGGGCTTGTCGGCGACCTGGGCGATGAAGATCCGCTTCTGCTCGGCGACGGCGTCCTCGGGGACCTCCTCGCGGCGGACATACAGCGGATTCGCGGCCATGATGTGCAGAGCCAGGTCCTTGGCGAGCTGCTTGAACTCGTCGTTGCGGGCAACGAAGTCGGTCTCGCAGTTGAGCTCGACCATGACGCCCGACTTGGCATCGTGGTGGATGTAGACCTCGATGCGGCCGGCCTTGGCGGCGCGGCCGGCGCGGAGCTCGGCCTTCTTGAGGCCGCGCTCCTTGGCGAGGGTCTCGGCCCTGGCCAGGTCGCCATCGGCCTCCTTGAGCAGGGCCTTGCATTCCATCAGCCCGAGGCCGGTCTTCTTGCGGAATTCGTTGACAGCCTGAGCCGTGATCTCGGCCATCGGCGTGACTCCTCTTTGCTTTGCGTCGCGTGACTCGTCGAGCGGGTCGTGGGTGAACGGGGCCAGTGGAGGCGCGGGCGGCCGGCCCGTGGATCGGGGCGCCCGCGATGAGAATCCGGTATCCGGACACGGAAAGCCGCGGCGCGGCTCGCCCGATGCTGTACCGAGCGGTGGCCGGTGCCTGGTTGCGGTGCGGTCCGGTGACTGGGTGTTATACGGCGATCCGGCGGGGGACCGTCGAGGTACGATGGATCGCCGGCCCGCCGGATGAGGCAGCCTATCTCGGGGGAAGCCCGGCTCGGTCCCGTCGAAGCGGCCCCGAGCCGGGTCGAGCCGCGATCACTGGGCCTCGGCGGCCGGCGCGGGTGCGGCCTCGGCCTCGGCGGCCGGGGCGGGTGCAGTCTCGGTCTCGGCGGCCGGGGCCGGAGCATGCTCGGCCGGCGCCGCGGCTGCTGCCTCGGGGGCGGCAGCGGGCTCAGGCGCGGAAGCGGCGGATACTTCGGGCGGAGCCTGGGCGGCCGACGCGCCGTCCGTCGCGGCGGGCGCGGCTGCGGCCCGGGCCGGTTCGGGCTCGCGCGATCGGACCGGCCCGCGTGGGCCACCATCGCCCCGGCCCGGTCCCCTTCGCCGGTCGCGATCGCGATCACAATCGCTATCCCGGTCGCGGTCCCGATCGCCGCGGGCGCCGCCCTCTGTGGGCGGAGGCTCGGGCGGCACCGCCGCCTTGCCCTCGATGATCGCCTCGGTCAGCCGGCCCAGCATCAGCTCGATCGACCGCATGCTGTCGTCGTTGCCCGGGATGGGCAGGTCGATCAGGTCGGGGTCGCAGTCGGTGTCCAGCAGCGCGACCACCTTGATGCCCAGCTTGCGGGCCTCCGCCACGGCGATGTGCTCGCGGCGCGGGTCGATGACGAAAAGCGCCTCGGGCAGCCGGTTCATGTGGCGGATACCCCGAAGGTTCCGCTCCATCTTCCGCCGCTCGCGGCTGAGCGTCGAGATCATCTTCTTCGAGTAGCTCAGCGCCTGCTCGCCGTCCAGGGTCGCCTCGAGCTCCTCCAGCCGCTGGAGCCGGCTGCGGATCGTGCGGAAGTTGGTCAGGGTCCCGCCCAGCCATCGTTCCGTCACGAAGGGCATCCCCGAGCGGGTGCACTGCTCGATGATGGTCTCGGCCGCCTGCCGCTTCGTCCCCACGAACAGGATCAGGCCGTTCGACGAGGCCACCCGCTGGAAGAACTTGATGGCGCGGAGCAGGCCGCGGACGGTTTCCTTCAAGTCGATGATGTGGATCAGGTTGCGCTTGCCGTAGATGTACGGCTTCATCTTGGGGTTCCACCGGCTGGCCCGGTGGCCGTAGTGGACCCCCGCATCGATCAGGTCCTTGACGACGAGCGACACGTCTACCCTCGATTCAGTTCTGGAACGATCCAGCCGAAAGTCCCCGGACGTCGGGCCCGGGGCGGCCTTGCTGGCGGTTCGGGTGCGAACGGACTTTCCACGTGAATCGTAGTTTATCGGTCGCACGCCCCGGCGTCAAATCCCGGCGCGGGGAGCTGCCGCGAGGACCGCGCCGATGGAAATGGTCTAACGCTGGCTGGTCGGCAGTCGCGAAGGAAAGCCCGAGCGCGTCCCGGTAAGGTCTGCGAGTCGGAACTCGCCTTCCAGTTGAACTTGCGACACGTTGAGGTTCTAATCTGGGGAGCCGTATCCGGCCCATCTTCCGTGCGCACGTCGAGGAGTTGCCCCGGGATCCGTTCTCTCGAGGAGCGTCTCCATGAGCGACAAATCATTTCTTCAAGGCCCCGGCCCTTCGAGAGAGTTCCTCCCGGAGGTAAAGCCGCTGGAGAGCCGCTTGTTGTTGTCCCGTCAGGTGAGCTTCCCTGATGGCACCTCGTTCATTTTCCCGACCTTCGCCCGTCTTCCCCGGACAGGAGGCGTTTCCGAGCAGAGTGGAACGATCCTGGGCATCGGCGTCGGCCGGCCGACCACCAACACCGTGCAGGTAACCGATGACGGCCAGGGGGGTATCCAGGCCGAGTGGAATGGTGGTCCCGTCCACTCGTTCACCGGCATCAGGTCAAGCGTCATCCAGACCGAGAGATCCAGGAGCAATCAGATCACGTTCAACCTGACCAGTCCCCGGACGGGTCCGACCGCCGTCGCGGTCGGTCTGCACGTTCCGACGGACGCCGTTCTCCCGAGCGAGGGTGCACATCCACAGAAACTCCGCGTACTCAAGACCTTTCGAACGAGCGGTGTCGCCGTCCAGTCCGGTTCCGTCCTGACCGTCACGGTGGACAATCGCAAGACCAATACCGTGGAGATCAGCGATAGCGGCGGGGGCGCCGTTGCGGTGGAATGGAATGGTGGTGCTGCCCACGCCTTCGCGGGGATCGCAACGATCGTCGTGGACACCCAGAACGCTGGGAAAGACCTGGTCGCTCTCGACGACGTTACCCCTTGATCGGGTCTCGCGAGGCCAGCCGGTTCTCCCAGATCCCGACATAGGCCGCCTCCAGGGCGCGGGCCAACCGTTGTGCGTCCATCAGCGGCGAGCGACTCATTCGCTCCCGTAATCCGGAGCGTAGATCGGCCAGGCGCGCGAGGTCGCCGGCCAGTGCGGTCGCGATCCGCACGTAGTCCTCGAGCGTCTCTGCGAGCAGATCGTCCAGGCCGACGTTCCGCAGGAACCGGACTCCCTGGCGCGAAACGTTCATACGGCCGGCCTGGCTGATCACGGGCACGCCCATCCACAGGGCGTCACACGTCGTGGTCACGCCATTGTAGGGGAACGGATCGAGGGCGATGTCCACGGCGTGGTACAGCTCGAGGTAGGCGAACCGGGTCGCCGTCCGGCCGGCGAAGCCCAGCCGCTCCGGGGCGATGCCGCAGGCCGAGAGGAGGTTACGGATCCGTTCCTCGGCCGAGCGACCGGCCCCGGTGCGGAGCAAAAGGCGGGAGCCGGGAACAGCCGCCAGCGCAAGCGACCAGACGGCCAGGACCTCGTCCGAGACCTTGGCCGGGTTGTTCAAGCAACCGAAGGTGACCTGGCCGGACTGCCGGGCCGGCGGCTCGGGGCGGACCTCCGGCGCGGGGCCGGGCGCGTAACAGAGCCCGCACTCGGGCAAGCGGATGAGCGACTCCTGGTAGTGCGCCTCCGACAAGCCCGGTGGGTCGGCGTGAGCGTCCGTGATGTAGTAGTCCATGGCCGACAGGCCAGTCGTCCCCAGGTAGCCCAGGTAGGACACCTGGACGGACGCCGGCTTGTGGGCGAACGCCCGTAGCCGGTTCCCGCCCGTATGACCGGCCAGGTCCACCAGGATGTCGATGTCGTCCTGGCGGATCCGCTCGGCGGCCTGCGCGTCGGAGAGCCCGACCAGCGATCGCCAGCAGTCGGCGTAGCCCTGGAGGCGTCGCGTGATCGCATCGGGTTGCGAAACATCGGCGAAGCAGAAGATCTCGAAGCGATGACGGTCATGGGCGGCAACGATCGGTTCCAGGAAGGAAACGACGGGGTGCTCCTGGAAGTCGGCCGAGACGTAGCCGATCCGCAGGCGTCGCCCGATCGGGGACCGGATCGGGCGCGGCTCGAGCGTTCCGGCCAGGGGCTCCGCATGCTGACGAGCGTAACGCTGGGCCTCGACGAGGATCTCCCGAGCGTCGGCGCCAGGCTGGTATTGCATGGCGAGGAGCAGGTTGCTGTGGACGGCTGCGTCATCCGGCCGCGAGGCCAGGGCCCGGCGGTAGTAGGCGATGGCCTCGGCCGCGCGCCCCTGGTCCTTGCAGGCATTCGCGAGATTGGTGAGCGCCCCAAAATGGTCGGGATCGATTCGCAGGGCGTGCTCGAAGGAAGCCAGGGCCTGATCGGGCTCCCCCTGGGCGCTGCACGCCAGGCCAAGGTTGTTCCGCGCGTCCACCAGGTCCGGCCGGAGTTGGATCGCCCGCTCGAAGCGCAGCCGCGCCTCCGCCACCCGGCCCTGGTTCAAGAGCGCCAGGCCGAGATTGTTGTGTGCCTCGGCCAGGTCGGGTTGGAGGTACAGCGCCTGCTCGAAACTCAGCCGCGCCTCCTCCAGTCGGCCCAGGGCCATCAAGGCCAGCCCCATGTTCGAGTACGCCCCGACGCAGTCTGGCCAGAGCCGCAGGGCCTGCTCGTAACGGGCGACTGCCGCTTCGAGCTCGCCGCGATGCATCAGAATTCCGGCCAGTTCGGCGAGCGGACCGGGGTCCTCGGGACGCAACCGGACGGCCCGCTCATAGCAGGACACGGCCTCATCGTGCTGGCCGAGGCCTCGCAGCAGTTGGCCCAGGTTGAGCCACGCCTGGTCCAGTTCGGGCCGGAGCTGGACGGCCTGGCGATAGCATTCGACAGCCTGGTCGTACTCGCCCAGGACGGCCAGGGCGTCGCCCAGGTGGCAAGACGTCACTGGGTCGTCGGGCTGAAGAGCGAGGGCGCGGCGGAAGCAGAGCGCGGCCCCATCGGGATCGCCCTGCCTGATTCGGACGATGCCCTGGTTGTGGTGTGCTTCCGCGTAGTCGAGGCGGAGTCGCGTGGCCGCACACAAGCAGTCGAGCGCCTCGTCGAGCCGGCCCTGCTCGATCAGCGCGACTCCGAGATCGTTGGAGAGGATCCCGTCCGCGGGGCGCAGCTCCAGGGCGCGACGCAGGCTGGTCTCGGCCTCGTCGGGCCGGCCGAGGGCCTGGCAGACACGTCCGAGCCCCGCCCAGAGCTCGGCATCGTTGGGTCGGTTCCGGAGGGCCTGGCGGTAGAGCTGCTCGGCCTGGGCCAGGGCGCCGAAGCGATGAAAACGGGCGGCGAGGGCAGGAATGTCGGCTGGAGGGATCATGGCGGCGGCCGGCGCGGGCCTCCCGAGCAAAGCCCCGACCACGGGCCAGCTTTCCGGTCCTCGGCCGACTGGTCGGCCCGAGTGGTCGTCGTCTTCGCATGTTAGATCGCTTCACATCTGCATCGTGTGCGACGCACGGAATTGAAACCCTCCTGCGACTATCTCGGGGGTTACGTCATGCAAGGCCGAAGCGAACGCCACACAGACAGCCTATCGCCGACATCGGCCATCTCTGCGGCCGTCCGCTATCCCATCCTCCCGAGCCGCGATCGCCAGTCAAGCGGTCAGAGCTGCGATCTCAGCGACTTCCCTCTGTCCGACCGAAGCAAGGCCGGTTCCAACCGCTCCGTGCCACCCTTCTGCAAATCACGAGGAACGATTTGCTCCAACTCTCGCCTCGCCTCGCCTCGCCTTGGCTTGAGGTGACGGCTTGTCCCGAGTCCGGACTCGGACTTGTTTGCGCGCGTCGGTCGGATCGACCGAAGCATTCCGGTCGCCAGCTCGAGGCCCGATACCCTCCGTATCCTCGGCACCCTCGACTCGTGAGCGGTTACCGCGGGATTTCCCGGCTTCCGGACGGGCTCGGCCGGCTCGCATGAACTGCGCAGGCGACTGCGCATCCCGACGAACGGGACCACGTCCGCTCGCAGAACCCTAGGCCGGGGCCGACGCTCCGCCCCGCGCAGCGGCTTAATTGTCCATCCCGCTTCCCGAATCGCGGCGACGCCTCATTTTGCCGGAAAACGCGTCGAAAGCCCCTGGATTTTGCTTGAATTCGGCGACTGCCCCTCGGTAGACTCTGGATACCTCGCCTCACCGGCGAGCGATTGAAGGATCAGTCGGATTCGTTTCTCCCCCTGAGCAACATCTCAACAAGGAGGCTCTCGCAGGCGGCCCCTCCGCGGACCGGAGGGGGCAAGGATGGTACGTCGCGATCGGCCGGATTGGGACCTCCACGGTCCTTGCATCGGGCCGCTCCAGGGATGACGCCCGACGCGACCGAAGGCCCGGACGAACGGGATCGGATGGATCGGGTCGGGCGGAGCCGGCGTACCGGGAACGGATTTCGCCGAGTCCATTTCAAGGAAGGGATGGCTGCCATGAAGAATCGTCCTCTCATCGGGATCAATACGGACTTCCGCGCACCGGCGACGGGCCGCACGCCTCACTGCCTGGTTCAGAGCGGCTACTTCGAGTGCATTTTGGCCGCCAACGCCACGCCGGTCATCATTCCCCCCCTGGCCCGCGAGTCGGACATCTCGCCGATCCTCGACCGGCTGGACGGCGTGATGCTCACCGGCGGCGACGACCTGGACCCGCGCAAGATGGGTCTGTCGCCGCACCCGGCCGTCACCATGGTCTCCGAGCGGCGCGAGCTCGCCGATCGGCTGCTCATCAAGCTCGTGCAGCAGCGGCGGATGCCCGTGCTGGGCATCGGCCTGGGCATGCAGGAGCTGAATGTCGTCTGCGGCGGCGGGTTGTTCCTCCACCTGCCCGAGGACCTGCCCAAGGGCATCCCGCATCGCGACCCGCTCGGCGGGGCGCATCGCCACACGGTCGTCATGCAGCCGGGCACCCGGCTCGAGGAGATCTACGGGCCCGGCGAGATCCGGGTCAACAGCTACCACCACCAGGGGGTCCGCAAGCTCGCGCCCAATTTCCGGGTGGCCGCGCTGGCGCCCGACGGCCTGATCGAGGCCTTCGAGAGCAAGGACCCGAGCTGGTGGGTCACCGGCGTGCAGTGGCACCCGGAGAACGAGGGCAACATCTCGCTCGACTCGCAGTTGATCGAGGCCTTCATCGCCGCGGCCGCCTCGATGCGGAACGCGCCCGCGCTGGCCAAGGTCGGCTGATCGCCTCTGGGCGACGCCGTCCCACCGCCGCCTCCCTCGATCCCCGGCCCGACCGTGCCAGACCCCTGGGCGGCCCCGCGAGCGATCGGTATGATCGTGTCGCGGGCCGAGGGGATGCGACCTGCGCCTCCTCCGACCGAACGACCCGGAGCGAGGGAGACGGCATGACACCAGTTCCGTTCCGCCCCGCGGCATCGCGCGGGGCGGGGTTTGCATTCACCATTACCCTGGCGGTGCTCGTCCTGATCGCCCTCGCGGCGCGAGGGCTGGCACCGATCTCCGCCCGCTCGGCGGACGCACAAACCCACCGCTCCACCTCCAGCTCCGCCGCCCCGGCCGGATCGAATGACTCGCGCGCGGGGGCCGTCGCGCTCGCACGGCTGTTGCCGGCGTCCGGGCTGATCGCCGTCGGCGCCAGGCCGGGCGCGCGTGTCGTCGAGCTGAAGGTCCAGCAGGGCGACCAGGTCGCTGCCGGCGCCGTCCTGGCCGTCCTGGAAGGCCACGAGACCGCCCGGGAGCAGCTCGCGCTGGCCAGGGCTCGCAAGGCCCGGGCCGACGAGGAGTGGGCCGCGCGCCTCGACGCCGCCCGGCAGGCCGCCGGGCTGATCGTCCCCCGCCGCGACAGTGCGCGGAAGCTCTACAACCAGTTCGGCGCGACGCTCAAGGGCAAGGAGCGCTACGACGCCGACATGGCGCTCCATCAGATTGAGATGGAGGCGATCAAGGCCGAGCTCGAGCTGAAGCTGCTGGGCGGCACGACGACAAAGGATGCTCCCACCGAGAAGGGTCGGCCGCCGGCACGGAACCCCTAGGCCGCGGCTCTCGACGCGGCGATCGCCCTCGCCGAGGCCGGCCTGCGCGACACCGAGGTCCGCGCCCCTGGGCCGGGCCGCGTCCTGCGGGTGCTCGCCCATCCGGGCGAGGTGAGCGCCGGCAGCCTTCTCGAGATGGGCGACGTGTCGTCGATGGTCGCCCGGGCCGAGGTCTACCAGTCCGACGTGCCGCGGATCCAGCCCGGCGACCCGGCCGAGGTCGACATCCTCGGGACGAAGGTCGCGGGCAAGGTCACGCGCATCGGCACGGTCGTGGGCAAGAACCAGCTTACGAGCATCGACCCGCGCGCCCCGCGGGACCTGCGCGTCATCGACGTGACGATCCAGCTCGACCGGGCCGAGCCGGCCGGTCGGTTCGTCGACATGGAGGTCGAGGCCACGATCCGCCCGTCGGGCCGGCAGCAGGAGGCGGCCGACGGACATCAGGGCGCGCCGTCCGGCCGGGTGGCCGGATGATGGCCTCGCCGGACCCGTGGGCGGGGCTGTCGCGCATCCCTCCGATCGCGCTGCGGAACGTCCGGCACGGCGGCCGGCGAACGCTCGCGGCGGTGGCGGGCGTGGCGTTCGCGGTGACCATGGTGCTGCTCCAGCTCGGCTTCTACGGGGCCGTGAAGATCACGGCGACCAACCTGTACGAGCAGCTCGATTTCGACGTGGTGCTGCTCGCGGCGACCTACGACCAGTTCTTCGCCCCGGGCGAGTTCCCCATGGAGCGGCTGCGGCAGGCGCGGTCGGTCGCCGCGGTCGATCGCGCGATGCCGCTGTACGCGACCTTCAACCTCTGGCGGTGCCCGCCGTATCCGCCGGATGACCTGCGGGCCGCGCTCGACGACGACCGGCCCGAGCCGGGCCCGCTCTACCGATGGCTGCTGGGCGACCGGCTGCCGAGGCCGCTGAGACGTCGCGAGCTTTTGGTGATTGGCGTGGCGCTGGAGGACGACCCGTTCCTCGGGCCGGTCCGCGCGGTGATTGACCAGACCCGGCCGAGGCTCCAGGAACCGCGAACCGTGCTGCTGGACGAGCTGTCGAACCTGGACTTCGGCTGGCCGCTGGTCGGCCGCTTCGACGGCTGGGAGATGGGCGCGACGGCCGTCCGGGTCGTGGGCGGGTTCCCGCTCCTGCGCGGGTTCGCGGCCGACGGCGTCGCCATTTGCAGCGACCTGGACTTCGCGCGGCTCTGCGGACGGCCGACGACCCAGGTCGTCCAGTTCGGCTTCCTGAAGCTTCGCGAGTCGGACGAGGCGTCCGTCGCGGCGGCCTGCCGCGCTCTGCGGGAGATCCTGCCTCCGGACGTCGTCCCGTACTCCCGCGCCGAGATCCTGAGGCGCGAGGCGGAGCACTGGGTCGGCCAGACGGCGACCGGCAAGCTGTTCGCGTTCGGCGTGCTGGTTGCGACGATCGTGGCGGCCGCGGTCATCTACCAGGTGCTGTCGAACGACGTCCGCGACCACCTGGCCGAGTACGCGACGCTCAAGGCGATGGGCCATACCAACGCGTTCCTGTCGCGCGTGGTCGTTGAGCAGGCGCTGCTGTACGCCGGCTCGGCGTACCTGATCGCCGCGGTGCTGGGCTTCGCACTCTATCGCGCGACCGAGGCCCTGGCGGGCATCCCGATGCGGCTGACGCCGCAGGTGCTCGGCCTGACGCTGCTGGTCACCGCACTGACCGGCCTGATCTCGGCGGTGTTCACGCTGGAGAAGGTCTGGCGGACCAATCCGGCGGACCTCTTCTGATCGGCCGATCGCCGCATGCACCCCGCGAGAACCCGCGAGAAGGAACACTCTGGCAGAGGGATCATGCGCCGGCTATCCTGACGAACAGTCGCACGCGTCGGATCGCGCCAGTTGAGCGCGCCGACGCGATCTCAATCCCCTCGCGGCCTCGGACACGAATCGGAACAGACCGGGCGGGATGATGGGCGAGAGTCAACGACCAACCTCGCGGATCGACCCCTTCACGGAACAGGGGAGGATCGCCGAGCGCGCGGTCCTGGACGGAGTACCGGTGTCCCTGCCGGCGGCCCACGACGACTCGCTCGGCTGGCTGGAGGCCGTTCTCGCGGCCGTCGATGATGCCGCGATCGGCGCCGACGGATCCGGGCGGGTGAGGTTCCTCAATCCGGTTGCCGAGCTTTTGACCGGATGGCCGCGAGGCGAGGCGATCGGACGCCCGCTCGACGAGGTCCTCGTCGTCCTCGACGAGCGGACCCGCCAGCCGGTGGGCCGATCACCGCGGGAGAGGATCGATTGCGGGAAGGAGGCTCCCTGTGTCCTCGTTGCCCGCGATGGGGCGGAGCATCCCGTCGAAGCACGCGTCGTCCCGGTGCCGGACATCGGCGGGTCGCCGCACGGCGTGGTCGTCGCGTTCCGCGAAGTGTCCGACCGCCGACGGGCCGAGGAGGCCATCAGGGAGCTGACCCGCGACATGCAGCGGCGGGTCGCCGAGTTCCAGGCCCTGCTGGAGGTGATCCCCATCGGCATCGCGATCGCCGACGACCCGGAATGTCGACGGATCTGGTGCAACCCGGCGCTGTACCGGCTGCTGCGGCTGCCGCCGGAATCGAACGCGTCGCTGAGTGCACCCGACGGCGAGCATCCGGGTTTTCGCGTCTTCGAGAACGGCCGGGAGCTGGCGCCCGAGGAATTGCCGATGCAGGTCGCCGTCGCGACGGGCTCGGAGGTCCGCGGCGTCCGGCACGACGTCCTGCGGCGGGACGGCTCGTGGATCAGCATGCTCAACTACGCGGTGCCGCTGTTTGACGAGGCAGGCCGGATCCGAGGCGGCCTCAGCGCCAGCGTGGAGGTCACCGAGCACGAGCAGACCCGCCGGGCGCTGAGGGACAGCGAGCGGCGCTGGCGGACGATGGCCGAGGCCCTGCCGAACCTGGTGTGGACCGATCTGCCCGACGGCCAGTGCGACTGGCTGAGCAGCCAGTGGGGCAGGTACACCGGCATCCCCGAGCAGGAGCTATTGGGCCTGCGCTGGCTCGAGACGGTCATCCATCCCGACGACCGCGAGCGGACCATGGCCTGCTGGATGGCCGCCTGCGCGGACGAGGCCGACTACGACCTGGAGTACCGCATCCGGCGGCACGACGGTCAGTACCGTTGGTTCAGGACCCGCGGGGTCCCGATCCGCGACGATGCCGGCCGGATCGTCTACTGGTTCGGCACCTGCACCGACATCGAGGACTACAAGCGGGCCGAGGCCGCGCTCCAGGAGACCGATCGCCGCAAGGACGAGTTCCTCGCCACCCTGGCGCACGAGCTGCGCAACCCCCTGGCCCCGATCCGCAACGCGTTGAACGTCCTGCGGATGCCGGGCGTCGACGCCGAGACCGTCGGCCACTCGCTCGAAATGATGGAGCGTCAGGTCCATCACCTCGTCCGGCTGGTGGACGACCTGCTGGATGTCTCGCGGGTGATGCGGGGCAAGATCACGTTGCACCCGGAGCGGGTGGAGCTGGCCAGGGCGATCGCGCACGCCGTCGAGACGGCCGAGCCGCTGATCGCCGCGCAGGGGCATGAGCTGACCGTCACGATGCCCGATCCCTCGTTGACGATCGACGCCGACCCCGTCCGGATCGCCCAGGTGGTTGGCAACCTGCTGGCCAACGCGGCCAGATACACCGAACGCGGCGGCCGGATCGAGCTGGACGCCCGCCGCGAAGACGATCGCGCCGTGATCCGGGTGCGGGATACGGGCGTCGGAATCGCGCCGGAGGTCCTCCCGCGGATCTTCGGCCTGTTCGTCCAGGGGGATCACTCGTCCACCCGGTCGCAGGGGGGCCTGGGCATCGGCCTGACGCTGGTCCGCAACCTGGTCGAGCTGCACGGCGGCACGGTCGAGGCCCGCAGCGACGGCCCGGGCCTCGGGTCGGAGTTTACCGTCCGCCTGCCGGTCGAACCGGTGGATCGTGCCGGGCTGGCCGGGCTGGCCGCGCCGCGGGCCGGGCGCCCCCGGCGCCAGGGATCTCCCCGAGCTGGCCGTCGCATCCTCGTGGTGGACGACAACCGCGACGCCGCCGAGAGCCTGGCGCTCTGGCTGAGGATGCAGGGGCACGAGGTCGAGGTCGCCCACGACGGTCCGTCCGCCCTGGAGGCGGCCGCGTCCTTCCGGCCGCGGCTGGTCCTGCTGGACCTGGGCATGCCCGGCATGGACGGGTACGAGGTCGCCCGCCGGCTCCGCGGCCAGCCCGGCGCGGACGGCGTCCGCCTGGCGGCCCTTACCGGATGGGGCGGGCACGAGTACCGCCGCCGCACCCTCGAGGCCGGATTCGACCATCATCTCGTCAAGCCCGTCGAGCCCCGAAAGCTTGAGGAGCTGCTCGAGTCCCTGGCCCGTCCCGACGCCGGTATCCCCGGCGCCTCGACCGTCGATCCGGAATGACATGACACCCCAGCCCCCTCGGACGATCCCCCTGGCCTGGCGCAACCTGACCGAGAACCGGCTCCGGTTGCTGGCCTCGCTCGCCGGCACGGCGTTCGCCGTCACGCTCATGTTCATGGAGCACGGCTTCCAGCGCTCGCTGCTGGAGAGCATGGTCGGACTGATCCGCCACATCGACGGCGAGCTGATGATCGTCAGCCGGACGATGTACACGCTCTCGGTGCCCTATGGCTTCCCGCGCCGGCGGATCGACCAGGCGCTGGCGTTCGACGAGATCCGGCGCGGCGTGCCCGTCTCGATCGAGACCCGACGATCGTTCTGGCGGAGCACCGCCGACGGACTGCCCAGGCCGATTCGGGTGGTCGGCTACGACCCGGCCGAGGACGCGCTGGATCTCCCCTCGCTGCGAGACCGACGCGAGGAATGGAGCCGCCCCGGCACGGCGATGGCCGACCGTCGCTCGCGGACCGCGCGGCTCGGGCCGCTCTCGCCCGGCACGAAGTCCGAGCTGTCGGGCAAGTCGGTGCGGATCCTCGGCACGTTCGACCTGGGCGCCGATTATCAGAGCGACGGCACGCTCGTCATGAGCGAGTCGAGCCTCCTCGACATCTTCCCCGACCGACGCGGGGCCTCCCTGGGCGACCAGGACGTCACGGTCGGCGTCCTGAGGGTCCGCCCGGGAGTGGACGTCGAGCGGCTCCGGGCCGCGATTCAGGCCGCCCTGCCGCCGGACGTCCGCGTGCTGACGAAGCAGGACCTGATCGACAGGGAGCAGGCCTTCTGGGACCACGTCGCCCCGATCGGCACGGTGTTCTCGATCGGCGTCGTGATGGGGTTCATCGTCGGGCTGGCGATCTGCTATCAGGTCCTGTTTGCCGACATCAGCGAGCGGCTGGCCGAGTTCGCCACGCTCAAGGCGATCGGCTACTCGGGCCCTCGGCTCTTCGCGATCGTCGTGGCGCAGGCGGTCTACCTGGCGCTCCTGGGATACGCCGCCGGCCTGGCGGTGAGCCTGGGGCTGTTCTCGATCGTCCACCAGTCGACCGGGCTGCCGATGGACTTGCGTCCGGCGGACGCGGCGGGCATCCTCGGACTGACCGTGCTCATGTGCGTCGCCTCCGGCTGCCTGGCGGCGCGCCGGCTCTCCTCGGCCGACCCGGCGCAGCTCTTCCGCTAGCGAACGCGCCGAAGGCTGATCTGATCTGGTCTGATCCGATCCATCGCCAACCCCGGGGACCCCAGCGCATGCCCGACGGACCGACAGCCGATAACCACCACGGCCGCGCGACCGACCCCGAGGCCTCGCAAACCCTGCTCGCCGTCGCGCGGCCCACGGCCAAGGAGCTGGCGATCCGCGCCGAGGGGGTCAACTACTGGTTCGGCGAGGGGGACGCGCGGTCCCAGGTCCTCTTCGACAACTCGCTCGAGATCGGCCGGGGCGAGGTGGTCATCATGACCGGCCCGTCGGGCTCGGGCAAGACGACCCTGCTGACACTCATCGGCGCCCTGCGACGGATGCAACAGGGGTCCCTGGCCGTCCTGGGCCGGGATGTCTCGCAGCTCGACGAGCGCGGCGCCGTCGAGCTGCGGAAGGACATCGGCTTCATCTTCCAGAGCCACAACCTGTTCAGCTCGCTCTCGGCGATGGAGAACGTCCGGATGGCCACCGCGCTCAAGGGGGGGCCGGTCCGCGAGATGAACGAGCGCAGCGCCGGGCTGCTCGAGCAACTCGGCCTGGGCGAGCGGCTCGACCACCTGCCGTCGCAGCTCTCGGGCGGGCAGCGGCAGCGGGTGGCCATCGCCCGCGCGCTGGTCAACGGCCCGGCCCTGGTGCTGGCCGACGAGCCGACCGCGGCGCTTGATGCCGAGTCGGGGCAGATCGTCCTGGGCCTGCTGCGCAAGCTCGCGGACGGCATGGAACGCACGACCGTCCTGATCGTCACGCACGATCAGCGCGTGATCGACCACGCCGACCGGGTGGTCAGCATGATGGGCGGCCGGATCATCAACAACTCGATGACCCGGATGGCCGTACGGATTACGCGGGCGCTGGCGCAGTCCGAGATCCTCAAGGGGCTGAACGAGGCCACGCTCACCAAGATCGCCAACGTGATGACCGTGGAGGAGCGGAAGAAGGGCGAGACGATCGTGAGCGAGGGAGAGCCCGGCGACCGCTACTATTTGATCGGCTCCGGCGTCGCCGAGGTCACCAGGGGAGGCGCCTACCAGGAGGAGCTGTACTTCGGCGAGGGCTTCGGGCGCATCACGTCGTTTTCGGGACGGCGGCTCGAGAACACGGTCCGGGCCAAGACCGACATGGAGCTGTATGTCCTGGTCGAGCCCGATTTTCGACGGATCATGGAGAGCGACCAGACCTTCGAGAGTCGGGTCCGCAGCCTCCTGATGGCACTAAATACGTCACAATAAGCGTCCGTGTCGTGAACAGAGGTTTCCCGGCGTCGTCGCCGGGCAGTCTGGGCCTTGTCAAGCAGAGTCGTCCGTGAGAAGATCGATGCGAAGTCCTCTTTCTCGAGTCACTCTCGCGCTTCGGGTTGGCCACGCAGCGCCGCACGCGCGAGACGACGCGGGCGGTCCGTCCAGCGACGAGTTCGCTCGACCGATCCGATCGCGGCGATCCCGGGTTTCATGATGTAGGGGAATTGCCAGGGTGGTTGTGCCGAAGTCCGAGCGGAGTACGCGATGAAGCGAGTGAAGGCAACTCATCCCAACGGCGAGACCGATCTCGCCGATCGACTGGCGTTGACCGCGCAGGACCGACGACTCGAATCCCGGGTCTTGCTCGAAATGATCCGCGGAGCCGACCGGGTGCAGCCGACGCCGCCGGCCGCGCAGGATGTCGGCGCGGGCGATTCGCGGATTTCGGAGGGTCGGACGTTTGCCCACGCCGCGAGGATCGCGTCGTTCCTCCTGGCGGAATACGGCCTCGAGAAGCTGGAAGAGAAGAGTCTCGTCTCCGAACTGGCCGTCGAGCTGGCCCAGCGCATCGCCGAGGAGATCGGCGGCGACAGGGAGCCCGGGCCGGGATGACCGTTGGTGGGGCGTCGCCGGCCGGCCCGTCAGCCCTCGTCGTCGTTGGCACGCTCGCCGGGTCCGTCCTTGCGCTGGGCGAGGCCCGCCTTGACGGTTGCGACTCCGCGACGCAGCCGCTCGTATCCGAACTGGAAGAGCCGGTTCCGCCACGTGGCGGGGATCAGCCAGTAGGAGATGTAATCCAGCACGGTGTGGGTCGCCCGATAGTCATGGCCCGGGGAGCCGTAGCCCAGGTTGATCAGCCGAGTGGAGCCGGCGGCGAGTAGCTGCTCGACGACCGTGTGGAGCAGGCACGTACCCGGCGAAAACGCGTTGTAGCCCTGGTCGTGCAGTGTCCTCTCCACCACGAACACCGAGCCGTATTGATAGCCGAGGAGAGTCGCGATCGGCCGGTCTCCGCCGAAGAGGACGTAGGAGCAGAACAGGCCCAGCCCCGCGAGCCGGCGGTTCCGAGATTCCTGGCCGACCAGGGACATCCGACCGGGATGCGTGGTCTCGCGGTTCGCCAGGATCTGAGCCCAGAAGGCCAGGAACTCGGGCACCTCGTCCGGCGTCTCGAACCGGCGGAGCGTCAACCCCGCCCCGGCGTACTGTTCGAGCTGCCGGAATTGCCTCCGGAGATTGTAGCGCTTCTTCGCACTGTACCGGGCCAGGAACTCGTCATAGGTCGGCGGCAGCGAGATCGTGTAGACCTTGTACAAGCCAGGCACCTCATGGACGCAGTAATTCCGGCGGACTAACGGCGAAGTCTTGATGTAGGTGTTCAGCGGGCTGGGAACCGGAACGTTGCTCAGCCGGATGATCCGTCGGTCCAGGCGGGGCAGGCCGAGCGTGCTGAACAGGCCGTCGAACCACCGGTCCCCCTCGGGCAGGAGCAGGCGACCGCTGGGGATGCGGGTGATCTGCTGGGGCGACTGATGACGCTGCGGCGCAGGGCCAGCGGGAAGACCATCCGCTCCTCGACGGAGTGCAGCGGCACAACCCCGACCACCTGCTGACTCGAATTCCGTCGAATCGCCAGAGAGGGCGCGGGCAATCCAGCGTCGGCTGCTTCGGCATGCTGGATCTCGAACCATTCCGGTGACTGGTGCATCGCGAACGGGTCTTCGCTGGCCGCGAGCAGGTCGCGCCACGCCCGGCGCTGGCTCGTCAAGGCGGAATCCGGGCCGTTACACAGCAGCGACCAGGTCGACCTGGGCTCCGGCCCGGGAATATGGTCTGGACGTGTTCCGAGCAGGGGACTCATATTTGAGCGCTCACTCTGGCCGGTCGTGTTGGAGGGATTTGAACGAACTCCGCAAGTCGCCGCGAGGCAACGAGATTCGTCAGGGCGGCCGGCCGGCCGGAACTCGTTGTTCCGCTTGCGGTCGGTCCTTCTCATCCCCCTTCCACACCGCCCGCGATCCGTCGCCGTCGATCGCCGCCCACGGGACGAAGCCCGCGCCCGAGTCGGGCGAGCGATGCCAGGCCCTTCCCGGCGGATCCATTCTGATCCGCCATCGCGGGCATCCCGGCGGCGTCACGGTGTCCTTGCAAATATCATGTCAACGTCCACCCTTGTTGCACGAACGCCAGACATCGGTGCTCGGCGGAACCCATAGGCGGGGGTGTCTGGGCGGGCGGCACATCCTAGCTCCTGGGCTTGCCTGGAGGGCTGGATGGACCGACTTCATTTCCTTACGGAATCCGCGGCCTGGCCGTTGGCGCGGCGGGGAAATTAGTGCGCCGGCTGAACTGGACAAGCGCCGCGGGGGAATCAGTGGGCCGGCTCGAGCTGGACGAGCGCCGCGGTGGCGGCGGCGTGCTTGCGGATGTCCTCGGTAATCCGCATCGAGCAGAACTTGGGGCCGCACATGCTGCAGAACGCGGCCGTCTTGAACGCCTCCTGGGGGAGCGTCTCGTCGTGCATCCGTCGGGCGGTCTCGGGGTCGAGCGACAGGCGGAACTGCTCCTCCCAGTTGAACGAGTAGCGGGCGCGAGAGAGCGCGTCATCGCGGTCGCGGGCGCCGGGGCGGTGCCGGGCCAGGTCAGCCGCATGCGCGGCGATCTTGTAGGCGATCACGCCCTGGCGGACGTCCTCGACCTCGGGCAGGCCCAGGTGCTCCTTGGGCGTGACGTAGCAAAGCATGCTGGCTCCGTGCCAGCCGGCCAGCGCCGCGCCGATGGCCGACGTGATGTGGTCGTATCCCGGGGCGATGTCGGTGACGAGCGGCCCCAGGACGTAGAACGGCGCCTCGTTGCACTCCACGGCCTGCTTTTCCATGTTCATGGCGATCTGGTCCATCGGGACGTGCCCCGGACCTTCGACCATGACCTGGACGCCCTTCTCCTGGGCGCGGCGGGTCAGCTCGCCCAGGGTCTTCAGCTCGGCGAACTGGGCGGCGTCGGAGGCATCCGCGATGCAGCCGGGGCGAAGGCTGTCCCCCAGGCTGTACGAGACGTCATACTGCCGCATGATGTCGCACAGGTCGTCGAAGTGGGTGTAGAACGGATTCTCGCTGTCGTGTGCAATCATCCACTGTGCCATCAGCGAGCCGCCGCGGGAGACGATGCCGGTGATCCGGTGCGCCGTCAGCGGGATGTAGTCGCGGAGGATGCCGGCGTGGATCGTCATGTAGTCGACCCCTTGCCGGGCCTGGTGCTCGACCATGTCGAGCATGTCCTGGGGCGTCAGGTCCTCGACCTTCTTGACGTTCTGGATGGCCTGGTAGACCGGGACCGTGCCGACGGGCACCGGGCTGGCGGCGATGATCGCGCGGCGGATCGCGTCGATCTGGCCGCCGGTGGAGAGGTCCATCACGGTGTCGGCGCCGAGCTCGACGGCCATCCGGAGCTTGGCCAGCTCGTTGTCGACGTTCGAGGTGACCGCGGAGTTGCCGATGTTCGCGTTGATCTTGCAGCGGGCCTTGATGCCGATGGCCATCGGCTCGAGGCCGAGCCCCAGGTGGACGGTATTGGCCGGGATGATCATCCGCCCGCGGGCGACCTCCGAGCGGACGAGCTCGGGGTCGAGTCCCTCCCGTCGAGCGACGTGGGCCATCTCGTCGGAAACGATCCCCTCGCGGGCCATCTCGATCTGCGTCATGATGCCAGTGCACTCCCGGATTCCGAAGGCCGCCCCCGGCGGCCGAGGCCCGGCCGGGCCGGCACCCGCCGGCGGCCGCCGCTCAATTGTTTCATCCCGGTATAACATCTCGCGGGGGCTTTCCGTAAGACCGTGGCGGCCCGCGGCGGCGACGGACCCGGCGCGCCCCCGTCGCCCTCGCCGGGGCGCCGACCGCGCCGCGGCGTCTCCGCTACGAACGGACTGACTGGCGCAGCCATCGCGAGGCGCATCGCATCAGGATTTCCGCCGTTCGGCGCGTAAGCCGCCGCGCCGGCCCGGGACGATATAAAGGGCGTCAAGGCGACCCCCCCCGACGGGCGAGAGATCGCAGCGGATGCGGGATCGGCAGCGGGGTCGGTCGCCAGTCCGGATGCCGCCTGGCCGGCCGCTATTCCTGGCGGCCGGGCGGTCTCGCCAGGGGTCATCGACCCCGGCACGGCTCCGTCGCATCGCCGTGGATGATTGGTTCGCTGAGGACGTCCGGCGTCGTGCCGGGGGCGCCTGGTTCGCCCCGGCTCAGCCCCGACCGACCATCAAGGAGGTAACCAGGAAGTGAACATCCTAACGACCCGTTTCGGGCTGATTCAGGCCTGCGAGACGGACGTCATCACGATCCCGGAGGGTTTGCTGGGTTTCCGCTCGTTCGTCCACTACACCCTGCTCCCCGACCCGGTCGTGATGGGCCTGTCCTGGTTGCAGAGCCTCACCGCGGCCGACCTCGCCTTCGCCCTGGTCGCGCCGCCGATCGCCGTCGGCGACTACCGGGTGGAGATCCGCCGGGGGGATCGGGCCGCCCTCGAGCTGGACGACGAGCGTTCCGCCCTGATCTACGTGATCCTCAACCGCGCGGAGGGAGGCGGTCTGACCGTCAACCTCCAGGGTCCCCTGGTGTTCAACCCGGTCCGTCGCCTGGGACGCCAGCTCGTCCTGACCTCGAGCCGTTATCCGGTCCGCTATCCCCTCGAGGCGACGGGAGCGGTCCACTGTGCCCCTAACCTGCTGCCCGGGCCCGCGCCGTTGCGTGCGACGGCGTAACCCGTGTAGCTCATCAGCTTTAGTGCTACTGGCAACGTGCCATCCCGCTAGCTCCGTCGTGGTCACCGAGGGCGTGGGCAACGTGATCAGGGATGGTCGCGGGCCTCGCTGGCAGGAGGAAGGAGCCGTTACGATGCTGGTCCTGTCCCGTCACCGCGACGAAAGTATCATCATCGGCGATGATATCGTCATCACCGTGGTGGACATCCGGGGAGACAAGGTCCGATTGGGGATCGCGGCCCCGATCGAGATCTCTGTGCACCGTCAAGAGGTGTACGAGGCCATTCAGCGCGAGAATCGCCAGGCGAGCCGGCTCGAGCCGCAGGACGCCCGGCAGATCGAGCGACTGAATCAGCCGGTCCGTCGCGAGCCGCGCCGGACCCGCCCGGAGCCGAATTGAACTGAACTGAACTGAGCTGGGTTGGGTTGGGCCGGGTCGAACCGAACCGAACCAACACAGCTCGCCGGGGGACCGTCCCCGGCCTCGCCTTTCGCGGCTCGACTCGATCGGGCCGTCCCCGCTCCGGAGGAGAGGGGATGGGGAGGGCGTCGCTCGACGGCGGCCACGGCCACCGTCTCGGCGGCGTCCGTCGCTGGCCTTCACCCCGGCGGAGGACCCGGAGTGACGGCGGCCTTGAGCTTGCTTCGTGCCGTCCTCATCCCCGGTCCCACCGGACCGGCCCCGGGCGGCCCGCGCCCGGGCGGGCCGCCATCAACGGGACCACCGGAGGGTCCGAGGCCCGATCCGATCTGCTCCGATCCGATCTGCTCCCAAAGCGACGGCGCCGGCAATGCCTCCCGCATGCCCGGTGCCGTTTCGCTTTGCGCCCGGGCGGGGCGCCCGGCGGTGCCCTGGCCGTCCGGAGTCGTCGAAAAGACCCTCAATTCAGGTCGATGATGTCGTCGTCATCGTCGAGGATCTCGAACTTGAAGTCGTCCTCGAACGGCGAGCTGGCGTTCACGCTCGCCGCCGAGCCCGGCTCGGACGATTCCAGGCTCGGCGTGGTGGCGATGAAGCTGCGCGACGGCTCGGGGAAGCCGACCGGCACCACTGGCGGGATCGCCGCGCCGACCGCGGCCGCCGCGATGGCGGGCCCGGCCGCCCGGCTCGCGACCCCTGCCCGCCCGCGCGCCTGCGCCTGCTCCGACGGCGAGGGCATGTCGTCCGGGCCCAGGTAAACCCGCATCTTGTACGCGCCCAGGCTGATGCGGTCGTCCGGCAACAGCGCCGCCCACCGCACCTTCTGCCCCTTGACCTTCGTCCCGTTGGTCGTGGCCAGGTCGCGGATCACCAGCAGCCCGTCCGTCTTCACCAGCAGGCAATGCCGCTTCGACAGGCTGTGATGCGGGATCACCACATCGCAAAACTCGCGACGCCCCACGACCGTCAAATCCCGCGTGATCGGGATCGGAGGGTCACCGTTCTCGGGCACCAGTTCAGCTTTCATGGCAGACGGCTTCGGTTCCCCACCCTCAAGCTCATGCCGCCCGCCGCCACCGGGCACCACTCGCCCACCGGGCGACGCAGCTCCCATTCCCCCAGCGACAAGCTTCTTCACCATCGTACTCTACCATCCCACATCGGGCAAGGCGGCAACTAGCATGCGTGCATATTTGGCCGACTGATGCTCCTGCGGGAAGACATCGCGAGCGTTGCATCGTGTGGAATGGGAGCACGGTTTCCTTCTCCAGCCTCCCATTTGGTTGGTTTCAAGCCATGCACCGCCAGGTCGAGCGAGTCGAGGACGGCCGACCGAGACGGACAGGAGCCTCGGGATGCTTGCGAGCGCCGGCGCTGAGGGCGAGAATGCCGGTTGGCGACCCCGCCGTCCGCAACGGCGCGGCGGGGTTCGTGACGGAGACGGCGCGGACCGGCAGGGGGATCGGCTCGAGATGGAACCGAACATGATCGGAGCGTACGGGCCGTGGGCGGCGGGCCTGGTCGGGGACGGCCCAGGGCGGCTGTCGTTTCGAGGCGGGCGGTTCCGGCCGGAAGACATCGACGCCTGGCGGTCGGAGGCCCGCGCCCGGCCGCATGCGTGCCTGTTGCAGCCGAAGACAGGCGGCGTGCCGAGGGGCGAGGTGCAGCACGCGCTGGAGCACGACGGGCTGCACGTCGAGCATCTCACCTGGCAGTTGCCGTACGGGCCGCCGACCGAGGCCGTGTTCCTCAAGCCGGCCGGGGCGCGCGGGCGGTTGCCGGCCGTGCTGGGGCTGCACGACCACGGCGGCAACAAGTACTTCGGCTGGCGGAAGATCGCGCAGCTCGGCGATGCGGTCCACCCGTTGATGCGCGAGCACCGCCAGGAATACTACGGCAACGTGAGCTGGGCCAACGAGCTGGCGAGGCGGGGATTCGCGGTGCTGGTGCATGACGCGTTCGCCTTCGGCAGCCGCCGGGTACGGGTGGCGGACCTGCCGCCGGTGCTGCGAAAGGACCTCAAGGAGGTAAATCCCGAGTCGCCTGACGAGATCGAGCGGTACAACCGATTTGCCTCGGAGCACGAGCACATCATGGCCAGGAGCCTCTTCTGCGCCGGGACGACCTGGCCCGGTGTGTTCACGGCCGAGGATCAGCGCGCGCTGGATTACCTCTGCTCCCGCGACGACGTGGACCCGGACCGGGTCGGCTGCGCGGGGCTCTCGGGCGGCGGCCTGCGTACCTGCTACCTGGCCGGTCTGGACGACCGGATCCGCTGCGCCTGCTGCGTCGGCATGATGACCACCTGGCGCGACTACCTGTTGCACAAGTGCTATACTCATACCTGGATGATCTACATACCGGGCCTGCCGGCCGACCTGGATTATCCCGAGATCCTCGGCCTGCGCGCCCCGCTGCCGACGCTGGTCCAGTGCGACGTGGAGGATCAGCTCTTCACACTCCCCGAGATGCACTGGGCCGACGCGATGCTCGCCGAGGTCTTCCACAAGGCCGGCGCCGCCGACCGATATCGCTGCACGTTCTACCCCGGCCCGCACAAGTTCGACGGCCCGATGCAGGCCGAGGCGTTCGGATGGTTCGAGCGGTGGCTCAAGGGCGCCTGAGCGGCGGGGGTGCAGGTCTGGATCCAGTCTGAATCCTGCAGGTTCAAGAGCGTGCGACCAGATACGGACAATGGCCAGGTGACCCGGATGAATGCCCTTCGACCACGAATCGATCGCTGGATTTCCCGGTTGCCACACTGGGTGGTGCTCGTCTCCATCACGCTGATCGGGCTGGCCGTGATGGGCCTGCTCGGGGCGGCGATCCTCGTGATGTTCGTGCGGGCCCTGCGGCCGTCGGGCGGCGATGACACGTCGTTCCTCATCATGGCCGTGGCCTTCGTCTCGCTGGTCGTCGTGCTGGTCTATCCGATGGTGTACCTGCTGGCTCTCCTGATGAGGACCTCCGACGCGTGGATCGACGACCCCTGCCCGGCGTGTCGGCGGAGGGAACTGGAATGGACGGGCGAGGGCTGGCGACCTGGTGGGCCGCCCGACTATCGCTACCTGAGGTGCCGGTTCTGCGGCGCCGGGTTCCGGCAACTGTGGGGAGGCGAGGGTGCAAGGTCGGGCGTGGAGCCGTCCGAACCGTCCAGCCTCGAAACTTGAGCGCCCGGATGTTGCAACGTTGAGGCGGAGACGGCTCCGCCCCGGAGCGAGCGGCCGCCGGCCGGGATCTGGAGCCGCGAACGCCTCGACCCTTTCATTCCTGGCGCAATGTTCCCTTTCTCCGCCCACGCCGCGGCGCCGAACGGAAGACTCCCACATCGACTTGACATATCCTCATGTCAGCTTTTCGGTCTGCGTGGACGCACCTATTCGTTGAACCAAGCTCACCGTCTTGCCTCAACGAATTCGTTGCGACGACGGGATTCAAGTCCGAGGGATCTCGTTGAATCTTAACAAATTAGTGCATTGTTTAACCTGAATTTCGCGACTTGTACCTAAATTTTGTTGCGACCCACGTCGGAGAGCGTTATAGTTATCGTCGCATCAAATACCCCTCTCCATCGAGGGGTCCTTTCCGGTCCAGTGGTCAATCACTTCAAATCTGGTCAGGCGATGGCGATCGGGTCGCGAGCGGTCGGGGTGCGCGCATGGCACGGGGGACAGGCTCGGGCCGGGGGCGTCATCGAGCGGGCTTCTGCGCCCAAGGGGGAGTCAGCGATGCGTCGACGCGGGTTCACACTGATCGAGTTGCTCGTCGTGATCGCCATCATCGCGGTGTTGATCGCCCTGCTGCTGCCGGCGGTGCAGGCGGCCAGGGAGGCCGCCCGGCGGATGCAGTGCACCAACAACCTCAAGCAGATGGGGTTGGCGCTGCACAATTATCACCAGGCGCACAACACCTTCCCGCTGGGCGTTACCAGCGGGATGTATAACGCCATAGGTGTATACAACCTCAAGCAGAATCTGAGCCTGCACACGCAGCTACTCCCGTTCCTCGAGCAGGCCCAGGTCTACAACGCGCTGAACTTCTCCTGGGGATGCGAGGACAGCACGTCGGTGATCTGTTACCAGATCAACTCCACCGCGACGAATGCGCAGATCAATGCCTTCGTCTGCCCGTCGGATCCGGCGGCCGGCGTGCCCGATCACAACAACACCACCAACACCAATAACTACTACGGCAGCGTCGGCACCACGATGAGCTGGGGGCTCATCGGCCGCCAGAATCCTTACGCGAACCTCAACCAGGCCACGATCAGCATGCCGAGCACGGGCCTGTTCACCTGGGATGCGTCCTACGGCATCCAGAGCTGCACGGACGGGACCTCGAATACCATCGCGTTCGCCGAGGCCGCCGTGGGGAATCAGAACGAGCAGAAGTTCTCGAAGCTCGTCGGGATGTATAGTGTGCCGATCCCGCTCTCATCGATGGTCTCCGACGGCAGGCTCAATTCGGCGCTGACGCTCTCCGTCATCCAGCTCTGCAATCAGTCGTACCAGTCGGGGAGCTACAAGGTCGACAAGCAGCGGGGCGAGAACTGGGCGCACGGCTGCACGGGGATGACCCTTTTCAATACCATCGTGACGCCCAATGCGTACAACGATAGCTGGGCGGACTGCGGGCTCGATTACTCCGCCCGCGCCGTCCTCAGCAATGCCGATAGCTACCACCCCGGCGGCGTCAATTGCGCCATGGCCGACGGGAGCGTCCGCTTCATCAAGGACTCGATCAACCAGTTGGCCTGGTGGTCCCTGGGCACCAGGGCCGGCGGAGAGGTGATCAGCGCCGATAGCTATTGACGCGCCCGCTCCTCCGCGCCGGTCGTCGATCGTCGTGGGGCCGATGGACCCGTCCGCGCGCCAGGTTCGTTGGTCGCCCGAACCCCCGGGGGCTGGCTCGTTTCACAGCCCCGGGGGGTCTGACGACATTTCGGGAGTTCTGCCGGAAGTTGTCCGATGAGCGGCGAACGCCGATCGACGACTGGATTCGTCTGGGGATGGGCTCTCGACGTCATCAAGGTCGTGCGAGAGGGCGCTAGCGTCGAGGATTCGGCGCCGCCGCGCCATTGCTTTTGTCCGGCCGGCTCGGACAATGACTCCGGTAGGGCCACGTCACCGGCGATCATCCACGGGCCTCCGCGCTGACGTCCCTCAAACATGGCCTCGTCCCGACGGCCGGTGGTGTTCATCGGCCGCTCGCGAGAGGATCGGGGCACCGGGGAGCGTATCCATGACGAGCGCGCGCTGTTGGCTGATGGGGATCGGCATCTTGACCGCGATGACGGGGACGGTGCCCGTCCATGCGGGGGGCCTCACGATCATCGGCAACGCGTCCAGCGGCGGCTATCAGTTCACGAATTTTGACGGGCCGACGCCCAATGGCGCGGGCACCGTGATCAACGGGATCTCGAACACCGGGACCATCGTGGGGTTCACCTCCGCGGACGGCGTGAACTACAACAATTTCACAGCCAACCCGCTGGTGTCGACCTCGGTCACCACGCTCAACATCAACGGCTCGACGACCGCGATGGCCAATGGGGTCAACTCGGCGGGGACGGTCGTCGGCGGCGACGGCAACGGCGATGCGTTCACGATGACGACGCCCCCGCCGACGACCTACATCCCGGGCGGCGGCGTCTCGGCCACGGCGTTCGGGATCAATGACCACGGCGTGATCGTCGGGCAGTACACGACCAACGCGGACACGACCCTCGGCTACGTCCTCAACGGGTCGACGCTGACCACCATCAACGCGCCCTCTGGCCCCGACGTGGTCAACGCCCAGAGCATCAACGGCAAAGGGCTGGTCGTTGGGTTCTACCTGGGCAATGACGGGCAGGACCACGGGTTCCTGGCTCACTACAACGCGGGCTCGCCCCCGAGTACCCTCGCGGCCACGGCGATCGCCGACCCGACGATTCCGCCCGTCCCCGGCGAGCCGGGCGCAACCTTCGTGTTCTCGCAGATCCTCGGCGTAAACGACCAGGGGATCGCCGTGGGATATTACGGCGACTCGACCCAAAGCCAGCACGGGTTCCTCTACAACACCAACACCGGGGTCTACACCTTCCTCGACGACCCCAGCGAGACGTTCCATAACGGAGTTGAGGCCACCCAGATCACGGGGATCAACAACACCGGGGAGATCACGGGCTTCTACACTGATGCCAACGGGGTTGCTCATGGTTTCGTGGGCGTGGCCTCCGTGCCCGAACCGGGGTCGCTGGTCTTGATGGGCATCGGCGTGACAGCTCTCATCGGTCTGGCCCGCCGGTCTCGGTGCGGCCGGACTTCGATCGTCGCCTGAACGTTGCCCCGCCGGGCCGCGGCGGATCCCGCCGACCGGCCCGGGGGACGTCGGCGTGCCTTCCCGTTGGCAACAGGCCGGGACACATCGTTCATCATCCTGGCCGTGGCCTTCGTCGCGCTCGTGATCGTACTCGCCGATCCGATGATTTACCCGCTTGACCTCCTGACGAGGACCTCCGGCGCGTGGATCGCCGATCCCTGCCCGGCGTGTCGGCGGAGGGAACTGGAATGGACGGGCGAGGGCTGGCGACCTGGTGGGCCGCCCGACTATCGTTACCTCAGGTACCGGGTTTGCGGTGCCGGGTTCCGGCAGCCCTGGGGCCGCGATGGGGCGCGGTCGGTCCTGGAGCCATTTGAACCGACGAAACCTGATGTACAAATCTAATAACGCAGAGGTTTCCTGGCTCTGTTGAGGTGCGAACGCGGGCCTGTCGAGCGCCGAATCGGCCAGAGCGCGGAAAACTGGAAGGACCTTCGACGCCGCATTCAGTCGACGCCTTTCGTCAGGTCGTACAAGATCAGGCCGTAGCGAGCCTGAGCACGTTCCGCGACCCGGCAGCGGGCGGGCTCCCTGGCTCGCCGGCAGACCTCACTCCACACTTCCTGCCGCTCGCTGGCGTGCGCGACGGTGGCTCGACCGGCTGGCAGCCTCCTTTCCAGCTCGAACCCATACTGGCCCAGCAAGCAGCGAAGTTCGTCCAGCTCGGGCGGCGAGAACAATTCCCGGCATCTGTCGATTTCTTCCAGGGCCTCGAAGTCGGCGCTGTAATCTTCCATCTCGTGGAGGAGTATCGCTAGCTGGCGATCCACGTCCTTCAGGGTCGCTTCCAGTCGATCCGCTCGTGCGGCCGTGCCGCACTGGAGCGAGATGAACCTCTCCAACTCCCCGGCCACGGCCGGGTCGCCGTTGGCGGAGCGGACGAAACCGAGGAACTGGTCGCGCTGGACGATGTCCGCGCGATCCCGCTTGCGAAAGTCCGGCAGGTGCTTGTAGCGAATGCCATTGACGATCCTCCGGGCATCGTTGGCAATTCGATACTCCCGCAGAAAGCGGGCTCGCTGGAAGAAGTGGCGTCGCAGCACCTTCTCGAGCTGCCCGAAGCCCGCCAGCTCGTCCAGTTGCTCGATGATGTCCTGCTCGCTCAGCGAGGGATCCGCGGCCAGCCGAGCCACGGTCGTGAAGACGCCCATGTCCATCGCTCCCAGCAGCTCCTGTCGCTGCTCGACGGTCACCGGGCAATCCTCGTAGTCGCGCAGGTAGAGTTCCTCGTCACCGAGGAGCTTCGAGAGAAGGCGCTGCGGGATCCGCCGGAGCGTCGTCATCATCCGGATCAGCCCCGCGTTCTGATCGGCGCGGAGCTGCTGGAGCGCCCGGCAGATGCCGGCGGAAACGGGCACGACGGTATTCAGGCTATCCTTGAGCTGGGCCGACATCTTGGCCGCGAGTTCCGTCCTCCGGCTCAGGATTTCCGGCTGCAAATCGATCTTGGCCATGACGCCGATGGCGTTCAGCGCGCGGGAGCGACCGCCGGTCACGCCGGCAAATTCTTCCAGGAGCGCCTGGTCCGTCGCGCGCGGCACCTCGCCGATGAGGTAGATGACCGCGTCCGCCTCGCTGCCGTATCGTTGCGTTTCCTGGTTGTGGCGGTCGCGTAGCTGGTTCGCCAGGTTGAGGAACTCCGCGGCACGGTTCTGGTGCTCCCGGACGACGGCCTCGGTGCCGGGCGTATCCACCAGGGTCACATCGCGGAGGTATTCATTGGGGAGTATGAACTCGAGGTACTCGATGCCGTCGGCCCGGCGAAGCGCCTCGACGTCGTTGCCCTGCAAGCTGTCCAGGAAGGCTCGGGTGACATACTCGTCCCCGCGGCCCCGCCAGTGGCAGCAGACGGGTCGCTCGGGATCGGTGGGGTTGCCGTGGCGGAAGCGGTTGATCGTGGCGGTGGCCTCCGTCGCCGCCACCCTGGCGACGTCCTCGCCCAGGAGGGCATTGACGAAGGTGCTCTTGCCTGCCTTCATGCGACCCACGACCGCCAGGACACAGGGGAGATCCACCTGCCTGGCCAGGTCTTCCAGGGCGGCGGCCGGCTCGGGCGGCAGTCGGGCCTCCCGCAAACTGGCCGCCGCCCGCCCCAGCGTCTCGATCAGTTGTCCCTGTTGTGGATTATGCATGGGTACTCCGACACCGTGAGGAATTCGACGGCAGGACGCGGATCACGCTCGGACGACGGCCCCAGCCGACATTTGAAGTCCTGAATCTAGAAAATCTTTTCGATGATTTTGTTGATTCCTATATATACGAGCAGGCCCAGGAGGCCGAAGCCGGGAAAGACGACGCCCGGCACGATCACAAGTCCGATGAAGAGCGCGACCGCCAGTATCCAGCCCACCGTGGTTTTCACACCTTGCAGTACTTCGGAAAAGTCGATACTGGGTTCGGACCGTGTCACCCTGGAAACACTGGGGGCTGGGGTGGGGCTCCTGTAGGCCGGTTGCGGCGACGCCGCGTACGTCCTTTCCGGTTCCTTTCGGACCTGGGCGACAGGCTTACTGGCGGCGACTCCGCCGGAAACCTTCAGATGAGCAGGGATTTCGAACGTCTCGAACGAGTCGTCGTCGTCCAGGTCGAACGAATCGTCGTCCTGTTCAATGACATACCTCGGCACCGCCGCCGGGCTTGTGCGTTGCTTTTTCTGCCGCTCTCGTTCCGACTGAAGCCTGGCTTCCTCCTGGAGTCTTCGCTGCCGCGCGGCTTCCTCCATTTCCCGTTGCTTTCGCTCCCGTTCGGCGCGGGCTCCTCCGCCCCAGAGCCGCTCGGCGTGGTACGCCGCGCCGAGGGCGACCGCCACGTACTGCTTCTGCCATTCGGTGGGCTCGAGCCCGAGTGTCTGCTTCAGGCGCCGAACGATGCAGGGGATTCGCGACGACCCGCCGATCAGGATGACGGAGTCCGGGCGGAAATGCTCTCTCGCCGCATCTTGATGGATGGCCCTGGTGAGCTGCATCGTGCGATCGACGAGTTTCTCGATGATCCTCTCGAACCGCGCCTGGTTCATCCCAAGCTTGAGCTGCCCCTTACCGGTCCAGTACCACGAAAGGGGGCTCGGGTCCGGGATCGAGCTGAGGATCTCCTTGAGCTTGCGGCACTGGCGCAGGAGGTGCAGATCCAGCCCGTCCGGGCAGATCGGCTGTTCGTGCTTGTTGCGGACGCCCGTGTCGAAGTGGTCGTAAATCGCCCGGTCGAAATCCTCGCCGCCGATCCGCTCGCCCCGCGGCTCCATGGCCGGCCGGAAGATGTCTTCATCCTCCTCGCGGATCAGCACGGCCAGGTCGAGGGTACCGCCGCCGAGGTCGAAGACCAGCACGCAGCGACCCACGTTGATGCCGTTCTCGGCGTAGGCGAGGGCGGCGGCCACGGGCTCTTCCAGCAGCTCAACCTCGCGGAAGCCGGCCAGCGCCGCCGCCTCGCGGAGCTTCTCCTTCTCCACCTCGGTGAAGACGGCGGGACACGTGATGACCGCCCTCGTCACGGGCTCGCGAAAATGGCGGGTCTCGGCATCCGCCTTGATCTTCCCGAGGATCAGGGCGGCGGCCTCGAGGGGTGTCACGCGCCGATCGCCCACGATCCTCGCGGTCTTTTTGGACAGGTCACGCTTCACCGCGCTGAGCACCCGTTTGCGGCCCTCGGGGCTCTCCAACTGATCCTCCGCGGGCCTGCCGACCACGACCTGCTGATTGGGTCCGAAGAAGACCACCGATGGTGTCTTGTCGTCGCCCTCGGCGTTCGTCAGCAGCTCCGCCCGCCCGATCCTGGGATCGAAATAGGCCGCGCTGCTGTTGCATGTCCCGAAGTCGATGCCGATGAAAGGCTGAGTCATTGGTCTGATACCCCGATCCGGTTCGCTCGGCGCCTGACGCACGGCCGAGGCGACTTCCGAAGCTGGCCGGCGGCCAGACGTCGACGTCGAGCTGCTGGCGAGGGGGCTCGGCGGTGCGGCGTACGGTTTTTCCGGTTCCTTTCGAAGCTGATCGACCTGGTCGTGGACTGCGGCTCCCGTCGGCACCGGCGACGCGGGTGGGATTTCCGCCGCTCTCTTTCCAGCCGGAGCCTGGCTTCTTCCTCTAACGTTCGCTGCCGCTCCGCCTCTTCCAGTTCCCGTTGCACCCGCGTCTCGTTCCATTTCCAACTGAAGTGCGGCCTGCTGTGCCAGCCTTCGCTGCAGCGCGGCCTCCTCGATCTCGCGATGCTTTCGCTCCCGTTCGGCGCGTGCCCCTCCGCCCCAGATCCGCTCGGCGTGATACGCCGCGCCGAGGGCGACCGCCACGTACTGCTTCTGCCATTCCGTCGGCTCGAGCTGGAGGGTCTCCTTCAGGCGCCGGACGATGCGAGGGATTCGCGACGACCCGCCGATCAGGATGACCGAATCCAGGAGAAAGCGCTCCCTCGCGGCGTCCTGCTGGATTGCTCGGGTCAGGTGCATCGTGCGCTCGACGAGTTTCTCGACGGCGCCCTCGAAGACGGCCTGGTCCATCCTGAGCTGGAGCTGGCTCAGGCCAGTCCAGTGCCCCGACAGTGGTCTCGGGTTCGAGATCGAACTGAGGGTCTCCTTGAGCTTGCGGCACTGGCGCAGGAGGTGCAGGTCCCGCCCGTCGTCGCA
Source organism: Planctomycetales bacterium (assembly GCA_027452145.1). GTDB lineage: Bacteria > Planctomycetota > Planctomycetia > Isosphaerales > Isosphaeraceae > JAKAUH01. Next base: position 53,700 of record DAIDHB010000546.1, read on the forward strand.
GATGGGCCGCCGGGTCTCGTTGCGGATGATCGTCTCGAAGTAGTCGTAGATTGCCCGATCGAAGTCCTCGCCGCCGATCTCCTCGCCCCGCGGCTCCAGGGCCGGTCGGAAGACGTCTTCACCCTCCTCGCGGATCAGCACCGCCAGGTCCAGTGTGCCGCCGCCGAGGTCATAGACCAGCACGCAATGCCCCACCTTGATGCCGCTCTCGGCGTAGGCAAGGGCGGCGGCCACCGGCTCTTCCAGCAGCTCGACGGCGAAGAATCCGGCCAGCGCCGCCGCCTCGCGGAGCCTGTCCTTCTGCACCTCGGTGAAGACGGCAGGACAGGTGATGACCGCCCGCGTCACGGGCTCATGGAAGTGGCCCGTCTCGGCATCCGACTTGATCTTCCGCAGGATGAGCGCGACCGCTTCGAGGGGGGTTACACGGCGATCGCCGATGACCCTTGCGGTCTTCCTGGCCAGCTCGCACTTCACCCCGCTCAGTACCCGCTTACGCCCCTCGATATCCTCCACCTGACCTTCCGCGTGCTTGCCGACCGCAATCTCCCTGTCGGGGCCGAAATACACGACGGATGGTGTCTTGTACTCGCCCTCGGCGTTGAGCAACAGCTCCGCCTGGCCGCTGCTGGGGTTGAACCAGGCCGCGCTGCTGTTGCATGTCCCGAAGTCGATGCCGATAGAGGGTTCGTTCATCGGTGCTGGACCCGCCCGTCCGAGGATTGCGATGATGCCTGGCCGACGGCGGCCGCTCCCTGACCGCGCTCCAGCGCGTGGAGCTCATTGCGGATCTCCTGGAGCTGAATGCCGAGCCCGTCCCATTCAGCCAGGTCGCGCCGCGTCTCCTCGGCCTTCTCCTGGCGCCGCTGATCGTCGAGCCGCGACTCCTCCTCCAGCCGGTCGATTTCCGCCCTGGCTTCCGCCAGTTTCTCGGAGGCCAGCTCGGCGATCTTTGCGCCGAGCGTTCGCTCGAGGGAGTTGAAGCACTCATCCAGGCGGTTGAATCGGCCTGCGACCAGATCGGGTTCGAACAGGAGGTCGTTCCTGAGCCGCGCGAGCTGGTCCGAGAGAGCACGCAGGTATTCCTGCTTGCCGGCCTTGAGCTGCGCGCGCTTCTCCGCGAGAATCTTCGCGCTGCCGATCGCGAGGATCGCGGCCGTACCCACGAGGAAGGGCGCGGCAGTCAGGCCGATGATGGGGACGAAGATCGGGGCCACCCATTGAACGGCCCCCCCGACGGCGCCCGTGGCCAGGGCCCCGAAGGCGGCCGTCTTCAGGATCTTCTCCGCCGATTCATCGTGACTTTCCGGTTTCGTGGCGTTCCGCTGCGACGACGAGGCCGTCGTCGGCGTCGTCATCACGGCCTCCATTTCCAGGAGGAACGGCGCCAGGACGTCGGCACATTTCGCCTCGGTGGTCTTCTGGACTTTTTGCCAGAGGGCCAGGACGTAGGCTTCGACCTCGTGCGGCAAGGACTGGATCGCCTGTTCGCAGTCCGCGAAGGCATCCCTGACGTCGCCTCCGCGGAGGCTCTCGGGCAGCGCCGACCGGAGCAGCTCCGCATTCTGGACGCCACCCGTCAACGCGTGGATCCGGGCCCGGAAGTGCTCCTCGACCTCGCCGCTGGATAGCAGGGCGCTTCGAATCGCCTGTTTGCCGACGCCGGCGATCGTCTGGATGTTGCGCAGCAGTTCGTGGCGCTTCTTTCCCCGCTCGCCCCAGTCGGACTCGAACTGCTGCCGGCGCTCCGCGGCTCGCTGCTTGTATTCCGCGCGCTTCTGCTTCGACTCCTCGGTCAAGGCGGCCAGTCGCGTCGAGAGCAACTGGCGGGACGCCGTCTGATATTGCCCGGCGACCTCGACGGCGTCGGCGGAGCGGCTCCAGCCGGAAACGCGAAAGAGGAACGCGGCGAGGGCGAGCGACAGTTCCCTGTGCCGGCTGACCATCAGGTAGTCCTCATCCCCGGTCTGGGCCGCCTTGCGCAGGTTGACGCTCGAGATCGGCCAGACCTGCTTGTCGGCCAGGCTCTCCCCGAATCGCTTCTCCAGGATCTCCTGGTTCCGCCTCTGGATCTCCTGCCAGGCATCGCGGCGAACCTGGTCGATCCTGGTCTGCACGAACAGGATGTTCCGCGTGACCTTCAGCAGCTCGGCGACGAACTGGATCTCCGGCTCGCCGATGGGGGCGCGGGAATCGAGGATGAAAAGCACGGCGTCGGCGTGCGGCACGAGGCCGTGGGTGATCGGGGCGTGGGAGGCGTAGAGCGCCCCGAGTCCGGGCGTGTCGAGGATCCGGACGTTGGCCGGCAGGAACCGCGCCGGCACGTCCACCTCGATCCAGCGGATGATCTGGTCCAACCGCGGCAGGCCGTCGGCGTCCGCCACGACCTGCGAGCCGAACCGAGCCAGGTCGCCGACGCCGATTACCTGTTGAGTATCGTCCTCGAAGCGCAGGCGATATGCCTCGCGCTCCGCGAAGCCGACGCGGAAGACCTGGCTGGTCGCGATGTCCACGTCCGTCGGCAGGATGTCGCGGCCGATCAGGGCATTGACGAACGTGCTCTTCCCGCGCTTCGCCTCGCCCACGACGAGCACCTGGTACGTATTGTCGACCAGCTTTTGCCGGTACTGCGCCAGGCTGGTGGCGGGATCGGGCAGCCCAAAAGCCCTGGCCCGATCCGTGAGAGAGCTCAGGATCGTCAAGGTCTTCTGGCGAACCGCCTCGGCCCGATCCAGCACCGTGTTGACCTGGAGCATGATTCACCTCCTTCGGAAAGACCGCGTCAGCTCATGTCGAGGTGCCATGGGTCGTCGAGCGGTTGATCGGTCGCGCCCAGATGTCCGGAGGTCTCGTCAAGGTGATCAGGGCCCGGCGTGGAGTCGTGGTGGACCTCCGGGGTATCACCGCGGCCGAGGCCCGTACCGGCGTCGTCCGGGTTCGCGAGCAGCTCGTGGTGAACGTGCCCGGGGTCCGGGTGCCCCCTGTGGTCCGAACGGAGTCCGGCGAGCGCGGGGTCATGAAGGGAATGCTGCCCGTCGGCCCCATGAAGGAATTCGACAGACCGGTGGATCGCGTCCCCATACGCATCCGGATGGTCTGCGTATCCGAGGAACTGGTCGTATGGCACGCCCGCAACCTCCGCGATGTGCCCCACGGAGTAATCGAAGTGGGCCATCTCCGGCAGGTGGGCGGGCGCGGGGGCCTGGGTGGCCACCATGAAGAAGTCGCTTCCGCGCCACGCCTCGAGGAACTGCTCCATGGGATAGCTCGCCACCGCCTCCCCGGTGCCCGGATCACTGACCTGGACCACGACATGCTGCGGATCGCTCGTGTCGATCCCGGACACAACGACGGCGTGGTCGGCGGCCCCGTGGATCCCCAGCGTGTCCCGCAACAGATCGAGAACCGGGTTCTGGTGCCACAGCGTTTCCGACTCGACCCCCACGATGACCTTGTGTCCCTGGGCCAGCTCCATGGCGAGATGGAACTGATCCGCGTGCTGATAGTGGGTGACGGCGACCCCGTGGAGCTCGAGGAGGTTGCCCACGTCGGATGTGCTGGTGCCATGGCCCGGCGCGTACCAACCATTCTCCATGGCCTCGCGGACCAGGGTTCCCTCGCTAACGGCGTGTCCCGTGAATTGCTCCAGGACGAATTGCTGGCACTTGATCGCGCAATCGTCGGGGAGCTGCTGCTGGCCCTCCCAGAAGGCCGTGTCCTGGCCGGGCGTTCCGAAGGTCGGATCCGGGCGGACCTCGCCGGCGCCGAGATACTGAGCGGAGGACGGCGCGTCCCGCTCAAGGATCTCCTGGAATGGAGACGTCCAGACATCGGGACCGGGATCGGGAGTCGGTGAAGTCACGATCGGGTTCCTCTTTCTGAGGGAAGGAACGGCCTTTTCGTTAAACATGCTAACATGTTATGATTATACTTTGACCGGTTGCCCGTGAAGGCGGGCATGGTGGGTCACGCGCTCAGAAGCCCTTCGACAGGAGCGGCCGGCGCGAGCAGTTCGGATCGAGGACCGTCAGTTCGGCCGCTTCGCCGCAACCGATCACGAACGAGGCGCCGGCGAGGAGCCTTTGCAATCAATTCCTCCCGAATCGCAGGGAGCAAAACAAACTGAAGCGCTCATCTTTGTATAGAATCGGATGCGATCATAGATCGGGGCTGGCGCGGCGGCATCTCACCTTATTCTCGCGGCACGGACACCAGGACGACGCGGAATCCCACGCTTTCAGACGCGCTGGGAGGATCAGGAATAGCGATCCCCGAGCAACAGTTCCTGCCGCTATCGAACCAGCTCCCGCCGCGGACCCGCCCGGGCGTGGTCGTGAACTCCTTGACGTTGCCGTGCATGTCGTAGATTCCCCAGTCATTCGGGCGGTACGAACCGACCTCGACCGCCTGGTTCTGGCTGGGGCCTTTCGGCGCCGCGTTGTGGGGCCAATACCCGCTGAAATTGGCCTGACTGCTGCCAAGCTGGTCGCCATACGCGGTGTCTGTCGTCGTGCCCGCGCGGCACGCGTATTCCCACTGGACTTCGGTCGGCAGCCGGCATCCCCATCCCGAGGGTAGGCTGCCCGCCTGATGCTCCAGCTCCGTCAGCTTCTTGCAGAAGTTGTTCGCGTCGTTGAGGCTTACGTGGTAGATCGGATGCCGATCTCCTTTGCCCTTGTTCATGTCGCGCGGCGGCATCGAACCCATCACACCTGCCCATTGCGATTGCGTTACCTCCGTCTCCTGGATCCAGAAGCCGGTCCTCAGCGTCACTTCGACCGGGCCGCCGCTCTCGCCGGGCCGAGCCTCCGCCCTTGGGCCCCCGAAGGTGGATCGTCCTGCGGGACACCAACGAAACGCCATCTTCAGAGCCGTCAGCTCTCGGCGAGCCCCGGGATTCTTCCCATCAAAAGGATCGGGAGCTTCGTTCTCTTCCGCCGCAGCGAGCCTTGCCTCTGCGGTCCTCGCCGACTCACCCGCAGGCAACACCTCCCGTCCGCCCGCGCCAGCTTCTGGTCGCGCGAGGCCGACTGCACGCGACGAGGATTGGCTCCCGCCGGGCCGGAGAGATCTCGAATCGCGTTGCCATTGCATCAGCGCGAGCCAGGCCAGGGCCGCAATGCCCACCGGAAAGCCGACAGCGAGAATTGGCGCGAGCCGGGCCCGCCGCAGATTGAAAGGGAATCTGGCTCGGGCTTCCGGCACCGGCGGATCGAAGCTCCACCCGGCCTGGATCATCGCCAGATGCTTCTGGAGCACCGCCGCCACTTCCGCCGCCGTCTCATAACGGTCCGCGGGGGACTTCGCCAGCAAGCGACCGACGATCGCGGCCAGCCAATCCGGGACGTCTGGATTGGCATGTCGAATCGGACGAGCCGTTTCCTCGCAAATGCGCTTCATCGCGGCGAAGAGATTGTCCGCCGGGAACGGGGGCTTTCCGGTACACATCGCGTAGAGGACGGCCCCCAGGCTGAACAGGTCCGAGCGATGGTCGATCGGTTCGCCGGAAATCTGTTCCGGCGACATGAAATGCGGCGTACCGGATACTTCGCCAGTGCGCGTCATCGCCAGGTCGTCGACCGCTCTGGCCAGTCCGAAATCGGTCACCTTGACCCTTTCGACGCCATTTTCCATCAGAATATTCGCCGGTTTTATGTCCCGGTGAACCAGGCCCCGTTGATGCGCTGCGGCGAGACCATCGGCGATTTGCATCCCGATTTGCAAGATTTCCTTGACGCACAACATCCCCTGGGCCGCCAGTTTATCTGCGAGGGTTTTCCCCTGTACGAATTCCATCACGAGGTAGGGAGGGTTATGCGTCTCGCCGACCGCATGAATTCCCACCACATGCGGGTGATTGACCGCGGCGGCGGAGCGGGCTTCCCGTTCGAACCGCCGACGGGCCACGGGGTCGGCGGCGGCGTGGGGTGCGAGTACCTTGATCGCCACCACCCGATGCAGTTTTGGCTCGAAGGCCCGGAAGACAATCCCCATGCCGCCGCGTCCGACGCAATTCAGGATGCGATAAGGCCCTAATGACCCGATGTCTCCGGCGTCGAACGGGGCCGATAGGAACGGGAACTCTTCCTCCTCAGAAGACCCACGTAAGTCCGCGGCGGTCGGCGGGTGGGTCTCCCGGGTTTGTCCGACCCTCCGCACCGGCGACTCGAGGAAACTCCCTGCTGCCTGGGCGGCGCTCAGGAGCGCGAAGACCTGTTCCGCAAGCTTGACGTCTCCCCCGCAGACCCGCTCGACGTACTGGCGACGTTCTTCCGCATTGCCAAGCTTCAGGGACTCGGAGAAGACTTCCTCGAGCCGATCTGACTCGTTCATGAGCCTGAACTCCGGTCCTGATTCCGGCATCCAAGGTACCAGGCGGAAATCGCGCGGATCGCGCCTCACGATTCTCGGGGGTCCTCGTCGTGATGTGCCCGGTGGCATGCCCCCTGCTTGAGCCAGTTGAACAACCAGGCCCGCGCGAAGCTCCAGTGGCGAGATGCAGTGGCGCGAGAGATGCCCAGCGTTTCGGCGGCTTCGGATTCGGAGAGGCCGACGAAGTAGCGAAGCTTGACGAGTTCGGCCTTGGCAGGCTCAATCCGAGCAAATGCCTCCAGTGCGGCGTCGATATCGAGCAGCATTTCATCGGGCGGGTTCGCAGAGACGGCAACCTCGTCTATCACCTGTTCCACGGCTCCGCCGCCACGTTTGGAGGCCAGGCGCTGCCTCGCCTGATCGACGAGGATCCGCCGCATCGTCTCCGAGGCCGCCGCAAAAAAGTGGCGTCGATTGACCCAGTGCATGGCGGTCTTGCCGCCGACGAGTCGGAGGTAGGCTTCGTTGACGAGCGCCGTCGGCCCCATCATCGGGTTGTGGGATTCACCGCGCACCTGACTCGAGGCGATGGCGCGCAATTCTGCGTAGACCCGGTCGATGAGCACATGCATCGCGTGCTGATCGCCCCTGGCATACGCCTGGAGCAAGATCGTCAGGTCGCCGGCTTCGGCGGCTTCAGCTCCGGCATTAGACATGGGAGATGCTCGCAGGAGTATTGTCTGCTGCGTTGAGATCCAGCGTGGCCTATCATCCCGAGGTGACTGTCATCACGAGCAGCTTTCATCGCGCCCAGGATCACCACCATGCATCAGATTACGAAGTTTGCAGTCCATCTGCCAGGATCGAGCGGGGCTGTCACTACGGCCAGTGCTTTCCGTGATTCCTTCCTTCTGAACTAATGAATAGCATGAAGCGGCACGCCGGCCCTCCCGGGATTCCGGCCGTTGGCACGCGTTTGTCCGATGATGCGCATCTGGCAATCGCCGTGAGCTCCGGCGATGCTGCCTCGGTCGAGGCCGGCGACCTCGTCCGGGAACCCGTTCCGTTCCTCGTGCCCACATCGTCGGCCCGCGTGGGCCTGGCTCTTCCCGCCGGGCTCGGTTTTCCCGGGCCTCGCGCCCCTGATGATCAGGGAACCCGCAGGGTCGGTCGCGTTACGGACGCGGCTCCGGATTCTTCCGCGGTCGCCGACGAATGACCCGTCGCGCGCTTGCTGATGATTCTCTCGAGGATGATAGATGTAATGACCGTTCGACCGTGGTTGCGCATTCTCGCTGGCTTTCGTCGCATCGGGCGGGTGCTCGGTCGTCTCCAGCACCACCGAGACCAAACCCATCAACACCGGCACGGCGGCCGGTCCGGAGCTCGTCGTCGAGGTGCCGGCCTGATCGACGGAGGAAGTGGCGTTCGTCGAGCCTCCGCTCGCAGGAACGTCATCGCGGCCGGCGGCCTGAGCTTGACTTTTGTCCGTTTATGGATGTCTTTTGAGGATGTCTCATCGAACGATTTCCGTAAATCTCATTAGAACAAGGACTTGCGAATCCCTGTGCTCTTGCGACCACAATCTCCGCAAGTCTTTAACATCAAAAGAGTTGCAAAAAGGGGCAAAAGAGAAGCCGAGAATCAGTCCAGAAAGGGCGAGCGCGGGGCGTCATCCCCCTGTCGTCTCGGGCTCAGGACAGAGGGCAGACGCCCCTGGCTTGCCCGGAACCTGACTTCTGAGACAGGCCCGGCGCCGGCCGCGCGGACGGAGAGTTCACCCATGAATCCCCATCTCGACGATGCCCAGGAAGAGTCCGGCCGCGGGCCGGGGCCGCTAGCGCAGGGCGAGCCGAAGCCGGCCCGCGAGCTGCTTCCCCTGGTCTACGACGAGCTGCGGCGGCTGGCCGCGCAGCGGATGGCACGCGAGTCGCCGGGCCAGACGCTCCAGGCCACGGCGCTGGTGCACGAGGCCTATCTTCGGCTGGTCGGCGGCGATCCCGACAAGCCCTGGGACGGCCGCGGGCATTTTTTCGCCGCGGCGGCCGAGGCCATGCGTCGCATCCTCGTTGAGAGCGCCCGGCGCCGGCATCGGCTGAAGCGCGGCGGCGATCGCGTCCGCGTCGACCTCGACGCCGCCCAGCCCGCCGCGCCCGAGACCGACGACGATCTTCTGGCCCTCGACGAGGCGCTGGAGAAGCTCGCCGCCCGGGACCCGGTCAAGGCGCAGCTCGTCCAGCTTCGCGTCTTCGCCGGGTTGACCCTGGCCGATGCGGCCGAGGTTCTTGGCCTGTCCACGGCCACCGCCGACCGCTACTGGGCCTATGCGCGGGCCTGGCTCCGCGTCGAGATCGCCGGCGGCGATGCGCCCGGGGCGACGCCGGGATCCTAGCTCGGCCGGGGCGGCGGCTGGGCCGGGCTCTATCCCTCGTCCTCTTGCCAACGCACGCGATCACACCTCGCGAACGAAATCGGAAAAAAGTCGGGAGACCCCTGAGGTATCCGGGTCGCGGACGTCGCATTGGGATCAGAGTCGATTCCCGATGCCCGCGAACGAGGCTGTCCCGGTCCAGGGCCGCCACCTCGCGGCCGCGTACTGGAATCCGTCCCGAAGGGTCTCATCGGGAGGGTGAGCCTCCCGGCGAGCCGGCTTTTCAGGCTCGGCAGGAGCCTCGCCCTTCCCTTTCCTGGGACAGACTCCCACTTCCAAAAGGAGCCTCCCATGTTGATATTCAACAAGAAGCGGCGAGCCCCGGTCAGGAGCCTGGCGACGCGCGTGCGCCCTCACCTGGAGGGGCTCGAGCGGCGAGTGGTCCTCTCGACCTTCCACGTCAACACGACGCTCGATACCGTGGCCGCCAGCCTGACGAGCGGCCGGGACGCCTCGGGGCACGTCTCGCTCCGCTCGGCCATCATGGCCGCCGACGCGAGGGGCGGCAGGAACACGATCGTGCTGCCCGGGGGCACGTTCATGCTGACGATCGCCGGGGCCGGCGAGGACAACGCCGCCACCGGCGACCTCGACATCAACGACAACCTGACCATCAAGGGCAAGGGGGCCGGCCGGACGATCGTCGACGGCGGCGGTCTGGATCGGGTGTTCCAGGTCCTCGGCGGGACCGTGTCGATCGCGAACCTGACGATCCAGCACGGCTCGGTCGTCGGCTCGGGCGGCGGGCTGCTGAATTCGGGCGGCACGGTGCGGCTCACCTCGGTGCAGGTCGTCAACAACGTCGCCAGCGGCGCCGACGGGTCCAACGGGGTCGCGGGCGCCGAGGCCTTCAACCGGGGCGGAGCCGGGGGCAACGGCGGCGCCGGTGCCGACGCGATGGGCGGCGGCCTCGCCAACGCGGCGGGGTCCATGCTGGTCTCGAGGTGCCTGATCGCGTCCAACCAGGTGTTCGGAGGGGCCGGGGGCAACGGCGGCGCGGGCGGGGTCGGCAAGGGCGCCACCGGGATCGCGACCACCGGCGGGTCGGCCACCGGCGGCGCCGGGGGAGCCGGGGGCAACGGCGGCGGCGCGTACGGCGGCGGCATCGCCAACGAGGCCGGCGCCAGGCTGATCCTCTCGAGCACGTCTCTCTCGCAGGACGCGGCCGTCGGCGGGGCGGGCGGGATTGGCGGGGCCGGCGGCTTTGTCACCGGCGGGCCGGGCGGCGACGGCGTCTCGCAGGCTCCGAATGGGAACAACGGCGGCGACGCGACGGGCGGGCAAGGCGGTGGCGGCGGGCTCGGCGGCGCCGGCGAGGGGGGCGGCCTGTATAGCGCGGGCGCTGTGACCCTCAACGGCGGGCCCACGGTGTTCTCGCAGAATGTGGCCAACGGCGGGGTCGGCGGGCCGGGCGGGCTTGGCGGCTACGCCGTGGGCGGGGCGGCGGGCACTGCGGCCAGTCAGGGGCTTGCCGGCCAGGGCGGCGGTGGCCTTGGGGGGCCCGGCGGCCTGGGCGGATCCGGCGGCCCCGGGCAGGGCGGCGGTGCCGCGGTGGCCGCGGGGGGAAGCCTCACCGCGTCGGCCGTCACGTTCGGCGCCGATCGGGCCCTCGGCGGGGCCGGCGGAACCGGCGGAGGCGGGGGCTGGGGCTACGGCGGGATCGGCGGCAGCGCCCCCAACGCCCTGGGCGGCCAGGGCGGCGACGGAGGCGGCGGGGCGGCCGCGTCGGGAGGAGCGGGCGGACTCGGCCAGGGCGGCGGCCTGTACGTCGAGCTCAACGGCGCCGCGACGTTCGCCGGATCGCCTCGTTCGCGGGCGGAGACGGACGCCAGCTTCACGTCCGACGTGGCCGTGGGCGGCATCGGCGCGCCCGGCGGTGTCGGCGGCCGGGGCTTCGGCTTCACCGGCGGTCATGGCGGCACCCTTGCCGAGGGCGGCACCGGCGGCCTCGGCCTTGGCGGCGTCGGCGGAAATGGCGGCGCCGGCGGACCGGGCGAGGGAGGCGGCTTCTTCAACGCCGGGAGCACCGCGTTCCTCGGCATCGCCCCGGTCATCACCGCCGATCAGGCCATCGGCGGCCTGGCCGCGCTCGGGGGCGCCGGGGGGTTCGGCCAGGGCGGCAACGGGGGCGCCGGCCTCGTCACCGGCAATGGAGGGACCGCGGATGGCGGCAACGGCGGCCGGGGCGGCGACGGCGGGGCCGGCCTGGGAGGCGGCGGGTTCAACGCGGCCAGCGGCACCCTGGTGATCGCGCCCCGACAGGGCGCCCGCCGCGGGTCGCGACAGTCGCACGCGACCGGACAGATCACCGGCAACCAGGCGGACGGCGGACAGCCCGCCGGCGGCGGCGCGGGCGGGGCAGACTTCCCCGGACCGCGCGCCATCATCAACGGTTCCAGCCCCGGCGCGGCCGGAACCGCCGGGCAGGCCGGCCGCGGGATCGGCGGCGGCCTGTTCCTCACGATCGGCGGATCCGCGACCCTCGACAACACGACCGTCAGCGGCAACACCGCGACGACAAGCGACAACGACGTCTTCGGCACCTTCTCGGCCTGACCGGCGATGCCGGCCGATGCGGGAGGCCCGGCCCCGGGAGATCGTCGAATCCCGGGGAGGGTCGGCCCGGCGGCGGGCGGTCTGGTCGATGCCTCGGGCACGCCGCCGGCGGGCGGCGGCGCCACGTTCATCATCGCGCGTAGGGGGCGACCATCGCCCCCTCGCCGACGCCCGCGCCTCAGCGGTAGACTGCGGCAGGATCGAACGTCGATCATCCGAACGAGGACCGGCCATGAGTGAGGAGACGATCTTCGCCGAGGCCCTGGAGCGGCAATCCCCGGCGGAGCGCGACGCCTACCTGAGGGAAGCCTGCGACGGCGACCCGGCGCTCCGCCGACGGATCGAAGCCTTGCTGACGGCCCACGAGCGGTCGGGCGACCTGCTGGACCCGCCCGTGTCCGATCCGGGGCCGATCACCGAGAATTCGGCCACCGCGGGCGACGGCCGGCTGATCGTCGAGGGCCCGGGCGCCCGGGTCGGGCCGTACACGATCGTGCGGAAGATCGGCGAGGGCGGCATGGGGGTCGTCTTCCTGGCGCAGCAGGAGCGCCCCGTCCGCCGCACAGTGGCCCTGAAGGTCATCAGGCCCGGGATGGATTCGGCCCAGGTCATCGCCCGGCTCGAGGCCGAGCGACAGGCCCTGGCGCTGATGGACCACCCCAACATCGCTCGCTTCCTCGACGCCGGGGCCACCGACAGCGGTCGTCCGTTCTTCGTGATGGAGCCGGTCGACGGCGTCCCGATCACCGAGTATTGCGACCGCCACGGGCTGACACCGCGCCAGAGGCTCGAGCTGTTCGAGCCCGTTTGCCGGGCGATCCAGCACGCGCACCAGAAGGGAATCATCCACCGCGACCTCAAGCCTTCCAACGTCCTGGTGGCCGGATGCGATGGTGCGCCGGTGCCCCGCGTCATCGACTTCGGCGTCGCCAAGGCCACCGGGCCGGACCTGGCCGAGCGAGCGACGCTGACTGGCGACGGGCTGCTGATCGGCACGCTCGAGTACATGAGCCCCGAACAGGCCTCCTTCCACGCCGCGGACATCGATACCCGCAGCGACATCTACTCGCTGGGTGTGATCCTGTATGAGCTGCTGACCGGGACCACGCCGTTCAGAAAGGGGCGGCTGGGCGGCCTGGTGCTGGACGAGGTCCTGCGTGTCATCCGGGAGGAGGAGCCGCCTCGGCCCAGCACCCGGCTGGGCGAGCCGGATGCGCGGCCGGGCCCGTCGTCGGGCCGGCCGCCGTCGCCGGGCTCGGCCGCTCCGACCCGGCTGGTGCGGGGCGACCTGGACTGGATCGTCATGAAGTGCCTCGAGAAGGACCGGGCGCGGCGCTACGAGACGGCGGACGCCCTGGCGCGCGACATCCGGCGGCACCTGGCGGACGAGCCGGTGGAGGCCTCGCCGCCATCGGTCGTCTATCGGCTCGGGAAGCTGCTGCGGCGGCACCGAGGGCCGGTGCTGGCGGCGTCGACCATCGTCCTGCTGCTCATCGGCGGCATCGTCGGGACGGCGCTCGGCCTGATGCAGGCCATGGCGGCGCGACGGGCGGAGGCGAGTCGAGCCGAGGGCGAGCGCCGGGCCAGGGAGACCGCTGAGCGGCGGCTGGCCCAGATCGAGAAAGGGATCGTCATCCTCGGCTCGATCTTCGAGGACCTCGACCCGCAGGCCGAGCAGAAGGAGGAGCGGCCGTTGCGGGCGATCCTGGGCGACCGGCTGGACCGGGCCGCCGCCGAGCTCGACGGCGAGGCCGTCGGCGACCCGCTCGTCGTGGCCGGATTGCAGGATCGGCTCGGGCGGACCGACCTGGGCCTCGGCCGCGCCGCCGCGGCGAAGGAGCTGTTCACCAGGGCCATGGCCACTCGCGAGGCCCGGCTGGGCGCCGACCACCCCCACACGCTGGCGGCCCGGTCGCACCTGGCCGTCGCCCTGAAGGAACTCGGCCGATGGAGCGAGGCCATCGCCCTGGCCGAGCGGGTCAAGGACGCCCAGATCCGTGTTCTGGGAATCGAGCACCCCGACACCCTCGCCACTCTGGACACCCTGGCGTTTCTCTATGGGGGCGTTGGCCGGTACGACGACGCCATCGCGCTGGGCGAGCGGGTGCGGGACATTCTGAGCCGGACGCGCGGGCCGGACGACGACCTGACCCTC
>DAIDHB010000547.1 GCA_027452145.1 Planctomycetales bacterium
ACCGCCCGCGCCGAGATTGGGGCTGGTGTTGACCCTGGGAGTTACCGCCCCACCCGCCGCCGGATTGGTGTTCGCCGCCGGATTGGTATTCGTCGGAGTCTGGGGATTCCGCGGCGTGGTGCGAGGCGCGACATTCCCGCCCGCGGGGACGGCCGGGCGCGGGGCCGGCGGCGTGTTGTCCTGGCCGGGCGTGGTCGTCTCCGCCGGTTCGGGCGGCAGGTTGCCGGGTATGGTCTCCCGCGCGCCCGGCTCGCCGCGTCCCCGGGCGGCCGCGGCGCCTTCGCCCGGAGTCGCGGGCTCGGCCGGCGGGACGCTCGAGTCGATCGCCGAGAGGTCATCCGCCTGGCTCTCCACCGACCGCGACCGCGGGGCCGTCCGCGCCCTCGACGGGGCCCCCGTCGCCGGCGCCGGCGCCCGGTACGTCGGCGCCGCCGACGCCACGGCGGTCGGGCAGACGCAGTCGCTCGAGGTCACATAGGCGGTCGGCATCAGCAGGGGGTCCGTCACCACGTACGAGGTCGGCATCCGCAGGGGCTCCCTCACCACGTACGACGTCGCCCGGACCGTCGGCGCCACATAATACGACGAGGGGACGTAGGCCGTCGTCGTGTACGAGGTCAGGACCGGCCGTTCCTCCACCCATCGCCGGCCGAACAGCCCGCGACGGACGTACGCAGTCGAGACATAGGTGGGCTGCGCCAGCACCACGGGGTCCATCCAGTAGGCCGAGGTGTAGTAGGTCGGCACCGCGTAGGCGGTCGGCTCGACCCACCCGGTCGAGACCACGTACGACGTCGGCACCGGCACCGACAGCGATGAGGGCATCACATACACCGTCTCCATCACCGGATCGTGGTGCCCGAGCGCCCATGCGGTCGAGCCGACGCCCGCCCCGAGGATGACAAGAAAGATCGTGAGTTTTAATCCAAACGATCGCATCGCTCGTCTCCTGCATTTCGTGGGCAAGGGGCCTGTTCGCAACTCGGACGATCGCGACGACCGTCACGACGCGCGGCCATGGCCTTCACCATAACAAATCGCCGAACCCGAACCAAGACGCTGCCCCGGGCGGATAGTACCTTCTCCTTGCGGCGCACCGAGTTGCGTTACAATCACTACAACCCTCAAGGCTGCCCCGGTCGATCCGACACATGAGGCTCGTGGGTTGCCGCGAGCACCAGCCGATCGCGACAGACCACCCATGGACCGACTCTGGGGAAGCAACTTCAGGGCCGCCGCGATTCGTACAATTGCGTCAGCCGGCGCACGACGTCGGGATGGGCGGCGGCGACATTGGTCTTCTCGGAAGGGTCATCGCTGAGGCGATAGAGGTAGTCACCGCGCAGCCGTTCGCCCGGCGCGCGCCGAGTGGTGTCGACCGGGTCGTGCAGCAGCTTCCAGTCGCCCGACCGGACGGCCCAGCTCCCGCCGAGCTGCCAGAGCACCGCGTCGTGGGGCGTCGGGGCGTCGGCCGATCGGATCACCCCGGCCAGGCTCTTGCCGTCGAGCTGGACCTTCGGCAGCGGGACGTCGCAAAACTCGGCGATCGTCGGCAGCCAGTCGCAGCCGTGGGCGATCTGGTCGCGGACCTCGCCCGCGGGGATGTGGCCCGGCCAGCGGATGATCGCCGGCACCCGGATCCCCCCCTCGAACAGGCTGAACTTGGCCCCCCGGTAGATCCCCGCGCTGCCGCCGCCGAAGTGGGCGCGCTCCTCGGTCGAATGGCCGTGATCCGACTGGACGATCACGATCGTCCGCTGGCGCAGGCCCAGCGCGTCGACCTCGGCGAGCAACCGCCCGATCCGCTCGTCCATCGTGGAGACGAACGACGCATACAGGTTCCGCGGAGACTTCAGCCCGGCGTAGCGCTCGAGCCAGCGCGGTGTGCCCTGGTAGGGATAGTGCGGCTCGTTGATCGCGAAGTAGAGGAAGAACGGGTGATCCCGGTGCTTCTTCAGGAACGCGATGCCCTCCTCGACCATCAGGTCGCCGAAGAACCGGCCGGGGGCCTGGACCTCATGCCCGTCGCGCTGAAGGTCGTGGCGGTTGGGACCTTCCCAGTAGAAGAAATGGGAGTAGTTGTCGATGCAGCCGCCCATGTGGCCGAACGAGCTGTCGAACCCCTGGGCCAGCGGCATGGTGTCGGCGGAATACCCGAGATGCCACTTGCCGACGTGGCCGGTGGCATAACCCGAGGCCCGGAGCATCTCGGCGATGGTGACCTCGCGCCCGGGCATGCCGGGGCGTCCGGCCTGTGAGGGGGCATTTCCGGGCATCCCGGCCCGGTTCGGATAGCGGCCGGTCAGAAGCCCGGCCCGCGAGGGCGAGCAGACCGGCGCCGCCGCGTAGAACTGGCTGAACCGCACCCCGGAGCGAGCCAGGGCGTCGAGGTTCGGCGTGTCGATGTCGGACGCCCCGGCGATGTGCAGGTCGGCCGTCCCCTGGTCGTCGGTGAAGATCACGATCACGTTCGGCCGTTCCGCCGGCGCGGCGGCGACTCGACCCGTCGCGATGAGGCACCACGCGGCCATCGCCGCCACCGCGCCCGCGAGCGGCCATCCCCTCCCAACCTGGTTCATACGCGAGGCCCCGCGGTGTCTTCCCGGATCCGCTTGCAGGCCGCCTCGGCCTGCTTGCGGACCTCGGCGTCGTGATCGTCTCGCATGCGTTCGAGAACGGGGATCGCCGCGCGGGCGTCGCGGCCGGCGAGCGCGAGGAACCGGATCGCCAGCAGGCGGACGGGCGCCTCGCGGTGCTCGAGCAGCTTGACCAGCTCGGGCGTCGACCGCGGGTCGGGCCCTCGGCGCTCGAACCGTTTTAGCAGGCGCTCGACCGAGCGGGCGTTCTCCTTGCGCTCGGCCATCCGGATGATGTCCGGGATCAGAAGCGCGCCGTCGGGGCCGAGGCGCTGGATGCCCCGCGCGCCGGCGCGCCGGACCTCGGGGCTCTCATCACGCAGCGCGCGGGCGAAATAGGGCCGCACGGCCGGGGCGTCGAGCTCCAGGCTGGCGATCGCCGCCACGGCCGATTTGCGGACCTCGGCCTCGCGGTCCTCCAGGAGCCTTGCGAGAGCCGCCAGTGCCGGCTGCGCCGGCTTGCCGAGGACACCCAGCGTCTCCGCGGCGACGATCCGCACACGCGGCGTCGCATCGTCGAGCAACGGCATCAGCGCCGGCACCGCGCCGGCCGGGGCCTTTCCGTGGCTGGCGATAAACTCGGCGGCCGACAGGCGCACGTTCGTGTCGCGACTCTTCAGCCGTGCGATGACCCGGGGCAGCACGGTCTCGCCGGGCGGGCCCATGGCGCGGATCGTGTCGATCGCCCGGCGCTGGACGGCCGGATTGTCGTCGTCGAGCCGCGGGGCCAGGTCGGCGAGCAGGTGCTCGTCCCGGGAGGCACAGCGCCAGAGCACTTCAATGGCGAGCGCCCGGATCTCGGGTGATGGGTCCGTCAGCAGCCCGCGCACCGCCGGGGCCGAGCCCGCCGCCCTGGGGCCGAGCTGTCCGATGGCCGTGAGGAACGCCGCGCGCACCTCGCGGTCCGGATCGCCCAGGCCGCTCGCGAGGGCAGCGTCCGTGCCGGGGACCGGCGGCCGGACCTGGCCCATCGCCAGCGCGGCACCTCGGCGCACGCGAGGGTCGGGATCTTTCAGGGCCCGTGCAATGTCCGCCCCGGCCGGGCGGCCGACCTGGCCCATCGCCCCGGCGATCACCTCGATCCGGCTGTCGGGCCGGCGCAGGGCCGCGACCAGGCGAGGCAGCGCGTCACGACCCAGCAGCCCGAGCAGGTACGCCGCGTGCCGCGCCGTGCCGATCTCGGGAGAGCCTGCCAGGACCTCAAGCTCCGGCGCCAGCGCGGCGAGCATCGTCCGGCGTCCCGCCAGCACGTTGACCGCCGCGAGCCGGACTCGGCCGTCGGGATGGCGCAGGCCCTCGGCGAGGATCGGCCGCAGGGTTTCATCCGGGACTTCGATCCGCGCCAGGGACCGGATCGCCTCCGCCCGGACCTCCGGCGCCGGGTCATTCACCCGGGCGAGCACCGCGCGCCGGGCCCGCTCATCAGTCTTCCCGAGACCGCCGAGCGCATCGACGGCCCGTGCACGTTGCTCCGCCGCCTTGTCCTTCGTGGCCGCGATCAACGGCTCGATGGCCGATCGGCCGATTCGCCCCAGCGCCTGCGATGCCTCGCGGCGAATCCGCTCGCTCCGGTCGCCCAGCAGCGGCACCAACTCGGGGACGGCCGGCGCGGCCTCCGGCCCGATCCGGCCCAGTGCCATCATGACCTCGGCGCGGACGTTCTCCTTCCGGCCGCTCTCGCGCAGCAGCGAGAGCAGACCTTCCACGGCCGGCTTGCCGATGGCCGCCAGCGCCAGGGCCGATCGATAGTCCTGGTGCGACTCCTCCTGCCGCGAGCCGCCCGCGTCGGTGCGAAGGGTCTGCAAGAGGGCCGGGATCGCGGGAGCCGCATCGGGTCCCAGCGACGTGACGGCATCGAGGACGCCCAGGCGCACCTGGCCGTCCTTCTCATTCTGGAGCCGGACGATCATCGCGGGCAAGGCGCGGCGCCGGATGTCCCTGTCCGCGGTCCGCAGCGCATTCGCCGCGGCCCGGCGCGCCTCGACGTCACCGGAGTGCAGAGCCGCGATGATGGCCTCGGCCCCGGCCGGCGCGGCGGGCTCCTGCGCTCGCCCCGAGGCCGCCAGCGCGCCCGATATGGCCGCGACCAGGAGCGTCCGAGTCCACCAGGCATTCCCCACGACCAGACCCCCGCCACGGTGTGAACAACCCTGTCCCCTCACGACAGCAGGCCCGGCAGGGCCTCGGTGCTGTCGCCGAAGCGATTCACCGGGACCTTCGCCTGCTGGAGCATCGCCAGCAGCAGGTTCGACATCGGCGTCTCCGCCCGGCAGTTGCTGTGCTGGCCGGCCCGCAGGCCGCCGCCCCCCTTGCCCAGCAGGATCACCGGCAGGTTCACGTGATTGTGCAGGTCGCCGTCGCTGATCCCGCTGCCGTACAGCACCATCGCGTTGTCGAGCAGCGTCGTCCCGTCGGCTTCCTCGATCGACATCATCTTCTCGATCATGTACGCGAGGATCTCGATATGATAACGGTCGATCTCGCGGAGCTTGCGGTGCTTCTCGACATCGCCGCCGTGATGCGACAGCTCGTGATGGCCGTCGGTGAAGCCCAGCCAGGGATAGTTGCGGTCCGTGGCCTCCTTGGTGACCATGAAGCTGGCCGCGCGGGTGGTGTCGGTCTGGAACGCCAGGACCATCAGGTCGCACATCAGCCGCAGGTGCTCGTCGAAGTCCTCGGGGATGCCCGAGGGACGGGGGACGTCGAGGCCCCTTCTTTTGTCGGCTGAGGCCGACGCACCGGCCGCGTGCTGGATGCGCCGCTCGACCTCGCGCACGCCGGTCAGATAGGCGTCGAGCTTGCGGCGGTCGCCGGCGCCCACGCGCTTCTGGATCCGACGGGCGTCGTCCATGACGTAATCGATCATGCTCCGGCGGTAGAAGTCGCGATCGGCGACCGTGGCGCGGGTGAGGCTCTCGCTCCCCTCGGTGAACAGCCGGTCGAAGACCAGCTTGGGGTTGATCTCGTAGGGCGCGGGCGAGGTCGGCGTGCGCCACGAGATGTGCGTCTTGTAAGTGCCGCTGTAGCCGAACGCGTTGCCCGATCGGGCCGACTCGCAGCCCAGCTCGAGGCTGGGAAATCGCGTCGCGCCGCCGACGTGGCGGGCATAAAGCTGGTCGGCCGAGATGCCCACGTGCACCGCGTCCTGGGTCTTCTTCGCCTGGGCACCCGTGAGGAAGCTGGCCGAGCCCTGGCCGTGGCCGCACCCCTCGTCGTCGCCGTTGGTGAGCGCCGTGTTGTGGGTCAGTCCGCGAAACGTGTTGAGGTAATCCCGGGCGAAGGCGAGCGGGCGGAGCGTCTCGGGCAGCTCGACGAGCGAGCCGTCCTGCTGCGGGAACCAGGCCGGCAGGTGCACGCCGTTGGGCACATACCAGAAGCACATGCGCACCGGAGGCACCGCCGAGGCCCCCGCGCCGGTGCCGGCACCGGCCGCTCGCGCCGCCGTCGAGAGGCTCTCCATCCAGGGCAAGGCGAGTGCCGCGCCCAGGCCGCGCAGGACGGTCCGGCGGTTCATTGCGTGATTCATCTGGCGGTCCCCCGATGCTGGAAGGTCCGGCTCTCGACGATCCCCAGGAGGATCGTCTGGATACGGCCGCCGTCGGCGGCCAGCCTGGTGCGGATGTCCTCGACCGTGCCAATGTCGCAGGGCTCGAGCCCCCGGCCCATCGCGTAGGTTAACATGTTCTCGACCAGGCAGCGGGTGAATTCCCGCGAGGACGAGGTCTTCAAAAGGGCCTTCAGCTCGCGGATGTCGGCGAACCGACGACCGCCGATCAGCTCGCCCGAGGGGTCGATCGGGAACCCGCCGTCCTTCTCGCGCCAGCGGCCCACGGCGTCGTAATTCTCGAGCGCGAAGCCCAGCGGGTCCATCTGGCGGTGGCACGAGGCGCACTGCGGATCGGCGCGGTGCTGCTCCATCCGCTCGCGCAGCGAGGCCGCCTCGGCGGCGCCCTTGCTCTCGTCCAGCTTGGGCACGTTCGGCGGGGCCGGCGCCGGCGGCGTGCCGAGGATCTGCTGGAGGATCCACTGCCCTCGCTTCACCGGCGACGTCCGGTTCGGGTTCGCGGTCAGCGTGAGGATACTCGCCTGCGTCAACACGCCGCCGCGGCGCCGGTCGGTCAGCGCGACCTTCCGGAACGCCGGGCCCGCGACACCCCCGATCCCGTAATGCCGGGCGAGGGTCTCGTTCAGGAACGTGTAATCCGAGTCGAGCAATTCGAGCACCCCGCGGTTTTCCCTCAGGATGTGGCCGAAATACCGCTCGGTCTCCTCGCGCATCGCGTCCCGCAGCGCGTCATCAAACCCGGCAAATAGCTCACGGTCGCGGGCGATGCCGGCCAGCTTGCGGAGCTGGAGCCACTGGCCGGCGAAGTTGGCCACGAAGGCGTCGGACCTGGGGTCGGCCAGCATCCGCGCCACCTGGGCCCGCAGGTTCGATCGCAGACTTCCCGCGCGGGCCTCGCGGAACAGCTCGTCGTCCGGCATGCTGCTCCAGAGGAAGTACGATAGCCGGCTCGCCAGCTCGTAATCGGTCAGCGGCCGATCGTCGCGCGATTCCTCGGGCTCGACCAGGAACAGGAAATCCGGCGAGGCCAGCACGGTCGTCAGCGCGAGCTGCACGCCGCGCTCGAAGCTCTCGCCCCGATCCATGGCCAGGCGGAAGACCCGCATGATCCGCTCGACCTCGTCGGGCGCGACAGGTCGACGGAAGGACCGCTCGGCGAACCGGGTGACCACCCGGCGGCCGCACTCGAGCCGCGCGGCGTCGCCGTAAGTCGGCTGGCAGATGACGATCCGCCGGTGCGAATCGGGCAGCCGGTCGGGCCGGACCGGTACGGGACCGCGCACGACCATCGAGTCGACGTGCAGCCCGCGCTCGTTGCCATAGCGCTTGTCGCCGCTCACATTGATCGCGACGTCGCCCGGCTTGATGATGTTGCCGCTGCTGGCCTGGCCCGGGGCCAGCGCGACGTGCACCGTGTCGTCGCCCGGGGCGACGGTCAGCCAGTAGCGATAGACGACCGTCTCGTCCTGGACGCGTACCGCGTCGAGCGTGCGCCTGTCCTTGCCGAAACCGATCACCAGCCGCGGCGGCGGAATCGATTCGGCGATCCCGATCCGCACGAGGCTGAAATCGGCCAGGTATCGGCCAGGCTTCAGAGCGTGTTTGAACTCGACCGGACGGTCGGCGGGCAGGGGATACGTTTTCAGTCCGATCAGCTCGGCGGGCGGATAGGGCTCGGCATCCGGGGCGACGATCGCCCGTCGCATCGCGGCCTCGGCGGCGTCGAGGTACTTCTCGACGTGCGCCGGCGAGATGTTGAGCGCCGAGCCGACGTTGTCATAGCCGAAGCCGCTCTCATCCTGTGGGAACCCGTCGGCCAGGCGGAGGTCCAGCCCGGTCAGGTCGCGGATCGTGTTGTTGTACTCCTGGCGATTCAGCCGGCGGATCACGACGGGCGCCGTGCCGCTTGCCCCGGCGCGCTGGGCGGCCAGGAAGTCGTTGTCGACCCAGGCAACCAGGCGGGCCCGCTCGTCGGGCGAGGGCTGCGGCTCGTCCTCGGGCGGCATGATCCGGCCCTGGACCGCGTCGCGCACCCGCAGCCAGCTCCGGCCGCCGCGCAACGCCTCGGCCTGAGTCCTGAACCGATCCAGCGCGATCCCCGCCTCGGCCTCGCCGTTCATGTGGCATTCGGCGCAATAGCGCAGCAGGATCGGCCGAACCGTCTGGACGTAGGGATCCTCGGGCTTCCGCGGCGGCGACGGCCCGGGTTGCTGGCCGGCTGCCGTCTGCAAGAGAACCGTCAGCGTGGCCGCCAGCACGACCGCCGAAAGACCCGCCAGGAACCGGGCAAACTGGACCATCTTCATCTCGCGAGGGATCCGGGGTAGAAGCGCTTGACGGTGCAGGGCGGGGCGGGGCGATCCGATCGAGCGGGTGGCATCTCCGCTGGCTCTCACGCCCGGATTCTGTCTCAACCCCCATTGAATCGGCGGCAAATCGCCCCGTCCAGGCACCACGAAGAAAAAACCGATCGGGCCGGGCAAGGGCAGGGCCCCGACCCGACCCAGCCCAACCCAACTCGCCCGACCAACCGCCCGGGCAATCCGCCATGAGTGCGGCCGGGCGGGTTCCATCCTTTCCATCCCTCACCTTGCGACACTCTTCGTCCCGGTCGGATCGAGCGAACCGGCCGGGCCGGGATGATCTTTACCATCGAGGTGGATTTTTTTCACTGCTCCAGCCGGCGGGCCGGATGAGGACACTGGTCTCCGAATCGTTTTGGGCGGTATCGCCCCGGCGCAGCCGGGGGAAAGCCTCCCAGGAATGCCCGGCAACGCGGCAAGAGCACGCGAAATTGCGGGTTCATCGGTTGTCTTTTCTCTTTGGTACACCGTCTGCACTGGAAGCCATCCATCGGCCGGCGACCAGTCCGCCGGACACATCCAGCCCTGCGGCCGCGGGCCCAGACCAAACTCGATACCGAAGGAGACATGGCGATGGATGCATTGCCATTTGAGATATTTGTAACAGCATCAATTCGAGGGCTGCTCAAGGGGTTCGTCATGGGAATGGCGATGCTCGCCCTGATGAGCGCGGTGGGGGTGCTGTTCCACCGGCGGGAGCGCAGGGGTCGGTCGATCGAGCCTGCTTACCGGACGACCGCCGCCGCCTCCTCCCGACGAATTCGCGGCCCCGCCGTCCGCATCGCCCATCCGCGAGGTGTCTACGGATTGGGATCCTACTCGCCCATCCTGTCGATGACCTGGAGGGAGAGACCGCGGACATGGCGGAAAACGGGGACATGCTGAACGTCGGCGGTCGTCAGCGATCGTCCCCCCGCGCCGGCGGCGAGGGAATCGGCGCCGGATCGCCGTAACCGGTCCGTCCGGCCCGGCCTCCGTCCGCCGACCCGCCCCCGGAAGAGGGAACCACAGCGCGGCCGGGCCGCAAGACATCAAAGATGACTCACCACAGAGGACACCGAGACCACGAAGTGAGTCGTACAGAGATCGGACGAGAAGAGGAGTCGAGACCGGATCACTCCGGCCGATCTCCCGGGCTTCGACCTCCGACGGTCTTCTCTTCCGGTCTCTGTGTCTCGGTGTCTCTGTGGTTCATTATTCCTGATTGATAAGTTGTTGGCGGCCCGGCCGCGCTGTGATTCCAGGGACCGTCATCTCGTTCACGAGCCCGCCGATGCCTCCCGATCGGGTCGGGAGGGCGAGCCTCCCGGGAACCAGACAGCATCAGCGGATCGCATATGAGACCGGAACGCCTTGCGTTCAGCCCCCGAAGATTTTCAGCCTGGTGTTCAAATCGTCGTAGAGCTTGTCGAAGGTTATGCAATGAACCTTCTTGCTCGCGACGACGACGGAGTCGCTCCTCCAGTCGAATCTCTCCCGAAGGGAAGGGTCCGACAGATCTCTGTCGCGGCCAATGACGAGGAGCATGTTGTACTGGATCAGCGGGGCCTTGAAGCGCCCGGCATACGCAGTAGTCCCCCTGTTGTTCTCGATCCAGAGTATCCAATCGATGAGCTGGCTGAACCCATGGTCATACCGGGTTGACCAGTCTGGCGTCGCCTTCGTACCCGACGTGTTGAATATGCTTGTGTTCGTGGAATCCTCAAATTCGATAAAACAGAATTGTTTGTTTTTTGTGTCGCCGATGACGAGGTCCGCCCTGTGGTCCCCGAAGATGCTGAACTCTCTGGCGATACTAATATTCTTGTAATCAACTATGTTTGGGTTGTACATGCCCATCAAGTCGCAGAGATGCTCGTTTGCGCCGAAGAATGGAAGCAAATCATGCTTTTCGCTGAGGCCGCCCTTCCCCTTGCCATCCAGCAACGCCTCGAACGCCTTCAACTCTGCCCTTGCCTGTTGCTTCTTCGGCGCAAGCGTCTTCAACTGGGCCATGACGCCCTCCGACAGAGCAAGGGTTTATTTCAACTTCTTCGAGTGGGAAGCAGGGCGAGCCTTCTCGCTTCCTCTGACCCTGGCCTTCGACGCCTTCCGCCCATATTGGTCTAGCGTGGCCTGCCGCATGAGGTCCATGACGACGAGTTCATCGCCGACCTGGGAGAAGACGATTCTCAGGCCCGCGGGGACCTTGAGCGCGTAGAGCGGCTCGTCTTTCGAGAGCTTCTGGACCCTCCGGCTATCTGCCGCGCTCGCCAGGAAATGGGCGCGATCGGCAATGACGCCACCCACTGCCTGCTTCTGCTTTTCGTCCAGGGCGTCCAGGGCGATGGAAACGCGTCCGTCGACCTGGTAGCCCGGCGCCTTCTTCATGACCGCCATGACCAGCCTCGCGATCCGACTTCCGGCCGAAAGCCAAAGCTTACCAGGAGGTACTCTATCGTCCCCCCGGCTCCCGAGGGACAGGTGGGTTGAGATTCCCCAGCGGTACTGGCCCAGGAGCAAAGAGGACACAAGCAACCATGCGTGATTTGGCGCGATGTTTGGTTGTGCTTCATGGTGCTGAATTGAAATCAGCATCGGATGTACAAGCAGGGGTCAGGTGATCTCGCATGTCGGTGACCCTGAGCTGGCGAACGGCCGACCCGAACACCTCATCCGCCGGCGTCTCGCGCCGCTCAGCCCGGTTTTCCGGCCCGACGCGGAGACAACTCGCACATGAATGAGTGCGTTCTCGCTGCGATCTGCCGCGTGGCGTCCATCCCGCACAGAGGAGTCGCAGGCGCGTAGGTGGGTGAAACCCACCGGCTGCCGGGCTTGGCCTCGGTGGCTTGCGCCCACCGCAGAATGTCGGGCTGACCTCTCGGGACCGCGTTCGGCAGAAGTTTCGCTCGCGCCAGCCCTCCCACCCAAAAATCCTGGCCAAATCCCCAAACTTTCCAGGATTTCCGCATCAACCGCCCTTTTTCTTCCTATAATCTGTAGGGGGGACACTTCAAACCGCCAATCCTTGCGACGCAGCGAGCCCAACACCCCCACCTCTGACCCAATCCCGCGGATCAAGGCCAACCAGCCAGGACAGAAAAAGACGACCACACCGCCGCCGACTCCGGCGCAGGAGCCCACGACGATGATCGCCGCCGCCACCCATCCGAAGGAGCCAACCTCGGCCGCTCGCGTCGAGGCCAACCGCCGCAACGCCCAGAAATCCACCGGGCCCCGTTCCAGGGCCGGCAAGGACCGATCCCGGTTCAATGCCGTCAGCCATGGATTACGCAGCAAGCACCTCATCCTCCCCGGCGAGGACGCCGCCGCACTCGACGCCCGCATGCAGTCGTGGACCAGCATCATCCAGCCCCAGGACGACGTCGAACGCTACCTGGTCCAGCGGGCCGTCAACGTCTCGTGGCAGCTCGACCGCGCCGATCGCGCCTGGAACGCACGGCTCCGCACCC
>DAIDHB010000548.1 GCA_027452145.1 Planctomycetales bacterium
AGGTGTACCTCGGCCGCGGCGAGCAGCTCGAGGGCGAGAAGCCCGTGCAAAGGCTGCACTACTTCGCCATGGTGGACGAGGCCGACAGCATCCTGATCGACGAGGCGAGAACCCCGCTGATCATCGGGGCCAACAACCAGCCGACGCAGGAAGAAGCCTCGGCCTACTACGGCGCCGACCAGCTTGCCGCGACGTTGGTTCGGGTCAAGGACTACAAGTACGACCCGATGGAGCGCAAGGCCGAGCTGTCGGCGGCCGGGCGGCGGAAGGTCCAGGCGGTCGCGGCGCACTCGGCGTTCGTGACGCTCACCGTGGACGGGCTCTACGAGTACGTCGAACGCGCCCTGCGCGCCCAGATCGCCTACCTGCGCGACCGGGATTACGTCGTGGTCGACGGCGAGGTCGTGATCGTCGACGAGTTCACGGGCCGTCTGATGCCCGGCCGGCAGTGGCAGGACGGCCTGCACCAGGCGATCCAGGCCAAGGAGAAGCTGGAGATCACGCTCGAGACGATCACCGCGGCGCGGGTGACGGTGCAGGACTTCTTCAAGCGCTATCACAAGCTTGCCGGGATGACCGGGACGGCCTCAACCGACGCGTCCGAGCTGCGGCGAATCTACAAGGTCGGGGTGTTCACCGTCCCGACCAACCGGCCCGGCCGGCGGACCTGGCTGCCCGACCGCGTGTTCTCGACCGAGGAGGAGAAGTTCCGCGCGGTGGCCGCGCAGATCGTCGAGTGGAACAAGGTCGGTGCGCCGGTTCTGGTCGGCACGCGGTCGATCGAAAAGTCGGAGAAGCTCAGCCAGCTCCTGACCGCGGCCGGGATCGAGCACCAGATCCTCAACGCCAAGAATCACGAGATCGAGGCCCAGATCGTCGCGCAGGCCGGGCAGAAGGGCCGGGTGACGGTCGCCACCAACATGGCCGGCCGCGGCACCGACATCAAGCTGGGCGACGGCGTCGCCGAGGTCGGCGGGCTGCACGTCATCGGCACCGAGCGGCACGAGTCGCGGCGCATCGACCGCCAGCTCGCCGGCCGTTGCGCCCGGCAGGGCGACCCGGGGCTGGCGCAGTTCTTCGTCTCCCTCGAGGACGAGATCGTCGAGGCGTTCGGCGAGAAGCCGGCGGCCCGCCTGCGGCGGCGGCATCGCGGCAGCGGCGAGCTGACGAGCGTCTACTGGCGGCGCGTGATGCGAGCGGCCCAGCACAAGAAGGAGCGGCAGCACTTCCGCGACCGCAAGCTCCTGATGCACTACGAAAAACAGCGAGCCGAGATGCGGCGGAACATGGGGCTCAACCCGGTGCTTGGCTGAGGGGCATCCAGCCAGAGGCGGGGCATTCGGCTCATCGCCGCCTGCGGCGGACGATGTTCTCATACTCGCGGACGGCCCGGTCGAGCCTGTCCATCGGGCCCAGGACCGACTCGGCGTAGGCTTTCCTGTCGAGCTTGCCGCCGGGCTTCGGCATGCCGGCAAGGTACTTGCGGAACCTCGGCAGCCAGGCGGGCTGGCGAAGCAGCATGTGGACCAGCAGCCAGCTCTCGGCATAGGCGAGCTGGACCAGGTCGGCGTCGTCGAACACGCGGTCGTCGGCGATGAGCTTGGCGATCGGGATCCGGGGCACGCGGGCGGCGATCGCCTGATTGATCGCCTCCAGCCGGGGCCGGCTGACCATGCCGAACCCCTTGCGACGCTCGCGACTGGTCCAGAGCTCTCCGTAGATGGCGATCCCCTCGCTGATTGCGAGCGGCAGGTCGGCCGCGGCCGAGAGCAGCCCCGTGTTGTAGCTCAGCATGTGGATCGTCTCGTGCACGAGCGTGAACGTATTGAGCAGTTTGGCGTCCACCGCCAGCTCGGCCGCATCGCCCGGCTCGGGGCGAAAGTCGAAGACGACGAGGCGATTGGTGTCGACGTAATATCGGCCCCCCTCGAGCTTCTCGGGCTTCGACACGCTGAAGACGGCGTAGTCGCTGGCGTCCCTGAGCAGGATGACCGTCATCCGCCGCGGGGGTAGCTCGACCAGGAAGTCGCGCTCGCGGAAGTGGCTCACGAAGTCGTGCGCGATCATCTCGCAGAGGTTGAGACCCTCGGCGCGATAGCCGGCCGAGGTATTGCCGACACCGAGGAAATGGTCGGTCCAGTGGGCCTCGAAGCCGCCCAGGCCCACCTTGCGGGCCTGGGTCTCAATGGCATCCAGGACCTTTTGCTCGTCGGGCCGCAGCGCGGGGCGCCGCGGCGGCTGGCCGGTCGCGAATCGAGCCAGGCCGGGCACGGTCAGGAGGGGTAATGCGCGTCGGATCCATCGGCGGCGAGTCATCATACCGGTCGGCCGCCCGGCCTGAGACATCCCGCTCCCGTCTGCTCGCTCTCGCATCGCCGAGCCCTCCCCGTTCACCCGCGCGATCCCGGCCGGGTCCCATCTCAACGCAAGTATAGCAAACGCATCCGGCCAGGTCGTGGGCGTTGATTTTCGCCGAAATCCCCTTATAAGTTGACGAATAGCTAGACCTTACGATTCGCAACTCCGGAGGATTGCATTCATGCGCACTGCATTGTGGGCCAGCCTGGCCCTGGTGGTGATCTGCGGAGATCGGGCCGCGTGCGGGCAGTCGGCGGACGAGAAGACCGGCGGCGAGCGGACGATCTTCGACGGCAAGAGCCTCGACGGATGGGAGCACGTCGGGCCGGGGAAGATGGTGCTCCAGGACGGCGTCATGCGGACCGAGGGCGGCATGGGGTTGCTCTGGTACACGAAGGAGAAGTTCGGCGACTGCGTGATCCGGGTCGTCTACCGGACGAAGGACAAGCGTGCGAACTCGGGCGTCTACGTGCGGATCGCGGACAGGCCGAAGGACCCGTGGTACGCAGTGCATCACGGGTACGAGGTGCAGATCAGCGACGCCGACGACGAGTTTCACGGCACCGGCGCGATCTACTCGCTGTCGAAGTCCACGGCCCGGCCGGTGCATCCGCCGGGCGAGTGGAACACGATGGACGTCACCTTGCAGGGCGAGGAGATCGTCGTGTTCCTCAACGGCGGCCAGGTGAACGACTTCAACCCCAAGACGGCGAAGGTGCCCGAACGCACCAGGGACTACGAGCCCGAGCGCGGGCCGCGGCCGACTTCCGGGTACATCGGACTCCAGAACCACGGCGACGTCACGAACGACGCGGTGGTCGAGTTCAGGGAGGTGAGCGTCCGCCCGCTGGGTCCCGAGGTCAAGAAGAAGCGATAAGCCCGCGGACTCGCCCTGCGCGGCGGGAAACCGGGCCGCGTCCCGACCGCACCCCGTCGCGCGGGGCCAAGGCGCCTTGAGCGAAAGGTCGCGAGCCGTTATGGTACGGCCGCACTGAGTCGGATGGCGGTGATCGCGCGTCCGTCCGGTCGATCGCCGAGGCCGTGCAAGTCGCCGGCCTGGCCGCGACGTCGAGGAGATCGAAGACGATGAGTGCGTCTCCCGGCCGTGCGCCGTTCTACCTGGGGATCGACCTCGGCGGGACGAACATCAAGAGCGGCGTGGTGGATGATTCCGGCCGGGTGCTCTCGTCGGTGAGCCGGCCGACCGACGTGGACGAGGGCCCCGAGGCGGGCATCGACCACCTCGCCGAGGCCGGCCACAACGCCCTCAAGGAGGCCGGGCTCGCGTGGGACGCGATCGCCGGGGTCGGCCTCGGGTCGCCCGGGACGATGGACCTCGAAGCCGGCCTGCTGCTCGATCCGCCGAATCTGCGCGGGTGGGAGAACCTGCCGATTCGCGACCTGCTCTCGCGGCGCCTGGGCAAGAAGGTGATCTTCCAGAACGACGGCAACGCCGCGGCCTACGGCGAATACTGGATCGGGGCCGGCCAGGGTGTCCGCAGCCTGGTGATGTTCACGCTCGGCACCGGCATTGGCGGCGGCGTGGTGATCGACGGCGAGATCCTCGAAGGCCGGCACAGTCACGGCGCCGAGTACGGGCACATCATCGTCGAGATGGACGGCGGGCGCGTCTGCTCGTGCGGCCAGAAAGGGCACCTCGAGGCGTATGCCTCGGCCACGGCGATGGTGAAGCGGGCGCACGAGGTCCTCGCCGGCGACGCGTCGGCGAGCGCCCTGCGCAAGGTCGTGCCGCACGACCTTGACAGCCGACTCATCGCCGAGTCGGCAGCGGCCGGGGATGCGCTGGCCGTGCACCTGATGAATGAAACCGCTCGCTACCTGGCCGTCGGCGCGGTGTCGATGATGCACACGATCGACCCGGACCTGGTCCTCTTCGGCGGCGGGATGACCAACGCGGGCGACCCGTTGCTGGAGGAGATCCGCCGGAACATCCGGCGGATGGCGTTCCCGATCCCCGCGGCGAAGACGCGCATCGAGTTCGCCCGGCTCGGCGGCGAGGCCGGGTTCGTCGGCGCCGCCGGGTGGGCGCGGGCGGTCGTCAGCCGGACTTCTTGACTGGCTGGGTATCCTTCGCGGCCGGCTTCGTTTCCGCAGAAGCCGCGGGCTTCTTCGCCGCGGCTCCGGACTTCTTCTCAGCAGTCCGGGCCGCCTTCTTCGCCTGAGCCTTGCCCGTGACGGCCTCGAGGAACTCCTGATCGGTGACCTGGCCGTCGGCGTTGCGGTCGAGCACGTCGAATCGAGCGCGAGGGCCGGTGAACTCCTCGCGCGAGACCTTGCCGTCGTGATCCCTGTCCATCGCGTGGAAGCGGTCGACGGCCTTCTTGCGCGCCTGCTCGCCGAACTCGCGCAGGTCCAGCAGCAGGGCTCGGTATTCCTCGGCCTCGAGCTTGCCGTTGTGGTTGTCGTCGCCCCGCTTGAGGAGCCGGTCAAACGCCGCGCGCCCGGAGGGCGGAACCTCGTCGCGCTCGATCGCCCGGTCGCTGTTGGCGTCCAGGTCCTGGAAGAGTTCGCGATAGGGTGCAGCTTGCTTCTTCGCCGCCTGCGCCAGCGCCAGTCCGACCAGTGACGAGGCGCACAGGAAGGCGAGGGCGCAGCGAATCGAGGCAGACATGGGCTTGGTCCTGGTGGAGTGTTTTGCCGGTCGACGACCGACGGCGCCGTGGGATCGGCCCGCGACCGCCGCCTCTTCAGGATCAAACACCCGATCAGGCCGAAGGTATCGCGCCGGCGAGCGCCGGCCGGGAAGCGGCCGTGCCCGAACCGGACTCGATCGCGAAGTCCTTGATCTCGAGCTGCACCGCGCGGTGGTTGTTCCACTCGTTGACCGACGGGTGGAAGGCGAGGGCGCACTGGCAGCCGGCCTCGAGAACCTTGCCGCGCTCGGCCAGGTTCCAGCCGATGCACTTCATCACAGTGCCGTCCTGGCGGACGCTGAGCTGAAGGTGGTTCTTGTGCTCGCCGACGGCCTTGGGCTGGCCGACGACCTGGAGGCGCGACGCGGCGAGGAGCGGCCGGGCATTGCCGATGCCGTAGGGCTCGAGGCGATCGAGCTCCTCGACAACGCGGAGACTCAGTGAGCCGAGGAGGACCTCGGCGTCGATGTGCAGGACGCGCTCGAGGTGCTCGGGCTCGAGCGCCGAGCGGCAGCGTTCCTCGAAGAGTTCGGCGAAACGCTCCACGTCGACGGCCGCGAGCTTGAGCCCGGCGGCGGCGGCATGCCCGCCGAAGGCGAGCAGAGGGGCGGAGCAGTCCTTGATCGCCGCGTACAGGTCGAAGCCGGGGATGGAACGGGCTGAGCCCTGGGCGAGCTCGTCGCCGCGGGCGAGGACGATCGTCGGCCGGTGGTAGTGCTCGGCCAGGCGGCCGGCGACGATGCCGATGACGCCGGGGTGCCAGCCGGCGCCCGCGAGCACGATCGAACGTCGGTCGGCGATCGGGCCGGCGGCGTCGACCATCGCTCGCGCTTCTTCCTGGATCTTGCGCTCGATCTCCTGGCGTCGGGCGTTGCAGCGATCCAGCTCCGAGGCGAGCTGGCGGGCGCGGATCTCGTCCTCCGTCGTCAGCATCTCGACGGCCATCATCGCGCCCTGGAGCCGGCCGGCGGCGTTGATCCGGGGCGCCAGGCCGAAGCCGACCGTGCCGGTATTTAGCTTGCGCCTGGCGTTGCAGCCGCTAACCTCCATCAGCGCGCGGAGGCCGATCGTCGGCTCGGCCGCGATCCCGGCCAGGCCGTGGCGTACCATGATGCGATTCTCGTCCGAGAGCGGCACGACGTCGGCGATCGTCGCGAGCGCGACCAGGCCCAGCGAGCGGACGAGGAAGTCCCGGAGATGAGGGCTGGCGCGCTTGCCGTCGCCGAAGCTCTTGCAGACCTGCCACGCCACCTTGAAGGCGACGCCCGCGCCGCAGAGGTCGCCGCACGGGTACGAGCTTTCGGGGAGCCGGGGATGCACGAGCACCGCGGCGCGAGGCAGCTCAGCACCGATCGTGTGGTGATCGGTCACCACCAGCTCGACGCCCAGTTCGCGCGCCAGGTCGGCCTCGCGGACCGCCGAGATGCCGCAGTCGACCGTGACGATCAACGCCCCGGGGTATTCCGCGGCCAGGCGCTTCAGGGCATCGGAGCTGACGCCGTAGCCCTCCTCGATGCGATGAGGGATGTAGTAGATGGCATCCCGGGCGCCCGCCAGCTTGACGCAGGTCCACAGGATGCTGGTGCCGCACACCCCGTCGACGTCGTAATCGCCGTAGATGACGATCTTGCGGCCCGAGCGGATGGCGTCGACGATCCGCTCGGCGGCCTGGACGGCGCCGGGCATGAGCTCGGGATCGTGCAGGCTGCCCATCCGGGCGTCGAGGAAGGCGACGGCGCGCGCCGGATCGTCGACCCCGCGATTCAGGAGGATCTGGGCCACGAGCGGGGGTAGCCCCGAGCGGCCGCTCAGCTCGCGGATTCTCGATTCGTCGTGCGGTCGCAGGCGCCAGCGAGCGTTCATTGGCGGCGAGGTCCCACCCGAGGCTGGCCCCGAAGCGACGGCGGCCGTCAGAACCATTTTCGACGCTTCGCGTAAATCCACATGAAACACGGAGATATTGCCATCATCACGCAGGTCGCGATGAAGAGCAACCCCCGCGGCAGGGGGATCCGCAGGGCCAGGGGCTCGCCGAAGAAGTTCATCCCGAAGAACCCCGCCAGGAAACTCATCGGCAAAAACATCACCGAGACCATCGTCAACGTCTTCATGATGTCGTTGGTCCGGTTCGAGATGACCGATAAATAGGTTTCGAGCGTCCCGGCGATCAGGTCCCGCAGGCTCTCCGAAATATCGTGGATGCGGACCAGATGGTCGTAGAGATCGCGGAAGTACACCCGATGGTGCGGGCGGACCGCGCGGTAGTCGTCGCGGGCCAGGCGGTTCAATACCTCGCGCTGCGGGCCCAGGGTCTTGTGCAGGCGGATGGCCGAGCGCTTGATCCGGAAGATCCGCCGGACGACCTTCGGCGACGGGTGCTCGATGACGAGGTCCTGGATCGCGTCGACGCGCTCGTCCAGCCGCTCGATCGCCGCGAGCGAGCTGTCGACGGCCTTCTCCAGCACCTGGAAGAGCAGATAATCGGCGCCTTCACGCAGCCGATCGCGCGGGTCCCGCACGATCGACTCGCGCTCGACGGCCAGGACCTCCAGCGGCGCGACGTGGTAGGTCACCAGGTAATACGGGCCGAGGAAGGCGTCGAACTCCAGGAGCGTCAGCTCGTCCGAGTCCCCCTGGACATGCGGCAGGCGGAAGATCAGGTACAGGTAGTCCCCCCAGTCGTCCACCTTGGGGACGTTCGACTCCTGGAGGGCGTCCTCGACGGCCAGCGGGTGGAAGCCGAAGACGTCGCGCAGGACGGCCTCGACCTCGCGGACCGCGGCCTCCTCTTCCGCCTGAAGGTCGAGCCAGAGCACTCCCTGCGCGTCGGCGAGGGCCTCGCCGATCCGGTCGAGGGGCCAGTCGGTGTGCAGCGCGCTGTTCTTGTCCCGGTACAGCAGGCTGATCAGGGCGCGTTCGACGAACGCGGCGGCGTCCGGAGTATCGCCCGGCGTTGGCGGCGCCAATGAGGGCGGCCCGGCCGGGCTGGCGGCAGGCATGAGATCGCTGCTGGGTCGGTTCACGGGCGATGGTCCCCGGATTCCGCGCCCGCGATGGCCGCCGCCTGCCGGCGGCGGGTTTCGTGGAAGCGGAGGGCTTCGTCGCGGACGTCGATCGACAGCGGCGCGCGGTCATCGGGGCGGATCACCCTCCGTATTGGAGAGACCGTCTGCCCGACGATGCCGAGGTAGGGCGTGGCGTCGACGTGCGCGTTCACCACGCGGATGGCGTTCTCGCCGACGGCGACCCGGTCGGCTTCGAAACGGCCGTCGGCGCCGACCCGCGCCGATCGCAGGTTGCCGATCGTGCCGCCCGAGGGCATGAACTCGATCCAGCCGCCCGAGATCGGGCTGCC
Source organism: Planctomycetales bacterium (assembly GCA_027452145.1). Lineage (GTDB taxonomy): Bacteria > Planctomycetota > Planctomycetia > Isosphaerales > Isosphaeraceae > JAKAUH01. Next base: position 8,368 of record DAIDHB010000548.1, read on the forward strand.
GCCCTCGTGAATCTGCCCGCGCACCTCGGCCACCGGCTTCGGCACCGGCCCGAGCACGCGCGAGCATCCGGGGGCCAACAGGACCGAGGCCATGACGAGCGCCACAGTAGCCGGATGTCCTGGACCCTTGAGCAGAAGGCGGTTCATTGGGCCTCGCCTCGTGGTGCGTGATCGGTTCAGCGGGCGGCGTCGCCGAAGGCCGCCGTGGTCGCGTCGTCGAGCCAGCGGCGGACCGGTGCGATCGCCGACAGCAAGGCCGCGCGATCGGCGTCCTGCCCTGCCGGCCCCCCGGCGCCGACCCGGATAAGCTGGCCGCCGCGGCGCCCGTGGCCCGCATGCGCGCCGAGACCGGCCGCCGCGAACAGGCGGCCGCCGGCCTGGAGCTCGCCGGCCATCGGCCCGGCGTCGCCCATCAGCACCAGGTCGCCGCCCGCCTGGAGCAGCCCGGCGCGGGGCCCGGCGAATCCGGCGGCCACCGCCAGCCCGCCGCGCTGGGCATAGCCGAAGGCCGTACCGACCGGCCCCAGCACCACGACCCGCCCCGCGCGAAGTCCGCTCGCCGCGCCGTCCTCGGCCGCACCACGCCCGATAACCGTGAGGCCGGGCGCGTCGAGCCCGGCGGCCAGCTCGGGGCCTGCATCTCCGTCGAGGTCGATCACGGCCTCCCAGTCGCCGGCGATCCCGGCGGCCAGCAGCCGCTGGCCCCCGACGCCGGCCAGCCGGATCGTCCGATGGCCCTGATCCAGCAGCCGGACGAGCTCGAGGTTGATGGAACGGTAGTCGCGAATCTCCGGGATCGCGATGGCGACAGGGATCGAATTCGCGGGAGCGGGTCTATTCTCCACGCCGGTTGTCCGCCACGGGCCGCTCGGGCAGCCGCCGCCAGGCGCCGGACGGCTGGCCGAAGTCGAACTGCGGACCCTTGTCGACAAGCCGACGGCTCGGCGGCGGATTGTCCTCGAGGAACTTCCGCAGCGCGGCGGTGATCTTGGCGAGATCCTGCTTGCGGTTCTTGTACTGCGACGGCGGCGAGCCGAGCAGCGAGATCGACGCCTGCGTCTCCTGCTTGACCAGGTCCATCACCTTTCGGACGTACCGCGCCGACTCCTGGTCATTGGAGGCTGACTGGACCACTCCCGAGTTGCTCCTGTCGGGGACGCCCTCCAGGCTCTGATAGACCGGCCCGGCCAAGAGCGCGGCGAGGTATTGTGCCCGGGGGCGGTTCTGCACGCTGGGAGGCTTCTCGACGAACAGCTCGTTGAAGTCGTCGCCGACGTCGGCGGCGACCAGGCCGATCCCGTAGGCGACCAGGCGATGATTGTAGCGGGGGACCGACGAGACATTCATCAGCCCGAGCGCGCGAGCCGCCTCGGATCGGACATCGAGTCGGGCCTCGGTGTCGGCGAGGTAAGCCATGGCCGTGTTGGCCATGGGAGCCTGAGAGGCCGCGGTCGGCAAGGCGGCCTGGCGCAGGGCGCCGAGCGCCTGGAGGCCGCGGAGCTGGATCAGCCAGGGGAGATCCTTCTGCTTGAGGAAGTCGGAGATCACCCGCGCGACCCGGCTCTCCTCGTCGGCCGCGAACCGTCCGCCGAATTCCTTGATGTTGCAGATCCCCTCGAGTGCCCACAGCTTGACCCAGAGCACCTGCGACCGGCTGGCGATCTCGTTCTGGAACAGCGCCAGCGACTCGGTGCCGCCGGCCTCGCCCAGGATGATCATGGCCTGGATGCGAGGGATCAGGTGGTTGCGGAGCAGGGGGGGAAGATACTGGTTGAGCACATGGCGATAGGCCCGAAGGAAGTCCTCGTTCTTGGCCGCCCGCGCGATGTAGATTGGCGCCAGCAGGTTGTCCGTGGCCTTCTCGATGGCCTTGCCGCCGTCAGACTCGGGCTTCTTTCGGGCCGGTGCGGCCTTCTTGCCGGCGACCGGGGCCTTCACGGGATCGGGCTCGGGCTCCTCGAGCAGGGCCTGGATGCTCTTACGGTCGGTGAGGCTGGATGCCAGCCCCTTGACGACCCGTTCCAGCAGGGCGGAATCGACCCGGACATTCGGGTTGCCCGCCATTTCCCTGACCAGCAAGATGTCATTGTCCGCGACCGGGGAAGAAGCCAGGGACACCAGCTTGTTCATGCCGAGCAGGTTCGCCGCGGCCGGGTCGCGGAACACCTCGACCGTCGAGACCCGGGCGGCCGGGCCGGCGTCCCCGGCGTCGCCACCAGGTAGGTCGGGCGCCGAAGCTCCCTTTTCGTCCTCGTCGGCCGCCTTGCCCCTGGCCTTCGGCTGGGCCTGGCCGGCCGCCTTGCCGCTGGCCTTCGGTGCGGCCTCATCGGCGGCCCGCGACTTCCTCGCCGGGGACTGGCCCAGAACCAGCGACGGTCCGACCAGGATGAGCAGCCCGCAGAGTACCGTGATGGACCCCGACCAGGACCCGGGCGATGCCGATCGACTCCGCCGGGAAAGTACGTCAGCCATGTCGGCGAACCTCGTCAGAAACGCGATGTACGTCCACGGATCGTCAATCGCCCGCCACCGCCGACCGGCCCGGCCTCCCGGCGGGATGCCGCGATCGTCGGAACCTTGCCCCGTCTCTCGATGACCCCGACCCAACCCGAACGCGAGATGACGACCGCCGGGGGGAGAGTCGATGGGTCCAGACATGCCGCGCGGGACCGATCGGCGCCCCCGCCAGCCGGCCATCGCCCCGCCCAAACCCTACGACCGGGACGACGCGGCCAAAGCGATCCCGAGCCATCGACTCATCTTGCGATAATCTCTACACTTCCATCAAAAAAACACTGCTTTCGAAGTTAACCCCTGCCGCGGGGGCTGTCAAGTCTCCCAGATCGCCCGGACGAGCCCGGCGGGATGCCCGTTCCAACCGACCAGATCGGCGGGTCGGAACGCCGGGATGGTCCGTCCCCGGCCTGGAACTTCCTCCATGAGTTTGGACTTCCGCCGCGACCCGGAAGTTCCATGCTTGTTGCCAGGATGCGAAAAACGCGACACCCCTCGCCGACCACCGCCGGCAAACGTCCACCCGCAGATGATGCCCATCCGTGTGACGGAGCGTTTGGGGCGGGGCCCTGACCCTGCCGCGGAATGGGATCGTCACCACGAATCGCACGAAGACCACGAATCAGCACCGCCTCGGCCTCTTGCCGATTCAGACCCATGGTGTGCCTGGTGGTTGGTTGCCGAGAACCTCGCAACCATCACCGCCAAACGGCCCAAAGCGGTATGGACCGATCCGCGGCCGGGTCTCGATCTGGCCCGGAAACCAGCAGGAGGGGCGGTCGTCGAAAACCACGACGGTGAGGGCGGGTCGATCCCCGAGGCGCGTATCCCGATCCCGGACCGCTTGATGAAGAAACGAACACCAACGCGACCGCCAGACCCTGGCAGAATTGGGTTGCTCTGAAAATACGAAGGACACCCAGGGGTGCACGCACACATGGTCTCGCTTTCATTGGTATGGGTGTCGCCCCGCGACATGAGGCTCGTTTTGCTCAAATCCACCCCCGGACGCCCTCTCGGCGTCGATCAACCGGCAAACGCGTATGAAGAATAGATGAAGATTGGGTTCGTTCGCGCGATTTCCGGGTGGCTCGAGCCCGCAAAACTCCCGCCTCGGGACTGGAGCGCACTCATCTTGACCTCCCTGCGTGCAAGGAGGCGCTGATCTAGCAAGCGGCCGCAATTCGCCTGCCCACGACGCATGCCTGCCGCCAGACCCGCCGCACAGGGCGGCCCCGCCGGAGCACCATCATGGATGCGCTCCCATCCCGGGCGGGATGGCTTTTTTACTGTCAGCGAATTGCCAAAGACCAGTCGAGGCACATCTATAGACGCCAGCCGAGCCAGTTTATTCCCAACTTCTTCGGGAATTCGTCGCTTTTCTGGACCGGTTGTAACGATTGGGGGGACTACTGGTGTTCTGTGCTGCAAGGCTTTTCCGTCGTGCACGCATCATGAGCGAGAGTTTCGCGCGGAGACGCGGAGATCGCGGAGTCGCAAAACGCGAGGTCGCCTCAGAACTTGCGGCGGCCTGTGACTTTCCGACCATTCTCCGCGTCCTTCGCGGCTCCGCGCGAGACCGGATTCTCGCCAGGTTTCGTTCCGACCTTGCCGGGTGAGTCGTCCAGAGGCGATTCGAGCCGGCCGGGAGAATCCGAGACGGGCTGAGCCGGCTCCGCGGGCGATCGCACGCTGGCGAGCTCGAACTCCAATCCGTCGGCCCGGAATCGGCCGGAGAGCCTGGGACCGGGGCTCGCGGGATGCCGCCGGCCGCCGGTGCGGCGCCGACGGACCGGACTGCGCCAGGTTCCAACTCCACCGCCTTGCGACAGCCAAAACGCGACGGGCAAGATGTCATGCAAACTAGCGACCACGGTGGCGCGTGAAATCGGAAAGGTGCCTGTCCTTTTGGGTCACTATGGGGGAGGCCCGGTTGAGATTCGACATCGAGATCGGCGACCAGGAGAGCTTCGGCTTGTCGTGCGGGCGATCAGCTAGGGCGGAGTGGACTTCGACGACGAAACGCCCGAGACGCTCGCCGAGGCGATGGCTGTGCTGGAAGCGGGTCTGGCCCGATGGGTCGAGGAGCAGGACTTACACCGCGTACAATTCGGCTCAATGAGTGAATCAACGCTTCCAGTGCAGGCGTAGCAAGGCGGACCCACCCACATTAAGTCACACCAAGCCTTGATCAAAAAGAATGTCCGCATGGTCAAGAGGCATTTTAGTAGAATTCAATGAGCAATCTCTGATTTTTTTCAATACGACCGGACCGAGAGGATCTTGCAGAATCAAAGCTCCCCCGTCTCTCGCTGCGACGAGTCTTTCCAGAGTGGTCACCTGAGAGTCTCGGTAGTTAATACATGAAGCGTGGCGAATCCAAGGGTGATCTCCCGGCCCCAGGATGCAGGATTGATCTTTTCCAGGGGCCAAAGTGGTCAAATTGACTATCAATATGTTTTCAGGATCGATGGAAGTTTCAGAAATAATTATCCACAAGTGTATATCGACGGCGGTGAGAAGGAAGGTCGTTCCGGCGTTCATCCTTGGCTACTTCCCCAAGATCCGCTCGAAGATCGCCAAGCTTTCAGCCTCTTTCGAGAGCCCCTCGATATCAGAGGATCGACCGACTGCTTCCAAAATCTCCGCCAAGGGGATGGTTCTGGAAGAATTTCCCGGATCATTATTCTTCCATTCCGGAAGAGTGTGAGTGAATTGGACTAGATCCCATTCATCATTGTCCTCAAACTTCTTGGCGATCTCCTGCAACTTGGCGATCTCGTATTTAGAAAGCTGCCCAACATCCGGCTCACAGACCTCAACCAAATCATATCTCTCCTTCTTAAAGAAAGAGTCCCAGAGAGGCATGCAGCGGTGTTGTCCTCGGATCAGGTCGTAAACTTCTTCGAGGACAGGACCACGCTCCATCGCAACCACTGATCCACCAGTAATGGGCCTTCCCGTTTCGCCGAAGCTCGCCCGGTCAGCCAGGTAAAGCAGTTTAAGAAGGCGCATGTAGTTCATGCGTTTCACACCGTCCGCCCGTAGCAGAACCCCTATCGCCTGGATCGTTTTGAGAACTCTCAGTGGGAAGTTCACCGGCCATCCTCTCGAATTGACCTTGATGGACACAAAGCCCGAAGTCTCTGAACAAAGAGTCACCTGCCTATGTAGCATTCTATCCTGCGAAAGTCAATAGTAAAGTCTCCACGCTCCAATGTCCTCGATGCCGAGAAGGCGTCGAGCAGGTGGAACTCGTGATCCGTCAGGTCGAACGGGCGACCCCTGAGCGTCCGGACGGACTTGGCGGCACGAGGGCCGTGCTCGGGGTCGGTGCCCTCATTAAGCCGCCGGGAGTCGTGCAAGACGGCGAACAGTCGGATCACATCGACGATCGCACCCGTCTCCTCGACCAGGCGAAGCCCGTTCTCGTAGACCCTCGCCCAGTGGGCAACGCCGTGGTCGCCGCCCCAGGGGAGGGCGTAGTCTTCGAGGACGGCGTGGAGGATCAAGGGGATGTCGAGCGGCATGGCGGCTTCATCCTGAATCCCTGGCGACCGGACGGCTCAGGCGAAATCGTAGACCCTCACCTCGATCCCCTGCGAGATCAAAGGGCAACAAAGGACAGGCAGATTACTTCCGGGACCCATGCGGTCTGGCGACCATGGTCGCACCGGGTGAGCGAAAAGTGCCTGTCCTTTGTCCTCTCCTTTGTCCTCTCATGTCCGTTGTCCTCTCATTGCCGGTTCTTCCGGACGCACATTCATCCGCCTGCTGCGTTGACCGAGCGGGACAGGCAAGACAGGACCGCCCATGTTACCTAAATTGCTGTCAGCGGGCGCTCAAAACCAGCCACCGATGGGCGCTTGAAAACCAGCCACTTTGAGGAGACTCAGATCAGCCAGATAGGCTCCAGGGACAACTTCGTTGTCCCTGGAGCCTACCCATGGCGAATCTGCTCAAGATGGC
>DAIDHB010000549.1 GCA_027452145.1 Planctomycetales bacterium
CCACGCGATCTGAGGCGAGGGAATCACCTGTTCCCCGGCCGCCGAGCACGAGCCCGACCACCGCGCCGACCGCGGCCAGCAGGGCCGCCAGCGCGGCCAGCCGGGGACCGGTCGGCGACGACGACCCGGCGCCGATCGGCAGCCAGCCCGACACGGCGACGACGGCCCGAAGCAGCGCCGCGATCAACACACCGGCCACGATCCGGACGCGCGGAGGTCGGTTCGCAACGCGACGCGCCAGCGACTCCAGCAGTCCGGGCGCCAACCCGGGAGCCGCGATCGTCGGCAACTCGGGGACGCTGGACGAACGGTCGAGGGACTCCACTCGCACCGGGATGCGTCGCGTGCCGCCGTTGGACTCGACGACCAGCTCGGCGGACATCGGCCGGCGTCCATCCAGATCGATCTCGACCTCGATCTGGATCTCGATCTCCTCCACGATCTCGAACGACCGGCTGGCAAACGCGGGGTCGAGCCGCAGCCAGGCCGTGCCAGGCGGCTCGACGCGAACGCTGACTCGGAGCAGGCGGTAACCGACGTTCGAGATCCGCACGACAGGGCGCAGGGTCCCGCCGGACGGATGACGCAGCTCCAGCTCGCCGGGGTGGACGTCCAGCTCGGGCGCGGTCGATCGGGTGACCGGCAGCCGCGCCAGCCACTCGTCGAGCCTGGCGTCGGGCGATCGGCCGTCGGCGGGCCCGGGCAGGAGGTCTGTTCGCCGGACCTGCCGGAGGTACTCGGTCAGCCGGCCGGATTCGAGCTCGTCGCGCAGCTCCCGCCAGCGCTGGGCGGCGACGGTGAGGAAGTCGTCCCAGGTGCGGCACGCGACCGCCTGACGGATATGGAACGGGGCCGACGGCGGTCCCGAGGCCGACGGCGACGGCGGGCCGGGTGACAGCGGCGGCGGGGAAGGCCGAGCGGCTGGCAAGGGCGGCGGCGCCGCGGCATACGGGGCATTCTCCCTGCCCGAACCCGCCACGGCCGAGACGACGCGCAGCCGCACGCCGCCGAGCTGGATCTCGTCGCCCGGCTGGAGTCGCCGAGACTGGCCGGCCAGCAGGCGCTGAAGGTTCACGAAGGTGCCGCCCGGCGAGTCCAGATCGCGGATCGAAAGCTCGGGACCGCGCGCGTCGATCGCCGCCTGGCGCGCGGCCATCCGCCGGGGCGAGCCCGCCTCCTGCTCGGCGAGGTCCAGTCCGGCCGCGCCCTCCAGCCGGTTGCCCAGGACGTTCTCGCCGGGGCCCAGCGCCATCACCCGGCCGACGTCGCGGCCGCGCACGACCTCGAGCGACCAGGCGGTCGGACCGGCGGCTGTGGCGGGGGGCGGTGGCGGGGGCATGGCGAACTCTCTCGCTACGGTGGAGGGACCTCGACGATCAACGCTGACGGAACACCAGGACCGTCCGGCCGAGCTCGATCCGGTCGCCGTCCTTGATGGGCTCGGCGGCGGCGACGGCCTTGCCGTTGACCCGGGTCGCCGCGGGCGTGGCCAGGTTGACCAGCCGGAAGCCATCGGGAGTCGACTGAATCTCCGCGTGCTGCCGCATGACCGAGGAGTCGCCGAACAGGCCGACCTCGGCCCGCTCGTCGAGCCCCATGCGGCTGCGAGCGTGCGACAGCAGATACACGCGGCCCTCCTGACGGCCGTTAAGGACCTGGACCCACGCCCGACGGAGCGCCTGCTCGACCAGGGCCAGGCAGAGGCCCAGCCCCGCGCCCAGGGTGACGATCCCCGCCGCCTGGCCCAGGTCGTGCCGTTCTCCCAGCGCGACGCGGAGCCACTCGAACAAAAGCCCGCCGAGAAACCCGCCGAGTCCGCCGCCGATCAGGCCGAGCACCAGGCGATCGCGCGAGCGGTCGGCCAGCCCCTGGCCCAGCCCAATGCCGAGCCCCAGGACGGCCCACGACATCGCCCGGCCCATCAGCCCGCCGCGGAGCAACCCGATCACCACCTCGCCCGCGACCAGGCCCGCCGCACCCCCGATCGCCGCCGCCGGCGCCCCAATGGCGATCGCCCGCATCAGCTTCAGCCGCGACCCGTCGCGCAGCGGGCCGTAGGCGTTGAGGAACAGGCCAAGCGACCCGCCGATCAGCAGGCCCGCAAGCAGGTCGCGGACGTAAACCGACCCGGCCTGGACACTCTCGACATAGAGGTAGAGCCCGACGAGCGCGCCCATCGCCCCCATCAGGGCCAGGTCGTAAGCCTGGCGCAGGTTGGCCCGAGCGGCAAGGTGCCGACGGGCGGCGGCCGGCAGCGCGGGGGGCCGGGCGATCGTCGTCTGGCTCATGAGCGGATGCGCAGGGCGCGCCCTCCTTCGGCGATCACGCGGGCAATATGGCCGAACGCCTGCACCAGCTCGCCGGTCCTGGCGAAGATCGAGGCCTGATCGCTGCTGGCGAGTCGGCGGAGGTACTCCCGGTCGGCGTCGCCCATGCCGATCGCGACGATCTCGATACCCGCCTTCCGCGCCGCCGCGGCCTGCTCGACGGCGCTCTCGGCGGCGTCGGGGTAGCCGTCGGTCAGGATCACGATGTAACGCCGCCGGTCGTCCGCCGCGAGCTGGCCGCGGGCCATCTCGATCGCGTCGGTCAGGTTCGTGCTCCCGCCCGGCTCAACCCTCAGCAGCGCCGCGTGCAGCCGGCGGACGTTGTTCGTCGCCTGGGCCTGGAGGGCGACGAGCGTCGAGAACGAGATCAGGCCCACCTCGGTCGTGGTGAAGTCGAGCCGCGACAGGAACTCACGGGCCGCGTTCTGGGCCTCGGCCATCGGCTCGCCGGTCATGCTGGCCGAGGCGTCCAGGAGCAAATAGACGCGGATCGGCCCGGCGGGCGCGGCCGATTCGGGCGCCCTCGGCGGATCGGCGAGCCAGGACAGGTCGTCGGGGACCGGCTCGACGGTCATCGCCAGCCGCCGCGCGGTGTCGCGCTGGACGGCCTCGACCTGCACGACGCCGTTCGAGTCGTAGGACAGGCTGACGTCGACCGTCACCTCGTCGGCCGTCGGCTCGATCCCGACGAAGACGTACTTGCCCAGGATCGTGCAGTCCAGGGGTGCGGTGCTCTCGCCCTGGGTGACGTAAACCTCCAGCCGGTCGTTGGCGCCCCCGTGTGTCGAGTGCATATAGGGCCGGCGGTCACCCGCCGGGATGGGGAGATTGCGGCGGATCACCACGTCGTTGACGTAGGCCGAGCCGTCCGGACTGACGGCGACCGTCCCCAGGCTGTGCGACATGACGTCGGTCACTCGAGGCGGCGCCGGTGGCGCGGCAGGAGCGGATCCCGCGGTCCCGCTCGACATCCCCAGCGTGAACCGCGGCACGGCGTCGCCGATCGGCTCGCCGACCTCGATGGCCGCCTGGATGGCCGCGCCCAGCGCGACGACCTCGTCGACATTCACCCCCGCGCGCGGCGGCTTGCCCGACATCTGCGAGACATAACTGCGGACCATCGGCATCCGGGTCGAGCCGCCGACCAGGAGCACTCCGTCGAGCTTCGGCCAGGTGAGCCCCGCCTCGCCGAGCGCCTCCTCGGTCAGCCGGCGGGTGCGCTCCATCAGCGGGAAGGTCATGTTCTCGAACTCGGCCCGCGTCAGCTCAAACGTCCTGCGCTCGGTGCCGAGCTGGAGCGTGATCCGCGCGGAGGACCGTTCGGAGAGCGTCCACTTCGCCTGCTCGCTCTTGACCAGGACCTCGTTGAGCGCGGTCGGATCATCGAGCGGGTCGAACCCTGTCTCGGCGGCGAACTGCTCGGCGAGGAAGGTGGCGATCCGGTCGTCCCAGTTCTTGCCGCCGAGGTCGTGGTCGCCCGCGGTGGCAAGGATGACGGTCTCGCCCGGCATGATCCGCGCGACGGTGACGTCGAACGTGCCGCCGCCGAGGTCGTAGATGAGCACCGTCTCCTCGACGCCGGCCTTCTGGAGCCCGTAGGCCAGGGCGGCGGCCGTCGGTTCGTTGATGATGCGCAGGACCTTCAGACCGGCGGCCGTGCCGGCCTCGATCGTCGGCTTGCGCTGGGGGTCGGCGAAATAGGCCGGCACCGTGATCACCGCGCGATCGACGGTTTCGCCCAGCCGGGCCTCGGCATCCTCCCTGAGCCGCCTGAGCACGATCGTCGAAAGGTCGGCCGCCGAGTACGACCGCCCGTGGAACTCCAGGCGGAACTGCGGATTGCCCATGTGGGGCTTGAAGAAGCTGGCGATCTCCTCGTTCCCCAGCCGGGCCCACTCCTTCGCCTCCTGGCCGACCGCCGGGGGATCGGCGCCGAAATAGACGACCGACGGAGTAACGTTCTGCCCCTCGCGGTTGGCGATCACCTCCGGCCGGCCGTAGGTGTTGCGGTGGGCGACCGCCGAGTTGGTCGTCCCCAGGTCGATTCCGACGAAGGTCGCCATGCTTGCAGGAACTCGATAGACGGAGCCCGACCGTGGATTCATCGGGCTGATGCATGATTCCCCGGGTTGCCGAGGCCCGACCCTCTCCCCGCGATCCAGCGTATCCAGGCCCCCGGCGCGACACAATCGCCGCTGTCCAGTCCTTCGGCGACACTCGCTCGGTATTGGTTTGACGAACCTTGATTACGTCGGCAGGAAAGGCTTCAAGCAGGTCGAGCAGTCGTGCCCGAGGCTCTGGCCCAGTCGGGCAAGCCTGCTCGACCGACTTTCCTGCCGTCGCAATGGTGGGGACCCACGTAGACCTTGCTTCCTCGCAACTGATTTCTGCAAACCCTGGAGAGAACAGAACAAGGAGAAGGCAAGATGATAGGAGTCTGCCTATTCTTGATTCGGGGTACACGAGGGCCGATGGGCCCACGGCCGGTTTTTTCGTCACCAGGCGAAAAGGTAGGCCAGAGTTCCGCAAGTTCGGGGTGGCGGCTCGCAAGTCCGGAGGTAGTTGGGTTATCATGGAGGTCGAGGCTTTTCGCAAGGCGATGCGAGATGGTGCCGCCCGGGCGAGGAGCTCCGAAGTTGGAATCCCTCCGGAAGCCTGGGTGATCGCCCCGAGCGCGAGGGCGATGATGCGGTCGGGGTGACGACTCACCCCGACGGATCACAAAGCCGAAGATCGGCGCGCACGTTGCGGCCGGGTCGGCGAGTTTCTAGCGGCGGTCATCCGCCGCGTCGATCGTCGTCCGGGTGGCGGTCGGAGGACTGATTGGTTGGCTCGGTCGGTGGATCGATGAACTATCATCCCTGCGGGGATCGGGAGTCTGGAATGGCGGTCACGACGGTCGAGGAGGTCGCGGTCGGCTTCGGGACGCTGGGGCTGGATGCCCGGCTGGTGGAGGCGCTCAAGACGCTGGGATACGAGGAGCCGACGCCGATCCAGCGCGAGGCGATCCCGCCCTTGCTGGAAGGGCGCGACCTGATCGGCCAGGCGGCGACGGGGACGGGCAAGACCGCGGCCTTCGCGCTGCCGATGCTCCAGCGCGTGGCGGAGCAGGGGGAGGACCGCCAGGGGCCGTCGTTGCTGGTACTGGTTCCCACCCGCGAGCTGGCCATGCAGGTGGCCGAGGCGATGCACCGCTACGGCCGGTCGCTGGGGACGAGCGTGCTGCCAGTCTATGGCGGCCAGGCTTATGGGCCGCAGCTCCGTCGGCTGGAGCGCGGGGTGGACGTGGTGGTGGCAACGCCCGGCCGGGCCCTCGACCATATCCGCCGCGGATCCATGCGGCTTGAATCCATCGCCGCGGTCGTGCTGGATGAGGCGGACGAGATGCTCGACATGGGATTCGCCGAGGACATCGAGGCGATCCTCTCCGAGACGCCCGAGGCGCGCCAGACCTTGCTGTTCTCGGCGACCTTACCGCCGCGAATCGCGGCAATCGCCCGTCGGCATCTGAAGGACCCGACGCGGATCAAGATCGGCGGCGAGCGCATGCCGGCCGGGTCGACACCGAAGGTCCGGCAGACGGCCTACGTCGTGCCTCGGGCGCACAAGCTCGCCGCGCTGGGGCGGATCCTCGATATCGAATCACCGACCTCGGCGATCGTGTTCTGCCGGCGGCGGACGGAGGTCGACGAGCTGGCCGAGACGCTGAGCGCCCGGGGCTACCGCGCCGAGGCCCTGCACGGCGGGATGACGCAGGAACAGCGCAGCCGGGTGATGAAGCGGTTCCGGGCCGGCGGCGGGGTCGAGCTCCTGATCGCGACGGACGTCGCCGCACGGGGGCTGGACATCGAGCACCTCTCGCACGTGTTCAACTACGACGTCCCGTGCGAGCCCGAGTCGTACGTGCACCGGATCGGCCGGGTCGGCCGCGCCGGGCGTGAGGGCGTCGCGATCACGCTGGCCGAGCCGCGCGAGCACCGGCAGTTGCTCGCCATCGAACGGTCCACGCGGCAGAAGATCGAGGTCTCGCGGCTGCCGACAATCGCCGACCTCCGCGCCCGTCGGCTGGAACTCACCCGCGCCGCGATTCGCGAGGCGATCGTCGCCGGCGACCTCGATCATTTCCGCGTCGTGGTCGAATCGCTCTCGGACGAGTTCGACGTGATGCAGGTGGCGCTCGCGGCCGTGAAGCTGGCCCACCGCGCCGACGGGTCCGAAGATTCGGAGCCCGAGGAGATCCCCGAGATCGCCCCACGCGGCGATCGCGATCGGGAGCGCGACGGCGAGCGCGATCGGGCACCCCGCGGCGGCCGACCGGCCCGCGCTTACCAGGACGACAGCGGCCCGCCGCGCCGACGGCCGAAGGGCGGCCCGCGGGGCGGAATGACGCGTCTGTTCATCAACGCCGGCCGCGAGGCGGGCGTCCGGCCGCAGGACCTCGTGGGAGCCATCACGGGCGAGGCCGGCATCGCCGGCCAGGACGTCGGTGCCATCGAGATCGCCGACCGGTTCTCGCTGGTGGACGTCGCCGACGACGTGGCCGAAGATGTGATCCGCGCGATGCGCTCGGCGAAGCTCAAGGGCCGGAAGGTCAAGGTCCGGCGCGAGGGGGAGCGGTAGGCGTTTCGTGATCGGCTCGTGGGATCGGTGGCGACGCACCGCTCGCGTCGCCCCGGCCCCAGACCCAGGGTAAACAGGTCGCCATGACCATTGCGACAAGGCCAGCGCCGAGAGCGACGAGTAGCTCGGTCACCAACACGATGATGTAATCGACGATGATCGCTGGTGCTGACGGGAGATTCTCCATGACCTTCCAGAGAAGGACGAAGTAGGAGAACCAGACTCTCCAGCAGACACCGGCGATCGATGAGTCCGCGTATGTCCCGCTCGTGCCCGCAACGAACAGACGAGCGGCGCCGGCGGACCCCACGGCAATCGAGCCCGCGATCAGGAACCCGGCCCAGAAAGCATGGCGTTTCCCGCGCGTGCGGATGAACCGATACACGGCGACCTCGACAACCACGCCGACCGGCACGGTGACGGCGGGGAGCCACGGGTCCCTGTCGTGGAGGACTCTCAGCGCCCAGAGATTCAAGCCGACGACCCCCACCGCCAGCATCAGCCGACTGATCGACCAGCGCGAGCGTCTCATGGACAATCAACCCACCAGGGATAAGGTAGCGGTGTAAAACCGCCGCCGATTATCCCTCGTGGGCAGATGCAATCAAGACACGTTCATCAGCCGCAGCGCCGTCGAACGTTCGGCCACCTCCTCGGCGTTCAGCACGGCCTCGGTCTCGAAGGCAACGTCGATCGAGCCGCCGCCCGTCAGATCGGCGGCGGTAACGTCCAGGCGGCCGTCGGCGTTGATCGCGAACTTCACCCGGATCGGGCTCCGCGCCGGCAGGCGGTCGGGGAGCGAGAGTGTCGCCACGCCGACCTCCTGGCAGTCGAGCGGGTCGGTGCTGTCGCGCTCGCCGGACATCACGCGGATGTCGACCGCGGCCTGGTTGTCGGCGTCGGTGCCGAAATCCGTGGAGCGGTCGAGGGGGACCTCCGAGTTGCGCGGGAGGAGGTAGACCACGACGTCGCGCCCCTGATCGTCGCGGGCGACGACGCCCAGGCTCTTGGACAGGACGTTGACGATCCGGGTATTCACCAGCTCGCGCACCGGGCCAGTGAGGGTGAATCCCAGCTCCTTCTCGAGGTGGTCGAGCGCCTCGGAGACCTGCTGCTCGGTGGCCTCCGAGAGATCGGCGGGCGGCGCGTCGGTCCCGTCGGCGGCCGACTGGGTGGCGAGGATCTCCTGCACCTGCTCGACCAGCGATTCCTTGAGGGCGTAGAGCGCGGCGCCCTTGGCGACGGCCTCATCCGGGTCGTACAGCTCGGGCTCGATGTTGAACTCGGCGACGAGCCGGTCGTGGACCTGCGGCATCCGGGTGGCGCCGCCGACGAGGATGATCTTGTCGAACCGGGTGTAGCCCTTGGCGCGGGCGTCGGCGAGCATCTCGTGGGTCAGCTCGACGGTCCGGTCCATCAGGTGGCGGGTGATCTCCTCGAAGCGGGCGCGGTCGAGCTCGACGCGGGCCTGCTGGCCGGCGTGGGTGACGCGGAAGGGCGCCTTCTCTCGCTGGGTGAGCGTCTTCTTGCCCCGCTCGGCCTGGAGGAACAGGTCATTGAGGACCTCGGGATCGTCGAGCGGGTCGGTGGCCTCGCCGGTCTGCTCGCGGAACTGCTCGGCGAGGTACATGACGACGGCCTCGTCCCAGAGCACGCCGCCCAGCCGGTGGTCGCCGCCGGTGCAGATGACGCGGATCAGGCGATCCTTGATCTCGATCATCGTGACGTCGAACGTGCCGCCCCCGAGGTCGTAGACGAGGACGACCTGGTCCTCGCCCTGCTCGAGACCGTAGGCGATCGCGCCGGCGGTCGGCTCGTTGAGAATCGCGCGGACCTCCAGCCCGGCGAGCCGGCCGGCATTGGCGGTTGCCTCGCGCTCCGGCGCGCCGAAGTAAGCCGGACAGGTAATGACAACGTCATGAATTGTCTCGCCCAGCGCGACCTCGGCATCGCCGACGATTTTGCGAAGGATGAATGAAGAAATATCCTCGGGGCTGAACGGCTGCCCCTCGTGCTGGAAGACGAAGTTGGGATCCCCCATGTGTTGCTTGATCCGCGTGACGACGCGGTGCGGCTCGACCCTGGCCGACTCCTTGGCCGTATTACCGACGATGATGTTTTCGCCGTCGAAGAGGACGACGGAGGGCGTGATGCGCTCGCTCTCCTGGTTGGGGACGATCACGGGCTTGCCGTGCTCGTCCACGTAGGCGATCGCCGAGTAGGTGGTACCCAGGTCGATCCCGTAGACACGCGTCGGACCTTCGGCCACGGCAGGTGCTCCCGTCCCGGTGCTCGATGCGATTCGGTTGCCAGGCGATCCCCGTCGGTCGTCTCGATCTCTCGTCTGTTCGTCCGACCCGGCGCGTTTATTATCGCTCCCGGTGAAGTTGAGTTCACGACGCTGCCGTTGCCCCGTTCGAAAAAAACGACGGCCAACCCCCCGGTAGGGCACGCCGGGAGGTCGGCCGGGATCGGCCACCTGCGGGTCGATCAGTTCTGGTCGAGCCACATGTAGGCGCTCTTCTCGGCGGGGTTCTCGCGGACGCGAGGGGCGTAATAGTAATTGGAGCGGGTGGGATAGGCCACCGGCGACAGCGCGGGGAGGTTGGGATACGACGTCGAGATCGCGGTCCCGGATCGGACGACGCCGTCGTACCCCCGGCTATAGACCTGCACCGGCGCGGTGGTCGTCCGCAAGGAGGAAAACGGTCCGTAGAGCGACATGGTGGTGTCGCCGTAGGTGCCGAGCGGCGAGTAGCCGCCGCCGACGGGGTAGTTGCCCTGGACCATGATGGCCGGGGTGGGGTTGAAGGTTCCCAGACGGCCGGCGTAGACGGGGTCGACGACGCGGGCCGTCGGGACGACGGACCGGGCGGCCGCGCGTCGGGCGCGGCGGCGCTGGCCGTCGCCGGCCCGGGTCGCCGTGGCGGCGACCAGGAGCACGACGGCCGCCGCGACGGCGACGCGCGCGCAGAACGATCGAGATCGGATCACGGGTGTTCTCCTCAAGGTGCTCGGCGCTTCAGGACCGAACGGGCGGTCGCCGTCGGACGGACGGCGATCGTCCTTGAGGAAATCTACCCGATGAATCCGGGGCGCGTGCGGATTCCGCGGGATTCGCCCGGGAGACCCGCGCGGGGATTGAGGGACGGCGACCGCATCTGGGCTTTCCCGCAAACGCCGAAACGGGCCGGTCGGAGCGAGCGGAAGGGTCCGGGCCGGCGTTTCGGCGAGCCTCCGACGCTCAGGAGTCGCGGCCAACCTGGGTCAGCACCTGGTGGAGGTCGTCCACGATACTGGCAATGCAGTCGCCGAATGGCGAATGGATCAGGTCGTGAAGTTTGGCGATCAGCTCACCCTCGCGGGCGAAGGACCGTTCGCCTGCAGTCGGACGAGCCTTTGTGACGGGATCGACAACGCCCCGGGCTGATTCGGCGAGCGCCGCGACCGTTGCGCCGTGGAGCGAAGACGTCCTCGGCCCCAGGCCGTCCTCACCACCTGCCCAGCCCAGGCGATTGCGGGACGGCCGATAGGTTGGCGGCCGGTCGCTGACCGGGGGCAGCGACTCGGCCTCGGTGGGATTGCCGAGCAACTCATCCATTGGGACATCGAGCGCGACGGCGATCCGACGGAGCGTGCCGGCACGAGGCAGCTCGGTCTTGCCGCTCTCGATCTGGTACAGCGCCGTCCTGGAGATCTCGGCGCGACTGGCGAGCTCGTCGGGCCCCCAGCCCTTGGAGTAGCGGTAATCGCGAATACGTTGAGCCAACGACATCGTGACACTCCCTCTGCGTTGAGGTTTGTGAAAGATTGTTCCCTCTCCATTGGCGGAGACCTTCGTCGAACCTTTCGTTCGTCGCATCCCCACACATATCATAGAGCAGGTGAATCAATCTGTCGAAAAATTACGAAAAAGTCGCTTGGGGGTCAAGAGGATTCTCTTCGACAGAAAAGGCGGTTTCGGAGGAACTTGTCCATGAAGCGCCGCGACATGTCCTTGCTTTAAAGGGGTGCGGACGCCGCTCGTCGCTTGCGTGATCTGGCATCGATGGTGACGGGAGAACCGGCAGCCCGGTGTTGCATTCCGGCATCGTCACGGACAGTTCAGAAACCCATTATATTCGGTCGTAAAGGAATATGAGAGCCTGGGCGATTGGCGTCCGGCGCTGGTGGGTACGGGGACGGGCGGGTTCCCCGGTCAACCTGCGCGGGGAGGTCCGGCACGACCGGATCCGTGGGTTCGCGCTTCCGGGTCGGGGACGTTGCGAACCGCGGGGCGGCGGAGTAATGTTGAAATCGTCGAGGGGTCGCTGCGCAGCGGCAGCAAGCGCCATATCAACTGTCTTCGCGGGTCCGGGGAGGGTGCGGTCGGGGGAATCGGACCGTGCGGGCCGGGCGCGGGTCCGGGAAAGCCGCGGGGCCGACCCAGGGGAGGTCCAGATCATGATCGAGATGTCTTGTCCCCGTTGCGGGGCGGGTGGGCGCGTCCCCCGCGAGCGGGTCAATTCGAGGTTGGTCTGCAGGAAGTGCCTCCAGGTCTTCCACCTGGGCCCGGGCAACAAGGCGATCGTCGGTGAGCCGCCGCCCCAGAAGGATGTGCCAAAGGAACGGGAGAAGGTCGCGCGGGAACATACCGGGCTGACCCTCGAGCTGGGCGACTTCGGGGAGAAGCTGGGTAAGATCAAGCTGCCCGACCCGAAGATCCTGGGTGCCGTCGCCGGGGTGGCGCTTGCCATCGCCTTCTTCTACTGGCTGTTCTCGAAGCAGACCGTCGAGCAGCGTGCGGAGACGCTCGCGCAGGCCATCCGCACGATGGACATGGAAGTGACTTCCGCCATCGCGCTGCCGGGCACCGAGATTGAGGCCATGAAATGGCTGGGCGACGTCCACAAGGAATACACCGATCTCAAGCTCAACCTGGGTAACATCGACCCGGGTGTGAAGATCCAGGCGCAACCCAGCAGCGACGGTTCGACGTCGCAGACGCTGATGGTCTTCTCGCGCGAGGGGGCGACCAGCACGGGGCCGATGTCGGTGGAGCAGGCGGCGAGTCTCGAGACGAAGGAAGGGAAGAAGAGCCTGGAGCTGGTCGTCTTCTGGGCGAAGGATACGTGGCAGGCGTGGCGGCTCGACGGCAAGCGGACCGCCGAGAATCCGAACGGGCCGCAGTGAGCCGGCCGCTGGGCGAGTCGGCCCTTCCTCGCTTGACGGGCGACCAGCGCAAGGCTACGATGTTGCGACATTTAAGGTTAGGTCGATCGGCGCCGCTGCGCGCCTCCGGCGTTCGGACCTCCTGGGCCGGGACCGGCCGGCGGTTGCCGGGGGCATGCGCGGGTGCCCGGATCGGCGTCGGCCGAGCGGCGGGCGGCCGTCTGGATGCGTCGGCCCGGGGCTGGGGCCGTCGACCGATCGCGGCGGAGGGGCCGATCGAGGGTCCGCCGCGCCATCGAGGTGGGAACCATTGCCGATGCATCCATTCGAAGAGTTCGGCGGGATCGTCCGGGTCGACGAGCCGATGGCTCATCGGGTCTGGTTCCGACTGGGAGGGCCGGCGGCCTATTTCGCCAGCCCCAGGAAGCTCGAGGAACTGGTCGCATTGCTCCGCCGCTGCCGCGAGGCGGGGATCGCCTCCAGGATCCTCGGCGGCGGGTCGAACGTCCTGGTGCGTGACGAGGGCGTCAACGCGCTGGTGATTCTGCTCGAAAGCCCGTTCTTCGCCGACGTGAAGGTCCGCGACAACATCGTCGAGGCGGGTGCGGCCGTGCCGCTGACGGCCTTGATCTCGCAGTCGGCCCGGGCCGGCCTGGCGGGTCTGGAGATCCTTACCGGGATCCCGGGCACGGTCGGCGGTGCGCTGCGGGGGAATGCCGGTGGGCGGCAGGGGGCGATCGGACAGTTCGTCCGCCGGGCCACGGTCCTCGACCCGGCCGATGAGGTCCAGGTGCGCGAGCGCGACGACCTGAGCTTCGCGAATCGCGAGTCGAACCTCGACGAGCCCGTGATCCTCTCGGCCGAGTTCGAGCTTGAGGCCGAGGATCCCGAGTCGGTCGTCCGCCGGATGCGGCGGATCTGGATCATCAAGAAGGAGAACCAGCCGTACGGGCACCAGCTCTCGGGCTGCATCTTCAAGAACCCCTCGCCCGAGGTCTCCGCAGGTGCCCTGATCGACCAGGCCGGGCTGAAGGGCACGCGGCTCGGCGGCGCCGAGGTCTCGGATCGCCACGCCAACTTCATCGTCGCCCACCCCGGGGCGAAGGCGGCCGACGTCCTCCAACTGATCGACCGGATCCGCCAGCGGGTCTGGCAGCAGTTCGGTTACGAGTTGGAACTCCAGATTCAGATCTGGTAGGATTCGCCGCTCCCGGCGTCGAGGGACCGACGGCCGGCCGATTCGAGATGAGACGGGACGGGCCTTGCAGGGAGGATTTCCAGGCGATGGAGCAGCGCCAGCCTCCCCGCATCCCGCCGGAGGATCCGCGGCTCGCGTCCAGGGCCGCGGGACTGGCGGCCGGTTCCCCGTCCTCACCGCTCGCCCTGCCGGCGCCGTCGCCGGCATCGCGGCCACGCACGTTCCCGCGCCGGCGGCTTCTCCTGGCAGCCGTCGGCGGCGGCGGTGCGACGCTCGCCGCCTACGTCGCCCACCGGGCCCGGCCGGCCCTCGATTCCTGGCTCGGCGACGATCCGGGGTACCAGGTCCCCTTCCGCTCGATCGTCCTCGATCCGCCGCCGCCCGGCTGGTATCGCGGCGGTGCGCCGGCCTTCCTCGACGACGTCAAGCGCCGGTCGCGACTGCCCGACCCGGTCCCCGTGCTGAAGCTCAAACCCGGCGAGCTGCTCCACGCCTTCCAGCAGAGTCCCTGGACCGAGGCCGTCCGGATCGAATATCCCCCGCGAGGCGCGGCCGCCCATGTCCGGTATCGCGAGCCCGTCGCCGTGATCCTGACCCAGGACGGCGACAGCTACCTCGTTGACGGCAAGGCGGTGATCCTGCCGCCCGGGGATCTCGATTGCAAGCTGGAGGAGTTCGAACGCCGGCACGAACTGATCCGGATCGAGGGACAGGGACTGTCCGGCCCCGCCCGCGACACCCCGGGCCTGATCTGGCAGCCCCGCCCCGGTGTCGTCGATTCGGCCCCGGGCAACGACCGAATCGTCGGCGCGGCCCGATTGGCGTGGTTCCTCCGCCAAAAGATGGACGAGGCCGACCGGTCCCACACATCGACGCTCCGCGTCACGCACATCAACCCGATGGATTACCACCCCAAGCGCGACCGGGGGCTGTTCATTTACCTCAAGGGCCTGATTTGCATCCAATGGGGCCCCGCGCCGGGCGACAAGAACGATGGTCATCCCACCGCCGAGGAAAAATGGAGAATCCTGCTCGACTGGCAGGATTCGGGAAAGCTCAAGGAATTGCCAGCCCATGATTTCTGGGAAATCACGGCCGGCGGATTGGCGCGCATGCGCGGGGTGCCCCGAACAGATGCGGAGCGGGCGGACCGGCCGGCGCGGGATCGCGAGGCAATTCGCGCGAAGGGCTCGGGACAATGAGCGAGCTGGGTGTCCCGTTGTGGATAGGGGAGCCGGCGCGCGTGCGAGTCGCGGCGTCCGACGCCCTGCGAATGGTCGTCCTGCATCCGCATCCGCGATCGCGCGCGAACCTCAAGAGAGGGAGCCGGATTCCATGCCCGCCCGACTTGGCCCGTCGTGGTTGAATCGCGTCACGCAGCTCGCCGGGCCGACTCATGCCGGCCGGCTGGGGCGTTATTCCCTCCTGGTGGATCGAATCAACGCCATGGAGCCGGAGCTCGAGGTCCTCTCGGACGACGAGCTGAAGGCGCGGGCCCACCAGGTCCGGCTCAAGGCGCGGCAGGGCGACTCGCTCAACAGCCTGCTGGTCGAGGCCTATGCCCTGGTTCGCGAGTCGGCCAAGCGGACGATCGGCCAGCGCCAGTTCGACGTGCAGATCGTCGGCAGCATCGCGATCCACAACCGATGCATCGCCGAGCTCGAGACGGGCGAGGGAAAAACGCTGGTCGCCACGATGCCGGCGTTCCTCAACGCACTGCCGGGCAAGGGCGTGCACGTCATCACGGTGAACGATTACCTCGCGCGCCGCGACGCGGAGTGGATGAGCCCAGTTTACAAGATGCTGGGGCTGACGGTCGGCTGCATCCAGACCGGGCAGACCGATAGCGAGCGGCGGGCGGCTTACAACTGCGACATCACTCACGGCACGGCCAAGGAGCTGGGGTTCGACTTCCTCCGCGACGAGCTGAAGCGGCTCAAGATGGGGGGCGACGGGCACCGCAAGACGTTCGAGCAGGTGTACCTCGGCCGCGGCGAGCAGCTCGAGGGCGAGAAGCCCGTGCAGCGACTGCACTATTTCGCCATGGTGGACGAGGCCGACAGCATCCTGATCGACGAGGCGAGGACCCCGCTGA
>DAIDHB010000550.1 GCA_027452145.1 Planctomycetales bacterium
AAGACCAGGTCGAGGCCCGCGGCCTTGGCGACGTCCTCGAACCCGCGGCCGCCCCGGTTGTGGAACAGTCGGTTCGAATGGCGGCGATGCGGCTCGCCGGCCAGGCCGTGGACCACGTCGGCGAGCGATCGGTCGTAGCAGGTGGCGAAGATGTCGAGCCAGCCGTCGTTGTCGTAGTCGAAGGCCCAGCACGAGAAGCCCTCGCGCGGGCCGTCGATGCCCTGCGCCGCCGTCGCGTCGGTGAATGTCCCGTCCCCCTCGTTGCGGAACAGCGCCGCGTCGCCGACGCGGAAGTTGAGGAACAGGTCGGGGTCGTCGTCGTTGTCGTAGTCGATCCAGGTCGCCCCCTTGCAGCAGGCGGTGCGGCCGAGGACGCTCGCGCACCGGAGGCCGGCTCGCCCGGCGACCTCCTCGAACGTCCCGTCCCCCCTGTTGCGATAGAGACGGTTCGGCTGGAGCTCGCAGCAGACGAAAAGGTCGAGCCAGCTGTCGTTGTCGTAGTCGGCCCACGCGGCCGAATTGGAGTTGACCGGGTGGAGCAGGCCCGCCTCGCGGGTGACGTCGGTGAACTTGCCGTCGCCGTCGTTGCGCAGCAGGCTCGGGCGAATCGGCACCGGCAGCCAGGCGCCGCGGGCGACGAACAGGTCCATCCGGCCGTCGTTGTTGTAATCGGCCTGGACACAGAACATGCCCCCGAGCTGATCGGCGACGCCCGCCGACGCGCCGCGAGGCTCGAACGTCCCGTCGCCGCGATTGCGGTAGATCTCCAGCGGCTCCGCGGGGTCGAACGACGAGACGACCAGGTCGAAGAGGCCGTCGCCGTCGAGGTCCTCGAAGACCCCCGACCCGGCCTGGTTCAGCTTGTTTACGCCGGCCAGGTGAGCGACGTCGCGAAACCGGCCGATGTCGCGTTCGGAGTCGACGAATCGATCGAGCGGCACGAGATAGCGGGGATCGACTCTGTCCGGATACTCGCCGAGCGTCATGTGCGCCAGGTTCAGCAGCCAGCGCACCTCCAGGTCGTCGGGGTATTCCTCCAGCAGCCGGGCGAAGTAGCCGATCGCGGCGCGCGAGCCGTCGGTCCTGGTGTGGACGGCCGTCGGGGCGATCGGCAGGATGCACGAGCCATCGCCGCGGCAGTCGATGCAGTTGTCGTTCTCCCCCCTGCGCATCGCGGTGACGCCCTGGAGGTAGAGCAGGGAGCAGAGCCATTCCGCCCGCAGGGCGGCATCGGCGTCGGCGAGCTTCCGGGCATCATCCAGCTCGCGAGCCGCGCGATCGGTCCGGCCCTCGGAGGTCCAGAGCATCGCGCGGGTGACGTGCAAGCGGATCGTCCCGGCCTGGTCGCCGGCCCGCCGCGCCGACTCGAGCGGGGCCTCGCTCACCTTCAGCAGCGTGATCCCCGGCCGATCCCAGGCGCGGGCGATCTGCTGGAGCGAGTCGCCCGCCTTCCAGCTCGGGAGGTTGGCCATGAGCACTCCGAAGCCGCCGGGGTCGAGCAACTGCCGCGGGCGGACGCCGCCGCCCGGCTTCGCGGCGGGTTCTCCGGGCACGACCGTCGCGGCCGCGAGTCGACCGGCCATCGGGCGGGACGTCGAGGCGCCTCCCTCGGGCCGGCGGGCGACCACCAGCGCGGCGACGAGCGCGCCGAGCAGGAGCGTCAGGCCGACCAGGCGTGTCCGTTTGTTCCAAGCCAGTCCGCCCATGATCGTGGCCTCCGCATCAACCCCGCCTCATTGCCTCGCGCCCGCGCCTCGATCGTGGCCTCAATGGCTCCCCGGGCCAGTCGCGAGGCCCGCCGCCGCGAGAATTCGCTCCAGCACGGCCATCTGCGCGACGCCGTCCTCGGCCGGGTCGACGGGCTCACCCGCCTCGACCGAACGGGCGAAGGCGTCGATCATCGCCGCGTACTGGTCGACCGCCTCGAAGTCGAGGACCTTCACGACGTCCCCGCCCGAGCCCGAGTCGGACGCCGCGCCGATGGTCCGCACCCGTGCCGTCGGCACGGCGCCGGCGGGCGGGAGGAACGCATCGGGGACCTCGATCACGCCGCCGCTCCCGACGATCTCGCAGGTGCAGCGATACGGCTGCTCGAAGCTGCAATCGACCGTGGCCAGCACGCCGTCCGGGAACTCGAGCACCGCGGCGAGGGTCATGTCGACGCCCGACGGCCCCGCGTGCGCGACCGCCGCGACCCGCGACGGCTCGGCCCCGGCGTAGAACCGCGCGGCGCTCACGCCGTAGCAACCCACGTCCCAGAGCGCGCCGCCGCCGCGCGCCGGGTCGAGCCGCCAGTCGCCCTCGGCAATCGGGAACGAGAACGACGAGCGGACGAGGCGAAGCGATCCGATCGCCCCGTCGAGGACCAGCCGGCGCAGGGCGACCGAGCGGGGCTGATGCCGCCACATGAACGCCTCCATCAGCGGCACCCCGCGGTCCCGGCAATGGTCGGCCATCGCCGCGGCCTCGGCGGCATCGAGCGCCAGCGGCTTCTCACACAGAACGTGCTTGCCGGCGTCGGCGGACGCCGCCACCCACGGCCAGTGCAGCTCGTTGGGCAGCGGGATGTAGACGGCGTCGACCTGCGGGTCGTCGAGCAGCGACTGGTACGAGCCATGCGCCCGCGGGATGCCGAACTCGTCGGCCCAATGGCGCGCGACGGCCGGGTCGCGGCTGGCGATCGCGTGCAGCACGCCGGTGGTCGAGCCGCGAATACCGGGGACGAGCCCCCGTCGCGTGATCCTCGCACAGCCCAGGATGCCCCATCGCAGCGGACCCCTCGTCGTCATCGCTCGCCTCGTGCCTCGCGGCCTGTCGGGTCGGTTCGTCTGATCGTCGTGAAAAGCGTGAATGCGGCCGGTCTCTCTCGATGGTCGTGGAACCGCCTCTCACGGCCGCACACCGGTCGAGCCCCGCTCGGCCTGGATCCGGTAGTAGTTCGCCAGCCCGGCCTGATCGGGCCTTCTCGCGTAGTAGTCGGCCAGGAGCCGGCACGTGGGAACGTGAGCCGGGTCGCTGGCCAGGATGGCCGTCGCCCAGCCCACGCCCTCCTGGTCGCGTCCGTGCGCGAACATCCAGGCCGCGACCCGCGCGCGGAGGTCGTTGTTCGACGGCTCCGCGAGCACCCGGCTGCGCAGGCCCAGCAGCTCGGCCTGGTCGCGCTTGAGCCGGTCGAGCGCCGCTCGATCGGCCCGCGAGCCCTCGGCGTCGCCGAGCCGCGTGCGGATGCCCGCCCGACGGTTGAGCGCCTCCTGGTCGAATGGGTCGGCCCGGATGACGCGGTCGAGCCGCTCGCGCGACGACTTCAGGTCGCCCCGATGCAGGTCCACGTCGGCCATCCCCTTGAGTGCCACGGCGTTCCGGGGATCGAGGCCCAGCGCCTGCTCGAGGAGCCGGCTGCCGCGCGACACGTCGCCCAGCTCGACCGCGTTGCGCCCGGCGCCGGCGAGGGCCGCGGGGTCGTTGGGATGGCGCTCCAGGTAGAGGCGGTACTGCTCATCGGCCGGGATGTTGCGATGCATGTGGGCGAGCGTCTCGGCCAGGCCGAGCCGCGCGGCATCGAGCCCCGGGTCGCGCAAGAGCGCGGCGCGATAATGCCTCTCCCACGAGTCGGGGTTGTCGACCTCGATCCGGCGGTCGATCTCGGTGAGCCACAGGTAGGGACGGGCGTCTCCGGGCGCCTGCTCCATCCAGCGGCGGATGACGTCGCGCGCCTCGCCCAGCCGGTAGGTCTTCAGGTAGACACGGGCCAGCGCCTCGTCGATCATCGGGTCGGGCTCCGACCGGGGCCTGCGGGCCCGCGTCAGGATCGCCTCGGCCTCGGCGTGACGGCCGATCCGGGCCAGTGTGATCGCGTGGAGCCGCTCGAGCTTCTCCCGCGGCCAGCCCAGGGTGCGCGCCTGGTTCATGCACCGCGTGACCTCGGCGAGGTCGCCGTCGGCCAGCGCGACCTGGCCGAGCATCGCGTGGGCCTCGGCCGAACCCGGCCGGGCCCGCAGCCATCGGTCCAGCGGATCGCGAGCCCGGTCGAACCGCCCCAGCGCGATGGCCTGGCGTACGATCTCCGCGTCCCGTTCGACCTCGCGTCCGTGGCGCAGCCAGGGCAACGCCGAAGCGACCAGCGCCAGCGTCAGCACGAGCACGGCCGAACCGATGAGCACCGATCGCATCCGCCAACCCATGCCGTCCCCCGACCCGACTCCCGCGAACCGGAAGGTTCCCGACTCCTCTCGCGCAACTCGACGATGGTACGATCTCAGGATACGGTGCGGGCCGCCGGTTGCAAAGTCCGGGGACGAGGGGACGCCATGACGAGGCAAGGGCCAGGACCGGACGATTCCGCGCGTCCCGACCGGGGCGGTCGGGCGACGCCCCGCCGCCGGCGCGTGCTCGTTTTCCTCTCCATCGCGCTGGGGATGACCGTCATACTCTACGTGAGCGTCGGCGTCCCGCAGGGGCTCCGGCGCCGTTCGCCTTCGCCGTCCGCCTCGGCGACGCCTTTCCGGCTCGAACCGGCGCGCGACATCGGCAAGACGCGGGCCAATCCGACGGTCCCGGTGCCGCCCAGCCCATTCCGCTTCGCCGAGGTCGCGAGGGAGTCCGGGATCACCTTCGTCCACGCCTCCGGCATGACCGAGGCCAAGCACTTTCCCACGGCGTATGGCTCGGGCGTGGCGATGTTCGACGCCGACGGCGACGGGCGCATGGACCTGTACTTCGCCACCGCAACGAGGCTCCCGGTGGGGAACTCCCGCACCGGTCCCAATCGGTTCTATCGCAACCTGGGCGGCGGGCGGTTCGTCGACGCGACCGAACGCTCCGGCCTGGGCTTCCAGGGATACTGCCAGGGGCTCGTCGTCGGCGACTACGACAACGACGGAGATCCCGACGTCTACCTGTGCAACTATGGGTCGAACGTACTCTACCGCCACGACGGATCCGGGCGATTCGTCGATGTCACCCGCGAGGCCAGGGTTGAAGGTGGCGGCTGGTCCACCGCCGGCGCGTTCCTCGATTATGACAACGACGGCCGCCTCGACCTGTACGTCGCCCGGTTCGGCCACTGGAAGCTCCCCGACGACGACCGATTCTGCGGCGGCATGAAGAATCCCGCCCGGCCCGAGCTGGAGAAGACGCGCATCTACTGCACGCCGCGGTACGTCCGCCCGGCCCGGCACTTCCTCTATCACAACAACGGCGACGGCACCTTCACCGACGCAACCGAACGCGCCGGCGTGGGCCGCTCCGACGGCCGCGGCCTCGGGGTCGTCGCGGCCGACCTGAACGACGACGGCCGGATCGACCTGTACGTGGCGAACGACACCTGCCCCAACTTCCTGTTCCTCAACCGGGGCGACGGGACGTTCGAGGACGCCACGGATTCCTCGGGCGCCGGCTACGACCCGGCTGGCAACGTCCGGGCCGGCATGGGCGTCGACGCCGAGGACGTCGACGGCGACGACCGGCCCGACCTGTTCGTCACCAACTACTTCGACGAGCCGAACGCGCTGTTCTCCAACCGCGGCGGGGGACAGTTCATCGAACGGACCCGGACCTCGGGCATGATGCACGACAGCCTGCCCTGGGTCGGCTGGGGCTGCGCGCTGGCGGATTTCGACAACGACGGTTGGCCCGACTGCTTCGTGACGAATGGCCACGTCGACGACAACCTGCACCTCTTCAACGTGGCCAATCCCTACGCCCAGCCGGCCCTGCTGCATCACAACGTCGGCCGGGGACGATTCGAGCTGGCCACCCGGCTGGCCGGCGCGTACTTCGACGCCGACCACGTCGGCCGCGGCGTCGCCCACGGCGACATCGACGACGACGGCGATATCGACCTGGTCGTCAACCACAAGGACGCCCCGCCGGCGCTCCTGCGCAACGACACCGCAACAAGGAACGGCTGGATCCGCGTTCGGCTGGTCGGCTCCCGGAGCAACCGCGACGGCATCGGCGCCGTCGTCACCGTCACCGTCGGCGATCGCACGATCGTCCGCCACCGCAAGGGTGGCGCCAGCTACGCCTCGGCGCACGACCCGCGCCTCCTGATCGGCATCGGCCGGGCGGCGTCGGCCAGCTCCGTCACCATCCGCTGGCCCTCCGGTCAGGTCGACCGGCTGTCCGATATCGCGGCTGGCTCGGACCTGACCATCCGCGAGGGTCCGACCGTTCCCGCATCTTCTCCGACCCGACCTGCCGGGACCGGCTTCGAAGATGCCCGGCGCGCGCTTGGGAATCTTCGAAGCAATGGGGGCCATCTTCCGCACGGCGGCCGCCCAGACTCGTCGATCCCGAAACCCCATTTCAGGAGCAATTCATTCTTGTGGATCTCAATGGCCATCGGTATACTCGCCGCGATTGCGTCGGTGATCGGTTGCAACGTCGCATCGGTAGCATCGTGAAAGCGGTCCTTGCCTGCGAAAACGCTTCGGTCAAGCAACCTCGGTCGGCGATCGATCGGGCCCATCTCCAGGTCGGGTGACTTCCATGGCGATCGCGGTCAGCCATTACGATCAGATTGCGGCGGGTACGAGCGTGCCGGCCAAGCTGCTGGGCCAGATCACGTGCCCGCATTGCTGGGAGCGGTTCGCGCCCGAGCAGATCCTGTGGATCTCCGAGCATATTGACCTTCTCGGCGACCCTCGCCTCGGGCCGGAGAGCCAGCAGCGGTTCCTGCCCAGCCGGTACACGCTCGAGGGCGACGCAATCGACGCCAAGGGGATGACCTGCCGGAACACGGCGTGCCCCAAATGCCACCTGCCGGTCCCGCGGTGCATGATGGAGATGGAGCCGCTGTTCCTCTCGATCCTGGGCGCGCCGGCGAGCGGGAAGTCGTACTTTTTGACCGCGATGACCTGGCAATTGCGCCGGACGCTGCCGCTCCGGTTCGGGATCGACTTCACTGACGCCGATCCGGTATCGAACCGGGCGCTAAATGACTGCGAGGAATCGCTGTTCCTCAACCCCGAGCAGGCCGAGGTGATCCCGCTGGGCGGCCTGATCCGCAAGACCGAGCTTCAGGGCGAGCTGTACGACACGGTAACTTACGGACAGCAGACGGTCAGCTATCCGCGCCCGTTCCTGTTCGCCATGCAGCCGCAGGAGGGTCATCCCGGAGGCGACCCGGCGCGGCTGTCTCGCGTACTTTGCCTGTACGACAATGCCGGCGAGCATTTCCAGCCTGGGCAAGACTCGGCGTCGAGCCCCGTCACCCGGCACCTATCTCGGTCGCAGGCGGTGCTGTTCCTGTTCGACCCGACGCAGGACCTTCGGTTCCGAGAGCTCTGCGGAAGCGGTACGGGTGGCAGCGCCGTACAGCGTGCCGCCCGGCTGAGCCGTCAGGAGACGATCCTCAGCGAGGCTGCCGCGCGGATCCGACGACATGCGAACCTGTCCCAGAACGCGAAGTTCGACCGTCCCGTTGTCGTCATCCTTTCCAAGCTCGACGAGTGGATCCACCTCCTGGGCAGCGACGCGGCCGACGATCCCTGGCGATCGCAGGGGAACCTCACGGGGGTTGACGTCGAGTGGATCGAACGGCGCTCGGCGGAACTGCGGACGCTGTTGATGAAACACTCCCCGGAGATCGTGACCGCCGTGCAGGCGTTCGCCCGGGATGTGACCTACATCGCCGTGAGCTCGCTGGGCCCGAGGGTCGAGGTCAACGCCGGCCAGGGCCTGCCCGGGATCCGGCCCCGGGACATTCAGCCGCGGTGGGTGACGGTGCCAGTGCTGTATGCGATCTCGCGCGTCCTTCCGGCCCTGGTGCCGCGGCTGGTCCGGCGCGAGAAACGTGGTTGAAGCAAGAAGGCGCCGCCATTCGGTGATGACCGGCCACGAGCGGGCGCGCGGGTGCGATGTGGGAAGAACACGTTGATCGGCCGTGAGACGACTCGACCCTGACCGGGGACTGCACGATGAGCCAGGAGCTGCATTACACGTCGGTCCCTCGCGGTCTCCGGCCCGGCACGCGCGGGTTCTGCACGGTGGCAGCCACGCCGCAGGTCGCGGGACCGCTGGCCGAGCGGCTCGAGATCCTGAGCGGCTACCAGCCGGTCTATCCGGCACACGATCCCCTGTCGGCGCGGAATCCGATCAACTTCGCCCACACGCGCTTCACCCTGGGCGGGCGGCCGGCGAGCATTCTTTCTCGCGTCGGGCCGGCGGGCCTTGACTATACGGGCCGCGCCAACAAGTACGCGCACCACGTCGTGATCGATGCCGCCGAGCGCCCCGATGGAGGCCCGGCGTGGCTCCTCGAACAGCCGGGCTTCATGCAGCAAGCCTGGGACGGCGAGCCGCGGACCCTGCCGGAGGGGCGGCCGGTGCCGCGGGGCGATCGGCCCGCGGGCGTCGCGACCGCGTGGGCCGCGGCCGCCGGCGATGCCGGATGGGCCGGGGTTCTGGCCGAGTCGTTCCTCGCCGACCCGAAACGCCCCGCGTTCCTCGTCTTCCGCCCTGGCGTGGAGCTCCTGCCGCTGTTCTCCGAGGCGATCGCTCTCTTGCCCCCGCCGCGGCGCTGGGATGTCGAGTTCAGCACGTACCTCACCCAGGCGCCCCGAGGCATCGCCTACGCCTGGCGGGGCGTCCTGGAAGGCTCTCCCGAGGCCGAGGGCGCCCGACGGCTTCCCGGCGCGCTGGTCATCGACCTCGGCGCCGGCCCGCGACATGCCCTCGGCGGACCGCTCGTCCTCGCCGCCCGGACCGGCCAGCCCCGGGCGTGGACGGAAGCAACGGCGATCGGGGGCGGTGCGATGCCCCCGCCGCCGCCCGCCTCGCCCGTTCGGGGAATGCCCCCGCCGGTCGGCCCGCCGGGGCCGTTCGTCGGGCCGCCCGGCCGCGAGACCGCCGGGGCCGGGAATACGGACCTCATCCCGGAGCTGGCCGCACGGCTGGCGGGAGGTCATCTCTCACCCGGGAGATCGGACCCTTCGCGGCAGGCCGGACGGCCCGGGCGCTTCACGATCGCGGCCGTTGCGATCGTCTGCCTCGGGCTGATCGGCACGGCCGGCTTCCTCTTCCGCCGCGATCTTGGGCGTGCGATCGGACTCAGCGGCGAGGTCCGCGAGCAACTGGCCGACAGCCGTCGCGTGGTCGAGGAAAAGAAGCAGGAAATCCAGCAGGCCGAGGCAAGTGCCGCGAAGCCCGACCCAGCCGCCGCCACGCAATCCGAATCCGGGGATAAGGAGCCCCCGAAGACCCGCGTGGCGGAAGCCAGAACCGACGACAAGGACGGGAAGCCAGCCGCGGAGAAGAAAGCCGCTCCGGCGGTCCCGGCGAAGGCCGCCCCGGCGAAACAACCGGACTCAACGGAACTGGCCTCGACGACCGTCGAGCCCCGATTCCTCCCGCTCGCCGAGCCGGTTTCCTTCACAGCCACAACCAACGACCAGAAGGAAATCGACCTCGGCAGGCCGGCTCGTGAGGTCAAGGGCATGACACTCATCGGCCGCCTGGGCGATGGCTGGAAGTGCCTCTTCAACGGCGGCGAGGAACCTCAGCTCGTCGTCCGGCAAGAGTCTCCGAGCGACGGACCGAGCGGCGACGGTCTGCGCGGAAAGCGCAAGGGCGGGGACCTGGCGGCCTACCACGTCTCGAGCGACGGCAAGCTCCAGTTCAACTGGAGCGTCGATGGGCCCGAGGATCGCAGGGCCGAGCGGGATTGGTTGCGAGGCTGTGTCCTTCGGATCGAATCGGGCGCCGGGATGTTGACTTACGTGGTGCCGAGGCAGCCGCCGTCCGGGCCCCGCGAGAGCCGGCGATTCGAGGGCCAGATCAGACCCGAACGAGACCATAAGTACGTCACGTTCGTCTATCGATGGGACGATGAGAATGTCTACCAGGACCGCCTTGCATCCCTGACACTGGAGGATTGTCTCCTGACGACGGACCGGGACAAGGTGAAACGACTGAAGAGGAAATCCGCCGGTTCCTGGACGTTGAAACACGGCGAGGAAACGCTGCTCTCCGTCGAGCTTGGACAAATCAAGGGGATAAAGGGAAGGGAGACACTGCACCCGATCGGAGGCAATCCGGAACCCGCCGACCCTCCGCACGATCGCCCGCGAAAAGCGGGCTCGACTGACGGCAACCCGTTGCCGAAATCGGCCCGGTCGACTGTATTGGTGGTGACGTTACATGATGATGAGCCGGAGACACTCGGCCGGCGAATCCTCGAGCGGAAAGACACCCTGGCTGCCGAGACAAAGGCCGCGAAGAAGGCGAAGGACGGCGAGAAGACCGACGAGCAGGTGCTCAGGCGGATCGAGGAGGAGATCCAGCACCTGGGAAGGCTGCAGGAGATCTACCGGTCCACGCTGGATGTGAAGATCTGCTGGAAGGCCGACGAGGCCAGGCTGGAGATCGCGCGCTTGCGGTCGAAGGCCCTGGCCCCCGAGGCGGGACAACCTCGAAGGTAGAACGAGCGGGAACGATGCCGGACTACCACCAGATCGTCGACCAGATTCGCGGCTTTGTGCAGGCGAGCGACCAGACGCGCAACGAGCGGCTGGAGCAGCTCGCGGCCGATTACGCAGCGGCGTGCGGCGACGTGAACCAGCGGCTGGGGCGATGCCAGTGGCTGCTACAGCAAGGGCTGCGTTCCGAGGCGCTCCAGCTCGCCCAGGCCGAGCCGAAGCTGCTGGAGGCGGTCGCGGCCCTCGACTTCCGCGAGCGGGTCGAGTGGGATGAAATCGTCGGGATCTACGGGCTGCCCTCGGCGCCAAGGCTGCTGATCGAGGCGGCCGGGTTCCTCAACGAGGCGTACGCGCAGGAGGAACCGCTCCAGGACCTGCTCGTCAAGCACCGGCGGCTGGCGATGCAGCGCTCGCCGCTACGGATGCGCATCGGCGTCATGCGGCAGCTCATCGCCCAGGATCCGAACAACCTGGTGTGGGGCGACGACCTGCGCGCCTTCGAGAAGGCCCGATTCCGGCAGATTCAGCTCGAGGCGGCCGAGGCAGCCCGTCTCAACGACCCGAGCCACATCGCTCGCCTGCTGGCCGAGGTCCAGGGGCCGAACTGGATCGAACCACCGCCCCGGGCGCTGGTCCAGGCGCTCACTCGCGCCGATGCACAGCTCCGCGGCCAGCAGACCCGCGCCGCGCTGGCCGACCTGGAGGCACGGCTCGGCGACGCCTTCGCCACCCGCGACCCGATCCGCGGCCGGATGATACGCAGCGAATGGACCACACTGACCGCGTCCTCGCCCGTGGATCCCGGCGACCCCATCTGGCGTCGCGTCGCGCCGGCACTGGCCTGGCTCGACGACGAGGATCGCCGCGTCGCCGGAGAGCAGGCGCACGAGGCCGACCTGGCCGCGCTCGTCGAGGCGCTGGACCAGCCCGGTTTCCTCCCGCCGTCGGAGCTCGAGCGGTTGGGCCAGGCCGTCCTGAGCCACGGACGCGGGCTGCCCGAAGCCCTCCAGCAGCGCTTCCTCGCGCGGCTCAAGGCGGCCGAGTCGTCGCGATCCCGCCGCCTGCGCGTCATCGCGTCCGCCGCGGCCGCGGGCGTGCTCGTCGCCGCCGGCCTGACCTTCGCGCTGGTGCGCACCCATCTTCGCGCCGGCGAGGCGTCGCAGGCCGCCGTCTCCATCGCGGATCTGGTCGAGCTCGGCGAGATCGAGCGTGCCGGCGAGTTCATCAAGGCGCTCGAACGGTCCGACCCCGATCTGCTGAGATACCCGGCCCTGATCGACGCGAACCAGAAGTTCCAGGCTGCCCGCGAGAAGGAGACCGATCGCGCCCTCCGGTTCGACCGGGCGCTCCGCGAGGTGGACGCCGCCCCGCTCGATGCGGCGGAACCGAAGAGTCTCGCGACGGCACGCGCCCTGGCCCGGAACGAGACCGAAAAGCAGGCGATCGCCAATGTGATCGGGCGGCGCCGCGCGGCCCTCGAGGCCGAACGTCAGAAGCACGAGGTCGTCCTGCGGCCGAGGCTCGACGAGATCGGCCGCGAGATCCACGAGATCGGCCGTCGCCTCGAATCGCCTCGCCTCGACGAGGCCGAGGCCCGCGACTCGATCGGAAAAGGACAGCGCTCGCTCGACGACCTGGCATCCCAGCTCGCCCTGGCCGGTGACGACCTGAAGGGCCAGGGCCAGGCACTGGGCCAGCGGCTGGAAGAGCTGCGGAATCGCCTGGAACAGATCCACCGCCAGTCGCAACTCCTGGACGAGGTCACGCAGGCCGTCGCGTACTCGTCGGCCGGCCCCTGGGACGGCGCCCGAGCTCTGGCACAGTCCCTTCAGGCGTACATCAAGGCCGACCCTTCGTCGCCCCGCTCCCGGGCCTTTCAGGGAGCGCTCAACGAGCAACCGCTGTGGGAATCGCTCTCGGCATGGAGCCGCCTGGCGGCCGGCTGGAAGCCCGCGCCCGAGGGCCTTCCCCCGCAGGAGGCGACCGCCCGGGCCGCCGCATGCGCCCGGTTCCTCGCCCAGCATCCAGGCTTCCCCGAGGCCGACGCGGTGAGCGCCTATGGCCGGCTGTTGGAAGCGATGTCACGCCGGACGCCGGGCGCTGTCAACAGCCCGCCGTCGCGGCTCCATCGGCTATTCTCCGACATCCTGGTCGACCGGGTCTGGATGGTCACGATCGCCAGCCGCCAGGCGGACGGCCGCGTCGTGAACCGGAAGTACTACACGACGAAGCGGCCGGTGGAGAAGAACGCGCACGTCCACTTCACGAGCCTGATGACCTTCGACGGCAAGGAGCAGCCCCACAGCTTCGCCTTCGACATGGTCGCCGCGCAGGGCCTGTCGCCCCAGTCGAAGATCGCCGCCGAATTCAAGCCCATCCTGATGGACGTGTCGAGGCTTTCGAAATGGGAAGACCTGATGCGCAGCCTCGTCCTGAGGATCCTCAAGGAACCGGAGATGGACCCGATTCTGCGGGTCGCCATGCTCCGCCGGGTGCTCGAATCGGCGGTAGCCGGGAGCGAACCCCTGAAGGAGGCCCTCGAACCGATTCGGGCGCAGCTCGATCGGGCAACGGTGGATGTCAATGCCGCCTGGATGAACCCGGAGACTCCCGGCCTCGACCGCAGCCGCACGTTGGCCGAGCAATGCGTCGAAACCATCCACGGCCTGCTCCCGCCGGCCGATCACATCACGGCCCTCCGCGATCGGATCGAGCGCACCCCGCTGCGCACCTATTCGACGATCGGATGGCTGGCGAAGACGGGAGACGAGTGGGAGGTCCGTTGCGGCGCCGCCCTCCCGAAGGACGACGACTTCTGGGTGGTCGTGCCGTCGGAATCCCGGCGCGGGCGGATGGCGAAGCTCGGCCGGATCGCCGGAAAGAAGGCCGCGATCGAGACCCGCGACAGCAGCCTGCTCACCGAAGGCCGGCCGGTCTTCGTCGTCCGGGAAACCAGGTGATCCGTCCCAACCGTCGAGGCTCGACCGCCCATGTCCACGGCATCCGAAAGCTGGTTCCTCAGGTCGCGAGGGCGGGTCCTCGGCCCGTTCACCCGCCAGCAGCTCGAATCCCTGCGCGACCGGGGACAGCTCTCGCAGTTCCACGAGATCTCGCAGGACCGGGCCTGCTGGATGATGGCCTCGGGGGTCGAGTGGCTCTTTGCGGCGACTTCGGCGGCAGCCGGGGCGGCCGGGAACGAGATCCCGCTGGCGCCGATGGCGGCGTCCCGGCCCGCGACCCCCGAATGGTACTACAGCGAGGCAGGTGCGACGCTCGGCCCGATGAACGCCGAGCAGATCACGGCCCTCGTCGCGACCGGACGGATTCGCGGCCAGACGCCGGTCTGGCGGACGGGCTACGCAAGTTGGGTCCCCCTGCGCGACGTCCCCGAGCTGGCGTCGCACCTGAACCGCCCCGGGCCGGCCGGCGGCATCCCAGCACCGTCTGCGAGCCCTGGTGCGAGCCAGGCAGCCGGCGAACCCGCAGCCCTGTCCGCTCCGTCGCGACGAACCGGCGCGATCGCCGCCATCGCGGGAGGACTGGTGACGCTGACCCTCCTGGGCGTCGTTGGTTTCCTCCTGATCGAGCGGTCTCGCCGCGACCCGGCGTCCAATACGATCACGATCCCCGCACCGGCCGTCGCAGCGGCCGCGGCCGCGGATTATGTTGATTCGCATACCTCGCCCCGGATCGCCGGGGCCACGGGCCTGGTCGTCGCCGGCGCTACCGTCACAAACCTCAAGACCGGAGAGCAGATCGAGCTGCCGGGAAGCCGCGGCACCTGCTTCGCGATCGACCCGAAAGGCTATCTGCTCACGAACAAGCACGTCGTCGAGGAGCATGTGAAGCTCACCCGGGCCGACGCGATGATTCGCGAGCTGGAGACGACCAAGTCGATGAAGATCCAGCCGCACCTGTGGGTCTACTTCGCCAGGGAACGCTTCGAAGCGCGGGTCATCTACACGGGTGCCAAACTCGATGTGGCGGTCCTAAAGGTCGAGAGGAATGGGCCCTGCTTCCACCTGGCCGATGGGCGAGACGCCGTCCAGGGCACTCATATCTACGCGCTGGGATTCCCGGCGGCGGCGTCGCAGAACCTGTCCGTCGAGGGCGCCATCCAGAAGTCGATGAGGAAGGTAAGCGAGAACGTCGAGAGTGTGCTCGACGAGGCGGATTTCCGGTACAGCATCACCGACGGGATCGTCAGCCTGCTGCGCAAGGAGGTCGGGATCGAGTACATTCAGCACAGCGCCGAGATCAGCGGGGGCAACTCAGGCGGCCCGCTGATCTACGAAGATGGGACAGTCCTGGGAATCAACACGCTCGTCACATTCGATCAGAACCGGCCCGGGGTGGGCATCAAGTACTACGCGATCAGCATCAAGCAGGCGGTGGACGAGCTGCGCGGGCGTGTGCCCGAACTCTTTCCTCGATAGGGGAGCCGGCGTTCGAAGGTCCACGCCAACGCCTTGAGGGCAGGGGAGGCCGATCGCCATGTCGGGTCATCTTCTTGCTGTTCTCATTCTCATGACGGCTGCGCCCCAGCAGGGCGAGGTCCGGCGTCAGGAGCCGCAGCGCAAGGTCTCGTCGCGTGGGTTTACCGCGCCCCTTCAAAGGCAGCGCGTGGTCCGTCGACGACCGGACCCTCCACCCGGCGGCCAGGTAGTCGGGGTCGCCACGAACGTCGACGGCCAGCAGGTCATCCACTACGTCACGGTCACGATGCCGGGAGAGAAGAAGCCCGACGCCGAGGACGACGAGGACGAGCCCAAACCCCGGCCGATCGTGCGGCTGAACATCCAGGCTGCGATCCTGGATCGTGAGAATCTCGACCGCTGGGTATTCGACGAGGACGGCACGGCCGAACGGCGATGGAAGCACCTGGAGAAGCTTCTGGCAAGCAAGATCGATTCGGACACCCGCGGGCGGACGCTCACCGCCGCGCAGCAGGCGCGGCTCAGGGTCGCCGGCCGGGGCGACGTCAAACGATTCTTCGACCAGGTCGAGGAAGAGCGAGCTCGGTTCGAGAAGGATCGGCAAAGCTGGCGGACGGGATTCACGGCCCTGCGTCGGCTCGATCCGCTGGCGAAGATCTATGCGGAAGGTCCCTTCGGCGCGGAGTCGCTGTACGCCAAGACGCTTCGGAAGATCAAGGCGGAGCCGCCGCCCGGGGAAACGGTCCCCCGGGCGGGCTCGTGATAGCGATACTCACCCGCCGATCCGATCACCACTTTCAAGGCTCGTCGTAGCCCTTGAGCTCGCGGATCCAGATGTTGCGATACCGGACCGGGTGGCCGTGATCCTGGAGGACGATCGGGCCCTTCGGGCCGTGCGCCCGATACGGGGGGCTGCCGCGCCAGGCCATGGGGCCGACGTGCGCGGTGTGGTTGTGCACGAGGACGCCGTTGTGCAGCAACGTCGTGTACGCGGGCGACTCGAGCGAGCCGTCCGGCTTGAACCGCGGGGCGGTGAAGATCAGGTCATAGCTCTGCCACTGGCCCGGGGGCCGCGAGGCGTTCACCAGCGGCGGGTACTGGCCGTAGATCGCGGCGGCCTGGCCGTCGGCATAGGTGATGTTCTCGTAGCTGTCGAGCACCTGGATCTCATAAAGGCCGAACATGATCACGCCGCTGTTGCCCCGGTCCTGGTCGCGGCCGTGGGGCGGGTGGGGCGTGGCGAACTCCAGGTGGAGCTGGCAATCGCCGAATTTGTCGCGGGTCTGGACCACACCGGCGCCGGGCTTTGCCACCATTGCGCCGTCCTGGATCGTCCACCTCGCCTCGCCGCCGCGGCCGCTCGTCCACCTCGACAGGTCCGTGCCGTCGAACAGGACGACCGCGTCGGACGGGGCCTTGCCCGGCTGCTCCTGGGTGCTGCACGTCCCGGGCGTGATCACCTTCGGAAACGGCCGGTCGCTATCGTGGACGTGCCACTTGCCGCCCGGCAGCATGGGGGTGTCCTTGAAGCCCACCTTCGGGCGGGCCTTTCCCTGGTCCTGGGCCACGCCCAGCGCCGAGGCCACGAACATCCCGGCGATCGCCAGGGGAAGCATGGAGAGAATGCGTCGATTCATCGTCATCCCCGACCTTGTCTTCTTGATGCAGATCCGAATTTCGACCTGTTTCGATCCGACCCGGCGTTACTCACCGTGCAGGTGACCTCATCGGAGCGGTCCCGGGCCGATACCAGCGTCTCGCGGACGCCCTCTGTCGCAGGGCGAATCTAACACCCGCGCGGGCCGTCCGCCAGGCACCGCCGGGACACGAGGTGGCCAGCCGTTCCGCTGCCGGGTGGAGATTCCCGAAATTCTGAAGAATCCGTGTCCGATTTTGACGGCAGAGAGCTATAGGAATGGTAGATAGCACGCCGCCCGCGGACGCATCGGACCGGCCGACCCGGACCGGACGCTGGCGAAACGAGCGAGTGGACGATGAGAGCCAACCAGAACGCCACATAATCCGTTCGCAGGGACGCCGTGCGTCATCCCCTGCGGGCGGGTTCCTACTGAGGGGAGAGAACCACAATGGACGCAACCCGCACCCGACGCACTCGTGATCGAGCCCGCCAGGGTTGGTACGCGCGATATCGCCAGTGGCGGTTCGCCCGCTACCTGGGCTTCGCCGCCAGCCCCGAGGCCCTCAGGCCGCAGCGTCCCATGAGCGCCGAACGCCAGTAAGGAGGGCCGATCCGACGAATGGTTCAAGCAGAAAAACCCGCCAGATCCCACCCATCCTGCCCCACCTCGACTCGACCGGAGCGCCAGCCCGTCGAGCCTGCCGCCGATCGGTCCCGCCGACGAGCGGAGGAATGCGAAAAAAGTCGGTACTGGATTCCCGGCAGATCCGAATTATGATCGTAGGAAGGACACACGACTTGTCCTCTCCCATCATAACGGCCCCAGGCTGGGGTCGGCATCCGGGCTGGAAGGCCCGAGGCGACGGCGCACCATGAGATGAATCCAGGTTTGATGGAGGGTCCCGTGGATCACTTCGTCAAGTACGACCGGCTTCCGGAAGGCTACCAGATCCCCCGCGACCTGGGGGAGAAGTTCCGCTTCGACGCCGAAAATCACCGGCTGATCTTCTCGGGTTACATGAGCAAGACCGAGTTCGACCGCATCTGCGAGCCCACGCGAGACTGGGCCTTCCGCCGGTCGGTGGAAGAACTCTTCCGCATGAGCGTTGTCGATGCGAAGCCCAACCCCGCCGCGGCCAGGCCCGGCGGCGGCCTGCTGTCCCGACTGTTCGCCCGGGGATGATTCCGGGTGCACCTGCGCGGTAAGACGCGGTTGTATGGCCATCGCCGGGCCTTCGCCGGGCGGGCGCTCAGCGTCCGCCCGCGTGCCTGCGCCTGCGCACGTCGAGATAGACCGCAGCCAGAAGGACCGAGCCCTTGACGATCGACTGGAGCGAGAAATGGACTCCCGCCTGGTTGAGGCCCTTGTCGAGGATACCGATGATGACGGCGCCGAGCACGGTTCCGGCCACCGAGCCGATGCCGCCGGTGAAGCTCGTCCCTCCCACCACGACGGCCGCAATCGCGTTCAGCTCGTAGCCCACGGCCGAGCCCGGCTCGGCCGAATAGAGCTGCGACGCGTGGATCAATCCCGATAGCCCGGCGAACAGGCTGCAAAGGACGTAAACGGCCGTCTCGTGGGCCTCGAGCCGGATGCCGACCAGCCGCGCAGCCTCGCGATTGCCGCCGATCGCATACAGGTGCTGGCCGAACCGGGTGCGATGCAGCAGCACCCACGAGACCACGAAGGTCGCCGCCATCAGCACGACCGGGACCGGCAGAAAACCGAAGAGGCGATGGTTCCCCAGCGCCTCGAAGGCGGTCGCGTCCACGGGGACGGAGATCGGCTGGCCCCGGTTGAAACGGAGCGCCGCGCCCCGGGCGATCTGCATCGTCGCCAGCGTGATGATGAAAGACGGCATGGTCGTGCGCGCGGCGAGCGTCCCGTTAGCCACCCCGAACAGGGCCGCCACGCCCAGCCCGGCGGCGACCGACGGGAACAGGCCGGCCTGCGGCAGCAGCCAGACTGTGACCGTCCCCACCAGCGCAACCACCGCCCCAACCGACAGGTCGATCCCGCCGATGAGGATCACGAGCGTCATTCCGAACGCCAGGATCGCATTGACGGAGATCTGCTGCGCCAGGTCGAGCAGATTGTCCGCGGAGAGGAACTGCGGCACCCACAGGCGGAAGACGCCCAGGAGCAGGGCAATCGCGACGACCAGCGGGACGTACGATTTCAGGGAACGCATGGGGTGGGACAGCGACCATCCACGGCCAGGGCGGTTTGAAAGCACGAGAGCACGAGATTACGGCATCCCGACAGGCGTGAGAATACGCGGCCGCTTGAAAAATGACCGGTCGCACGCAGGCGACGCACGCCCGTCCGTGGGCGTGCGGTCCCGCGACGCGGTTTCAATGATGGTGCCTTGACCGCAGGGCGAGCGCGCCCATCGGGACGCTCGGCCGGCGTGTCTGGGCCTCGACCGCGACCTCTCGCGCCGGGTGTTCCGACGGCGAACTCGGCCGGACCGCGCCTGCGTGATGCACGGTCCGCCCCGGGAACTTCGCCGGAGCCTTGCCGTGCGGAGTCTTCCCTTCGTGGTGGTGCTTCCTCAGCACGCCGTGGTCCTTCTTGTGATCGTGCCGGCTGGCGTAGACGCTGACGAACGTGTTGACGTCATTGGCCGTCATCGGCGCACCCGACACGACGTGAACCCTGTCGTGGTGCGTGATGAGCTTGTAGTGGCCGGCCGGTAGTGCGCCGTCGACCACCCCGTGGCCGCTGAACGTGATGAGGTAGGTCTGACCGTCAGGCTGCCGCGCGAAGCTCAGATGAACATGGCTGGGCTTGCCGTCGCGGAGCAGCTCGAAAGCCTTCGACCGGATCTCGGTCGGGTTGTTGAACGTGTAGATCAGTTTCCTGACCGGCTCCGCGTGGAGGCTGCCGTCGTTGACCGTGAAGCCGGAGACGGTGGCCGTGTAGGTGAACGAGCCGCTGAACCCGTTGCGGTTGGTCACGGTCACGATCGTCAGGAACGTGCCGGCGTTCTCGAAGACGTGTTTGATCGTGAAGGCAGGGGTGTTCACCACCTGGGACTGGAGCGGGGTGCCGTCGCCGAAGAGGATCGACACGGTCCAGGGGCCGTCGCCGGGGAGGTCGGTGAACGTGCAGGTGCGGGTCAAAAGCGTCCCTTGCTGGACCACGGCGTTGCCGCCGCCGTCGATGATGATGGGGATCGGCGACGAGGTGAACGTGGCGGTCGTGACTCCGGTTCCTCCGGCCGCGTCGAACGCCTGCAACGTGATGGTCTCGGTCCCGCTCTCACCGGGCGTGATGGTGACATTCGGACCCACGACGATCCCGGGAACCCGCGTCGGTTCGGCTGCCGGACTGTTGGGATTGATGCCGCCCAGGGTGCCGTTGTTACCGTTCCCCGTCGCATCGATTGCCGTGTTGCCGCTGGTCTCGTTGAAGGGGTAGTAAGCGGCCAGCCCGGGACTGCCCGCCGCCGGGGCCGCGGCCATGAGACCCTCGACGGCTGCCGACGAGAGACCGGCGTTCCAGATGCCGACGTCGGCGATCTCACCCTGGAAGAACCGCTGGCTGCCGTTGACCCCTGCGCCGAGAGTCCAGTCAGTGCTGCTCACCGGCAGCGCGCCCTGGGAGGTCGGGGCCGAGCTGCCCACCTGCACGCCGTCGCGGTAGAGGACCCACTGCGAGCCGTTGTAGACCCCGGCCAGGTTGACCCAGTGGCCGATGTCGCTCGCCGGGATCGCGGCCTGCGCGACCGCGTCGTTTCCGTTCCACGAGCCGACCTGGTAATAGCCGCCGTTGATCCGGAGGAAGTCCTCGGCGTTATTCGGCGAGGTCTGGTAGCCGTGGGCGATGATGTCCTGGAGCCCGCCGGTCGACTCGGGCAGGACCCAGGCGTCGAGGGTGATCGGGCCGCTGAAGTTCAGGTCGCCCGGGTTGCCCAGGTCGACGAACTGGCTCGTGCCGTTGAAGCTCAGGGCGCCGGTGCCGGTGGCCGAGGCACCGTTGGCGTCGGTGACCTGCCAGAGGTAGCTGAATCCCTCGGCCGCGACGGTCGCGTTGGACTCGGTCGCGGAAGCCGTCAGGGTGATTGACGTCCCCTCGGGGCTGCTGGACGGCAGGTTGGTGATCGCCGGAGCGGGGATCGTGGCCACGGTGCTGAAGGTCTGGCTCGTGCTGCCCGTGTGGCCCAGGACGTTGGTGGAGGACAGTCCGATCGTGTAGGTCCCGGAGACCAGGGGCGTGAACGACGCCTGGCTGCCGGCTCCGAGGCTGGGCTTCAGGGCACCAAGCAATGTGGTACCCGCGGTGATCGACAGGCTGTTGATCGTCCCGGTGAAGGGGAAATCGCCGCTCGGGGCATTCGGATAGTTCGCGGCATAGCCCGTTCCCAGCGCGTCGTAGGTCATGTCGGCCATCTGGGGCGTGAAGCCGGCGATCGTGCCGAACGTCTGGGCGTCAAGGGTATAGGAAAGGGTCGAGCCATCCCACTGAATCGTCACGGTATGTTGCTGGCCGTCATTGAGGGCCGACGCGCTCTCGATCGGCTGGCTGGGACCGTTGTAGAACTCGAAATAGAGATGGCCGTTGGTGCCGATGTAGAGCATCGGCACATAGCTGGTCGGGACCGCGCCCGTCAGCGGCTGGTCCTGATAGCTCAGCAGGACGCCGGCGCCGGTGGTCTGGAAGGTCAGGCTGATCTCCAGGCTGGTCGCGTCGTGGATCAGGCTCGAGGGAAGAGCGATTGGATTGGAGCCGTTGAAGACCAGGTTGGACGCGGCGACGGCCTGCTGACCGGGCCCCGCGCTTGCGGTCCAGACGTCGTTGAACCCCGCGGCAGTGTCCGACGAGACAGGGTCGGTGGCCTCGCCGGCCAGAGCGTATTCCTGGTTCACCGCGCCGGTGGCAGGCAGGCCGCCGATCGTCGGGGTGGGAGCGACGTCGGTAGCGGCGAGCGTCTGGCTGGTGCTGGTGATCGAGCCGGCAGGGCTCACGGACGTCAGGCCGACCGTGAAGCTCCCGGGAGCCGGGGGCGTGAACGCGATCTGGTTGACCGAGGAGGTGCCCGACGCGAGGGATCCGGACAGGGCGGTGCCCGAAGTGATCGTCAGCGCACTGATCGTCCCGGTGAAGGGGTCGAGGCCGGTCACGCCGCCCGGCCAGCCGGTCGTGAAGCCCGTGCCGATCTGGTCGAACGACTCGTCGAGCATCTGGGGCGCGCCGACGGTCTGGCCGACGACCTTGCCGTCGAGCGTCAGCGTCACCTGGTTGCCGGACCACGTGAGCAGGACGGAATGGGCCTGGCCGTCGTTGACCGCCGTCGCGCTGGTGATGGGAGCGTCGGTCCCGTACCAGAGCTCCGCACGGAGCCGCCCGTCGGTGCCGACATAGAGTAACGGCGTGTAGTCGGGCGGCGTCGAGCCCTGCGGCGCCTGGTCCTGATAGCCGAGGATCACGCCGCCGACGGTCGTGCTGAAGGAAATGTCGATGGTCAGGCTGGTCGCAGTCTGGATCAGGCCCGACGGGAGCGGGATCGGGTGGGAGCCATCGAGGACAAGGTTGGTGCCCGAAACGATCTCCTGCCCGGGCCCCGCGCTGATCGTCCAGATACTGTTCACGCCGCCGCCGGTCGTCGCGCCGGCGGAGGCGATCCCCGTCAGGGTGACGGCCGACCCCGCCGGGTTGGTGACCGGCAGGCCGACGATGTCCGAGCCGGTGGAGGTGCCGCTGTCGGCGAGATCCCTGGCGCCGGCATTGTACGACACGATCGTACTGGTGAGCGACAGAGTGGCGCCGGCTCGGTTGTTGATCCCGGCGCCGGCGGAATGCGGGGACGATGCCCCCGACCCGCTGCTCACGGAGTTCTCCTCGACGGTCGATCCAACGAGGCCCGCGGCACCCGCGTTGTCGATCGCGCCGCCGAATCCGGCGCCACCGGCCGCGCCCACCGCGGAGTTCGCGTTGAAGGTGTCGTCACTACCCTGGAAGGTCGCGCCGGCGGCGTTTGCGATCGCGCCTCCGTACGCATTGCCGTCGTTCTGGGACGTGGCCACGCCCCTGGCCTGGTTGCCGGCGAACACCGTGCCGGTGACGATCAGGGCCGCACCCTTGAGGTTGACGATCGCACCCCCGGCGCTGTCAAGTCTGGGCTCGAGTGACGGGTTGTCCTGGGCAACGTTGTTCTGGAATACGCTGTCGGCGATCGTTAGATCGCCGCTGTTGGCGATCGCGCCGCCCTGCGACCCGAGGCCATCGACGAACGTCAGGCCGGAGATGGAGACGTTCCCCGAGTTGATGACGAAGATCTGGCTGGAATTGCCGCCGCTGACCGTCAACTCGCTGGCACCGAGCCCCACGATCACGAGGTTGTTCTTGATCGTGATCGGCCCGCTGGTCAATGTGATGGTCTGGCCAGCCAGGGCCGGCGCGAAGATG
This sequence comes from Planctomycetales bacterium, assembly GCA_027452145.1. Classification (GTDB taxonomy): domain Bacteria; phylum Planctomycetota; class Planctomycetia; order Isosphaerales; family Isosphaeraceae; genus JAKAUH01. The sequence continues at coordinate 22,906 of DAIDHB010000550.1, forward strand.
ACGGGCTGGTCACCCGCGGCGTCGTCGGCGATCTCCTGGCGGAGCGAGCCAGGGCCGCTGTCGTTGGTGTTGGTGACCTCGTAGGGCTGCTCCTCGACGGCTCCGATGTCGATCGCGCCGTTGTAGATCCGCGCATCGCCGCGCTGGTCGGTGACCTGCGGCGTGGTCGTCCCTTGATCGATGTTCTCGACGTTCGTCGAGGTCAAGGCTGTGTCGAACAGGGCCACGTTCTCGATCAGGCCGTTGAAGTAATCGGCCCCGTCGCGCAGGTCGGCCCCGAGGTAGACGTTGAAGCCCGAGCCCAGGGGAACGTCCGGCCCGCTCGCCGTGCTGTCCAGGTTGCCGTCGATGAAGATCTCGCCCGTCCCGTTCGCCTGGCGCACGACCACGATGTTGTGCCAGTTGCCGTCGTTGACCGACGCGTTGGAGAGCATCTGGAAGTCGTACTGATAGTTCCCGTAGACGGAGAAGCTTACCTTGCCGCCGGAGAGCGCGACCTGGTACTCGCCGTTGAAATTGCTGGGGTCCCGCTGCTGGATGATGACCCCGCTTGAGCCAGTGGTCTTGATCCAGGCCGAGATGCTGAACGCCCCGGTGCCGACGATATCAGCCGAGGGCGGGATGGACGCGTAGGCGGTGGTCCCATTGAACTGGAACGCCTCGCCCCCGAGGCCCGGTTCGTAGGTCGCGCCGTTCTGGAGGGTCGCATTGAGCGAGCCGACTGCGTCCTGGCCGCTGTTGTTCCCCTGCCACCAGGCAAACAGGCCGGGGATCGCGAATGGGAAGACCGGCAAGCCGGTCACGGCCGTATCGCCCGCGCCGATGGCCGGGCTCCCCGGCAGCTCGACCAGCGTGCTCGTCGTCCCGCCCGTGTTGAGGAGGTGGGCGAGCTTGGGATCGGCGGTGCTCACGATTGTCGAGGCGGGCAGGCCGGCATTGGTCGTGACCAGGTTGCTCTGGCCGTTGGCCGTGCCCAGGTTCACGACGTCGTTGCCGCCGGTGTCCTGAGCCACGAGCTGGCCGTTGACGATGATATCAGCGCCGGTGTTACTGGCCACGATCGAGTTCGTCATGGAGAGGGTCGCGCCGGCGGCGTTGTACAGGCCCGCACCGTCGCTGGCCACGCCCGGCGACGCCCCGGTCCCGTCGGAGACCGCGTTGCCGGCGATGGTCAGGTTGACGAGATAGGCCGTCCCTGCGTTGTCAATCGCGCCGCCGAACCCGGCCCCGGCTTGCCCCTGGGTACCTGTCGTGCCGTCGCCGTTACCGCCGGTCGCATAATCGCCGGTGAAAGTGTTGTCGGCCGCCCCGAGCAAGGCGCCCGGCGCGTTGTAGATCGCGCCGCCGTACGCGTTGCCGCCGGTGCCGGCCGTGCTGCCGCTGGCCTGTCCCTCGCCGCCGAGGGCAGCGTCGTTGATGAAGGAGCTGCCGGTGACCTCCAGGACTCCGCCCGTGGCGTTGTAAATCGCGCCGCCGTAGGCACTGGCGGCTTGACCCTGGGAAGGTGCAGCCGGGGCCGAGTCGTGGACGAACTGGGCGCCGGTGATCGTCAGCGTGCCCGCGTTGTGGAACGCCCCTCCGTTCACCGCGTCGCCGTTGCCCAGCGTCAGCCCTGAGACCGTGACCGTCACCCCGCTGGCGACGTTGAAGATCCCGTATCCCTCGTAGGCCGGCTGGGACAGGCTGAGCGTCGCGTCGTAGGTCGCTGTGATCTGGTTGGCGGTCAGGGCGGCGCTGTAGAACGCGAACTGGTTGACGAGGCCGGTCGTGTAGCCCGCGGGATACCAGCTCGCACCGCCGATTTCCATCGGGAGCGCGCTGGGCGCGTAGCCGCCGGCCAGCGTGCCGCTGGCGACCTCTGTGCCGTCCACGTACAGCGCGACGTTGTTGCCGTCGTAGGTCGCGGCGATGTAGTGCCAGGTATTCAACGAGAGCGCCTGGGGCGAGGTCAGTGCGATATTCGAAGTCGGCGACGCCAGCACCTGGAAGTACGGCGTTCCCGAGCTGCGGATCCCGAGGATCCAGCCATTGTAGTAGGGCCCTCCACCATACTTGCTCGCCAGGATCGACTCCTGCGACTGGCTGAGGTTGTACCAGCCGCCGACCGTGAAGCTCGACGAGTCGAGGGTCTGGTTGTCGGGGATCGTGACGTCGCTCGCGCCGTTCAACTGGAACGCCTGTCCCACGAGCCCGGCGGCATAGGACAGCGTGCCCACGGGATATCCCGGCGCGGCGCCCGAGGTATCGCTGGTGTTGCCGTTCCCCGCCCAGAGGTCCGTGGGGATTGGAGCGACCGTCCCGGAAACGACCTGGACCTTGTCGGCCCCGAGTCCCTGGATCGTCAGGTTATGGGTGATCGTGATCGGCCCGCTGGAGAGCGAGATCACCTGCCCGGCCAGGTTGGGCGCGAAGATGATCGGCAGGTTGCTGTCGTCCTCGGAGATCGCGGCGCGAAGCGACCCGGGGCCGCTGTCATTGGTGTTGGTCACGACGTACGGCTGGCTCTGGAAGGCGCCGATGGAGTCCGATCCATAGGCCGGGAAGGGATAGCCGCGGCCGTCCAGGACGTAGCTCTCATAGGGGCCGATGCCATTGTTCAGGGCCGGGCTTCCGGGCATGAGCGAGAAGGTCAACACGCCGTCGCCGTGATCGGCGAGCGGACCCAGCAGCGGATTCTGGCCCTGGATGAAAGGCGAATAGGCGATGGTCTGGAAGATGACGCTCGGCACATTGGCCGAGGTGCCGATCAGGGCGTCATTGATCTGGCCGCCGGAGTTCCCCTCGTAATCGAAGTCGACGCCTCCGGTATTGTCGGCGATCAGGACATTGCCCAGGAAGGTCGTGAGGGGGAACGGGCTGCCGCCGTAGGGGTTCGGCTGGTTGGAGGCCGTATCGTAGACGCCGCCTCCCGCCGGGTTCAAACTGGAAAGGAGGTTGCCGGCGATCGTCACATGCTCGAGCCCCAGCGCGCCCGCCGTGTCGATGGCCCCGCCCACGGCCTGGCCATAGCCATAGACCGAATTGTTTCCAAACGTCGTCTCGACGGCGAAAAGGTAGCCCGTGTTGCTGACATAAATGGCCCCGCCGCCCGCGTAGTCGTAGTAGTTGCCGATCGCCGTATTGTTGACGAACGCACAATTCGAGGCGTAGACGGAGCCGTCGGTATAGATCGCTCCCCCGTAGGAGCCGCCGCCGTCTCCGAGCTCCTGGCCATTGCTCAGATTCAGATCCTGGAGCTCCAGGGTCGAGCCTCGGGGCACGTAAAAGATCCGCTCCTGGCCGTAGGCGGCGATGGTGACCCCCGGCGCATTGCTGGCGTCGAGGATGACGGTACCGCCGGGGATGGCGATGGCACTGGCGCCGTGGTCGCTCGAGTCACCGACCGTCGTCAAGGCGATGGTCTGGCCCGCCAGGTCGGAGGCGAACTTGACGTAGTGCACGCCCGGGACCGATTCCGCTTCCTGGATGGCGACGCGAAGCGATGTCACGGCGCCGGGCTGGGTCAGGTCCTGGGTCGTGGTGACCACGATGTTATTCGGGTCGAACGTGCCGAAACTGCCGCTGGCGGACACCGAGCCGCCGTAATTGTCGGACACCGTCAGGCTCACCTGGTAGACGTCGGGGACCGGGGCCCCCTCGGAGGTCATGCCTGGAGTGTCCGGCGTGAATGTGTAGGTCGGCGTATTGGCGGTCGCAAAGAGCTGGCCATCCTTCAGGATCGTCCACTGGTAATGCAGGCCGCCAGGTGCCTCGGGCAGAGGCGAATAGACGCTCGGCGCCAGAGTGACCGATTGGCCGTCGGCATATCCAGTCTGGAGGTTGAGGCTGCTGACCGTCGGCGGGACGTCGACGACCTGGATGGTCGTCGTCTTCGTCACTCCGCCCTCGTTCATGACGACCTTGTACGTGCCTGGGTCGCCGAGCTTGAGCTTCGGATTGGCGCCGGTCTCCTGGGCGTAGACCGCGTTGTCGTAGTAGATCGTCCAGCTATAGGCGCCGTCGCCGGCGGGATTGCCGCTGCCGTCGGTGGCCGACGCATCGAGGCTGATCGTGCTCCCGGCGTTGGCGGTCGTCGGCACGCTGTAGAACAGCAGCTCGTTGGGCGAGTACTGCGGCGTCTGCAACTGGCCGATCCCGATGTTGAAGCCGAAGCTGAAGATCCAGACCGACACCGAGGCGCCGAGGTCGATGTAGCCATTGTCGATGGTCAGCCAGCCGCTGACCGAGGCGACGTTGATGCCGAAGATCTGGGCGCCGCCGGCGAAGTAGCCCGAGAACCCGCCGTTGCTGATCGTGATCTGGAGCGAGCCCCAGATATCGTTGCCGCTCTGGCCCAGGTCGAATCCGGCCGAGCCGGTCAGGCTGAACTGGCCGTTGGAATCGATGTAGCCCGAGATGCTCACCCCGCCCAGGCCGAAGAAGCTGAGCTGAAGGGGATCGCTCGCGGGGACGTCGATCTCGAAGATGCCGTCGCTGACCCCGACGATCAGCGTGCCGCTGGCCTGGAGACCGAGGAAATTGACATCCGCGTTGTTGAGCTGGACCTCATAAGTGTTGGGGGCGACCCCGTCGGTGGTCTGGTTCGTCGTGTTGATCAGGAGCTGAGGCGAAGCGGAGATCGAGAGCAGGCCGAGCGGCAGGCTTTCATTGAGAGTTAGCCCGGCGTTGACAACCAGGCCGGCGGTGCTCAGGTCAAGCTGGGCGTTGAAGCCGAGGTTGAGTCCGAAGAAGCCGGTCAGCGCGGCCTGGGCGTCGATCTGGAGGCCGCTCGAATCGATCGTGAAATCGAACTGCCCCTGCACGTCGAACATGTTGACGATCGTCAGGCTGCCGCCGGCATCGATCTGCACTCCGCCCGCGCCGATCGTGAGCTGCTGTCCGGTCGTGATCTGGCCAGTGGTCGGGTCGACCGTGAAGCCCGTCACGGTCTGGTTCACGTTCGTGGTGTTGATCTCGAACTGGAAGTTCAGGTTTAGGCTGACGTCGGGGATGCTCGGCGAGCTGGCCAGGGCCGCCTGGAGGATGCCATAGAGGCCGGGATGGTCCCCGCCCAGGATCACTAGCTCTCCGTCGACGTTGGCCTGTCCCAGCGGCCCGATCGCAGCCTGCGCCGTCAGCGTCATCGTCAGGCCGGAGCCGTCGACCTCGAAGACGAATGAGCCGCTCAGGTCGAACGTGCCGACCTTGAGATCGCCGGTGGCCTTGACCTCCGCGAATGGCCCGGCGGGCAGGGCGATACCCGCGATCGTGGGCGTCTGGCTCGTCGTGTTGACCTCGAGCAGGAATCCGGCGTTGAGGCTGAAACCGTAACCGGAGGGGAGTCCGGTGTTCACCGTGAGCTGGATGGCGCCGTAGATCCCCTGGTTGCTGATGTCGATCCCGCCATTGGCCTGGAGATCCAGCAGAACATTGTTCTGGACCTGGAGGAACACGTGCGCATCGGTCTCCAGCAGGAACTGGCTCGGCGTAACCTCAAGATAGAACGAACCGATCACGGCGAAGGAGCCATCAAGCTCGAACCCGCCGCTGCCCTCGACCACCATGTACGGGCCGGCGGCGGCCGTGCTGCCGTCCGGCTGCGGGGCCCCCGCCGGGATGTTGATCGTCAGGCCCGTTGTGCCCGCGGTGAGGCCCGGGTCGGACGAGGTCAGGGTCGGCGCGGTGAAGCTGACCGCCTGCCCGGAGGTGTTCAGCTCGAAGAGGAACTGGTTCGCGACCGGCTTGCCCGTCAGCGGGTCGATCGGCGAGGTGAAGTCGATGCCGGCGTTCTTCAGGACCGAGCTGTCCTGGGCGTCGAAGGTGACCTGGAACTGCGCCGCGACCCCGCCGTTCCAGAGTCGGAGGAAGCCAGTGGTCTGGAACTCGACGATCGGCGCGTCGGGGGGTCCGATGATCAGGCTGGCATTCTCGAGGATGTCGAGCTCGGGCTGGCCGTTCGGGTCCTGGAAAATCGCGTCGAAGGTGCCGCTGAGCCCGAACCACTGCTGGCCCCCGAGCTGGAAGTTGACGTCTCCCTGGATCATCACGCTGGCGGCATCGGCCTGGATCACGAAGCTCTGGAGCACGGCCGGCTGGGTCGGATCGCTGCTGGGAATCGGCAGGTCGATGGGGATGTCGTTCGACGTCGTATTGAAGCGGAGCACGGCCATGCCATTGACGTTGAGGCCAAGGCTCGAGAGCGTATTGAAAAGCTGGCCGGTCTGGAGCACGAAGATGCCATACAGCTCGGGCGTGGGGTTGGTGTACGGCTGCGGGCCCAGGTCGAAATGCACGACGCCCTCAAGATCGAGGGCATTTCCGAGCGGGGCGAGGTCGACCATCCCGCTGACGTTGAGCTGAAGGCTCCCGGCGGACGCATCGACGCGGAAGCTCGCCGTGCCGGTGATCTCGAGGCCGCCCGGTACGTGCGGGATGGTCAGGTCGACGCCGCCGTTGATGGTGATCGTGAATCCCTCGAACGGCGGTGTCGGGATGGTGGGCAGCGTCGCCGAGATCCAGGTGGCGCCGCCGCTGATCGTGGCGTCGTGCCCGTTGCCCGAGCTGTCGGCAGCCGTGGTTCCCTTGCCCTCGCCGAAGTTCCACGCGGCGAGCAGGCCGATCGTGGACATGGGGGTGCTCGAAACCATGTCGCTATTGACGTCGGTCTCGGTGCGGACGACCGTCCAGACGCGGACCTGGGTGATGTCGCCGTCGAAGTAATACGCGCCGGACTTGCCGATGAGGAAAGCCGGTGTGGTGCCCGAGAGCGCGATCGGATTGGCAGTCGTGCCGGCGACGGGGACGCCGTCCTGATAGATCAGGAGCTTACCGCTGGCGGCGTCGAAGGTGACGGCCCAGTGGTGCCAACTGTTGTCGTTGGTGGGGGCACTCAGGGTGGTGCCGCCGAACGAGACGAAGAAGTCGTTGCTGGCGTCGAAACCGATCTGGAGGCCGCCCGAGGCCGGAGGATCGCCCTGGTTGATGAGGTATTCCAGCCGGGCGGTGTCGTTCTGCTTCGCCCAGAGCTCGACCGAGAACGAGGTGTTGTTCAGGTTGATCCCGCTGGCCGACGCATAGGCGTCGGTGCCGTCGAGCTGTAGCGCGCCGGCGGTCTCCGCCGCGGTCGGACCGGCGGAGAGTTTGCTGGTGCCCCCGATGACGGTCGGTGCCCAGGTCACGCCACCGGTCAATGTCAGGGTGTTGTTGTTGCCGGAGCTATCGGCGGCGGAGGTTCCCTGGCCCTCGCCGAAGGACCAGTCGGCGAGCAGGCCGGTGGTGGGCGAAGGCGTCGTGAGCGCCAGGTTGTCCGCCACCTGCGAGGCCGTGCGGGCGACTGTCCAGACCCGGACCTCGTCGACCCCGCCGCCGAAGAAGATCGACCCGGACTTGCCCACCAGGAGCGTGGTGCTGGCACCCTGGATCGCCGCGGCCGTGCCACTGGTCTCGAGGATTCCGTCACGGTAGATCGACAGGGTCTTGCTCGTCTGGTCGTACGTGACGGCCCAGTGATGCCACGACGTGTCCTGGCCGGCGGGGAAGCTCAGGGTCGTGCCGCCGGAATGCACCACGAAGTCGTTGTTCGTGTCGAAGCCGATCGACAGTCCGGTCGTCGAGGACGACGGGGCCTGGCCGACCACGTACTCCTCCTGCCCGGCCGCACTCCGCTGAGCCCAGAACTCGACCGTGTACGAGGTGTTATTCAGGTCGACGTTCGGGGCCGAGCCGTAGCCGGTGCTGCCGTCGAGGGAGATTCCGTCGCCGAGCTGAGGCGTTGAGGAACCGCTCGGGGCCTGCACGGCGTTGAACACGGGCCCGTCGAATTCGAAGTTGACGGCGCCATACGCCGTCACGATGGGGTTGCCGGCCGGCGCGTCCACGTTCAACATCAGCACGGCCTTTCCCGAGGCGACCTGCGACAGGTCGATGTAGGCCGATCCCTGCACGTTGACCGTGGCGCCCATGACCACGGTGCCGCTGGCCAGCAGCTTGCCGGTGGTATCGAAGGCCAGATGACCCGAGAGCTGGAAGGCGTCGGGCGAGGCATAGGCGTCGAACAGCGTGGCACCGCCCTGGATCGTCAGGAGGGTCGGCGGGTTGGTCCACGAGGCCCCGGTGCTGATCTGGTCGGCGACGTCGGCCGACAGTTGCGACTCCCATTGCGACAGCGTCGGCGCGAAAACGCCCTGGGCGGCCGTGCCCAGGTCCCTGGCCGAAGTGGGCGGCGTGATCCCGCCGCCGAAATTGACCCCGGCACTCAGGTCGGTCAGGGCCAGTCCCGTGTCGGGATCGAGAATGATCGGGGCGTCAACCATCACATAGACGTCCAGCGGCCCGAGCGACGAGATCCCGAGCATGATCTGGAATCCCGCAAGGCCGGCGATATCGACTCCGCCGTCGATCCCTCCGTAAAGGATGGTCTGGCCATTCGAGCCGACGGTCGTGGCCAGGAAGCCTTCGGCATTGAACGTCACACCGGCAAACGTGCCGCCGACCTGGAACCCCGCGCTCTTGACCGATGTCAGCGGGAACTGGCCATTGACGATGTCCTGGACGTTCAGGACGGCGTCCTGCACCGACCCGCTGAGCGTCAAGCCCGCCAGGCTGGCGTTGATCCCCGCCGAGATGTCGACCGAGAAATTGGAGGGGTCCGCGTTGAAGTCCGGCCAGACGAGCGAAAGCGAGCTGACCTGGATCGGCAGGAACGCCGGCCACTGGAACGCGTTGGCCGCATTGATCCCGCCGGCCGCGCTGGCCGACGCCGCGATACCGAAGCCCGCCAGTGCGACGAAGTTGCCATTGGCGTCGACGGCGAAGTCCTGCCCAGTGGCGGAGACCGACAGCGGGCCGGCGTCGAGCTTCGCGGTGACCGTCCCGAACTGCACGATGTCCTGGCCCGAGCCGGGCGCCGTGTTGAATTCGAGGGGCGCCGACGACGTGCCGGTCGCCGTGAGCGTGAGGTACTTGCCCAGAGAGAATGACGCCGAGCTGGCGGTCACCAGGAACTGGCCGTAGTCCTGCGGCGTCAGTCCGAGCGTGACCTCAAGGCCGGTGACCGACGCACTGGCCACGCCTCCGATATTCAGGCTCGCGGACAGGCCGAAGCCGACGTCGCCGCTGAACTGCGCGCCCTGGCTGATGCTGTAGCTGAGACCGCTGATCGATGCGCTCGGATTGCTGATGGTGATCACGCTGCCGAGCTTGATTGTACCGGTGTAGCCCAGGGTCGCGGTCCCGATCGAGAACCCGTCCGAGGTGATCGCGAGGTCCTTGACCGAGCCCTGAAGCCCGCTGAGCTTGGGGACGCTCGCCGTCGCGGAGCCGACGGTCAGGCCGAACGCGCCCGGCGTCACATCCACGGAAACATTACTGGCGGTGACATCGAGAAGGTCGCCGACCTGCACCTGGATCTGGTCGAGCTGGAGGTTCAGAGCCTGGGTGTTGATGTCGTAGCTGCCGGAGAGGCCGCTGGGCGACTTGCCGGTCGGGTCGCTGATCGTCGTGGTGAAGTCCGACTGGCCCGCGAAGAGCGAGATCGACTGGGCCCCGAACGTGATCGTCCCGCCGACCGTGGGGGCGGCGCCGGCCTGGCCTGTGGTGTAGGAAAAGTTCTCGATACCCAGGCTCAAGCCCGTGATCGACAGCACGCCGCCGAGAGTGATCGAGCCGGAGTAGTCCAGGGAGGCCGAGGCGACCGAGAACCCGGTGTCGTCAGCCTTCAGCTCTCCGATGGAACCGGTTGCCTGCGAGAAGTCCGTCGACTTAAGAGCGACATTCTTGACGTCAAAGCTCACCGCGGGCGTCCCACTGGAGTCGTCGAACGTGAAATCGACCGGCCCGGTCGTCGCGGTCACGACCTTGCCGAGATCGAGCTCGACGGAGGTCGCCTGGATGTCGAACGATGCGGCGCCGATGTCATAGGTCGCCTGGAAGCCGCTGACCGTCGTGCTGAAGCTGGTCTGCCCTGGAAATAGCTCGAGAGTGCCTCCCACCGTGAACGTGCCGGTGACCGGCGTCGCCGCGCCGGGACTGTAGCTGAAGTCGGTCAGCGAGAGACTTGGATTCGAGACCTGGAGGATCTTGCCGAAGGCCACCGCGCTGCTGTCGCTCAGGGTCGCCGAGGCGATAGAGAAGCCCGTGTTGTCAGCCTTCAGCTCGGCGATCGTCCCGGTGAGCCCAGGGAAGTCCGGGGACGACAGGCCGACATCCTTGACATCGAAACTGACCGAGGGCGTGCCGCTCGAGTCATCGAACGTGAAGTCGACTGC